>NZ_JBHUUV010000019.1:0-145656 GCF_042670885.1 Streptomyces sp. NPDC057136
CGGCGGCCGCCGCGTTCTTTTTCTTCCCCCCCCCGGGGGCGCCCGGCCGCGCGGGGGGGGGGGCCCCCCCCCCCCCGCGACGCGCGACCGGATCCGCGCAGGGCTCGATCAGAAGGCGAAGACCGCACCCTCGGCCAGGCTTCCCTGCATCTCGCACGGGTTGCCGAAGGCGGTCGACCAGGAAACGTTCCGCCCCTGCCAGGCGCCGCTGGCGGTGATCGCGACAGGGTCCCACTGGCGCGTGCAGGTCCGCTGTGGCGACGGCTTCGTCAGCTGGGTGAACTCGCCTTCGACGGAGTGCAGTTCCGCGCACGCGGCCGCGGGTGAGGGGTGAGTGCCACTGGGGCGGGGTGCGCAGCTCAAGGTCACGGCTCGCTCGACGGTGGCCGTGGCGGGCGTATCGCCCTTGCTGATCGTCAGCACGAGCGCCGACGGGGCGTACAGGCCGGTCGGCTGAGCAGGCTTGGCCTGCGCAATGCCCATGGCCGTCGTGCCGGTCGCGACAAGCACAGTTCCCGTGGCAGCTATGGCAATTCTGCCAAGCATGTAACGCATCTGTGAAACTCCTTCGCTTGGGGGGCGATTACGGTCGGGAGTCTTGCCCATGCGGACAGTGAGTGCATGTCGATCAGCTCTTTCCAGCCCTGCCTACTCGTCCCGGATCAACCGAATGGTCGTTTGGGCAGCTCGCGGCGGGCGCGGGTGTCTTCCGGGGGGCATCCATCATGTGGACAATTTGCGGTGGTACAACCGCGAACTACCGTCTGGCCTGCATTTATTGCAGACTGCTTCGCTCACCGAACAGACTGCTTCGGCCGGAAGTTGTCGCTGAACAGGGGGTCGGTGAGGCGCTGCCACCGGCCGTGCGACGGCCCGCACTTTGCGAGGGTCGTGGTCCTGGAGCCGTTGCGGCTGACGTATGGTGATGTCCACCGACGCGGGGTGGAGCAGCTCGGTAGCTCGCTGGGCTCATAACCCAGAGGTCGCAGGTTCAAATCCTGTCCCCGCTACTGCACGAAGAGGCCCGGATCCACTGGATCCGGG
This sequence comes from Streptomyces sp. NPDC057136, assembly GCF_042670885.1. Taxonomy (NCBI): domain Bacteria; kingdom Bacillati; phylum Actinomycetota; class Actinomycetes; order Kitasatosporales; family Streptomycetaceae; genus Streptomyces; species Streptomyces sp. NPDC057136. The sequence continues at coordinate 1,045 of NZ_JBHUUV010000019.1, forward strand.
CCTCTTCTGTCAAGGGCGTGCAGGCGCCGGCTCCCGTACCGCCGGACGTCCGGACATCCATCCCGGATGCTGGGACATGGCCGCCGGGTGGCATTCCGGAACAGGCTTTCGGTATGACACAGATGGCAAGCGCAAACGAATCCGTAGTGGTGATCGGCGGCACCGGCAAGACCGGGCGCCGCGTCGTGGCCCGGCTCCGTGCACAGGGGGTGGAGACGCGGGTGGCCTCGCGGTCCGGGGAGACCCCGTTCGACTGGGCGGACCGGTCCACGTGGCGGCCCGCCCTCGCCGGGGCGAGCGCCGCCTACATCGTCCCGCTGGACACCTCGCCCTCCCCGACGCCCGCCCTGGTGGAGGAGGCCGTGGCGAGCGGGGTGCGGCGGCTGGTGCTGCTCTCCGCCCGCGGCGTGGACGTGCCCGGATACTTCGGGGCCTCCTACGACGGCAACGGGCCGCACACGGAGGCGGAGGCCGCGGTACGGGCCGCGGGTGTGGCCTGGACGATCCTGCGGCCCGGCTGGTTCGCCCAGAACTTCAGCGAGGGCGTCTTCCTGGACGACGTGAACGCCGGTGAACTCGCGCTGCCCACCGCGGACGGCGCCGCCGCGTTCGTCGACGCCGAGGACATCGCGGCGGTGGCCGTCGCCGCACTGACCGGGGACGGCCACGCGGGCGAGGTGTACGAACTGTCCGGCCCCCGGGCGCTCACCGTCGACGAGGTGCTCGCCGAGATCGCGAAGGTGACCGGGAGCCGGGCCACCTATGTCCCGACGGGCGAGGACGAATTCCGGTCGGGCCTGGTCGCCCAGGGAGTGCCCGAGGACGAGGCGGCGCTCTGGACCGCCGCGCTGGAGCCGGTCCGGACGGGTCGGGAGGCCACGGTGGCCGACGGGGTCCGGCGCGCACTCGGCCGCGCGCCCCGCGACTTCTCCGACTTCGTGCAGGACGCGGCGGCGGGGGGCGCCTGGCGGGTCTGACGGGACGCCCCCGCTGCTCAGCCCGCCGGCGCCTCGTGCTCCCGGCGGGCTTCGGGCACGGCCCGGCGGTACGCGCTGGGGCTCTCGCCCCGCAGCCGCTTGAACGCAGCGCTGAAGCCGAAAGCGTCCGCGTACCCCACGCGCCGCGCCACGGACGCCACCGTCAGCTCGGGGCGGGCCAGCAGATCCGCGGCGAGCGTCATCCGCCACTCCGTCAGATACGCCACCGGGCCCTCCCCGACCAGCTCCGTGAACCGCTTGGCCAGGGTCGTGCGCGACACTCCGGCCCGGCTCGCCAGCTCCGCGGTCGTCCACGGGTGCGCCGGGTCCTCGTGCATGGCACGCAGCGCGGGCCCCGCCACCTCGTCTCCGAGCGCCTGGTACCACTTGGGCGGTTCGGCCTCCGGCCGGTCGAACCAGTCGCGCAGCGTGCACACCAGCAGCCAGTCGAGCAGCCGGTCGAGCACGATCTGCCGGCCCGGCCGCGACCCGGTGATCTGTGCCTCCAGGTAGTCCCGCATCGGCGCGCAGTCGTCGCCGTCCGGTACGACGAGCGCCGGTGGCAGGACGCGCAGCAGCCGTTGCGGAGCTTCGGCCTGTACGTCGTAGGCGGCCGCCAGCAGCACGGTGGGGCCGGTGATCTCATCGGCGGGAGCCTGCTCGCCGCCCGTAGCGGTCAACCAGCGCACGTCCTGTACCGCAGCCCCCGTCCTGTCCCCCGAGCCCGGCTCCGGGTCGTCGGTGAAGACGAACGGCGCAGGCCCTCGTACGATCGCGGCCTCACCGAGCCCCACTCGCAGCGGCGCGCCACCCTCCGGGACGATCCACCCGGCACCCCGCAGCGGTACGCACAGGGTCAGATACGCCCCGTCCGTAAACCGCAGCGACCACGGCGGCCACAGCACCGAACGGCCGAACACCGCGCCTCTGCCCCGGACGCCGCCCAACAGTTCATCGAACACATCCATGCCGCAACGATAGGCAGACGCCCGGGCGTTACGGACGATCTCCTATGCACCGCGGACGGACGGCCATGGCTCCGGGTCCCGTCACGCGATGGACTTGCCCCATGACAACGAAGGCCACGAAGGCACCGCAGAGCACGCGAACCACCTCCTCCGACATCATCGTCCTGGGCGCCACGGGCAAGACCGGCCGCCGGGTCGTCCGGCACCTGCGCGACACCGGTACGGCCCGGGTGCGGGCGGCTTCGCGCTCCGGCGAGGTGACCTTCGACTGGACGGTCCCGGCGACCTGGGAGCCCGCGCTGAGCGGCGCCTTGGCCGTCTACCTGGTGGCGCCCGAGGACCCGGCCCCTGTCGGGGAGTTCGTCGCGGAGGCCGTGCGCGCGGGCGTACGCCGCTTCGTGGCGCTGTCCGGGCACGGTGTCGAGGCGGCCGGGGACGATTTCGGGCAGGGCATGCTGGCGGGCGAGGCGGCGGTACGGGGGTCCGGCGCCGAGTGGACGATCATCAGGCCGAGCAATTTCTTCCAGAACTTCGACGAGGACCTGTGGCACGCGCCGCTGAAGGCGGGCCTCCTGGCCCTGCCCATCGGTGCGATGCCCGAGCCGTTCGTCGACGCCGACGACGTGGCCGAGGTCGCGGCGGCAGTCCTCACCGGCGACGGTCACGAGGGCCGGACCTACGAGCTCACGGGCCCCCGCGCGCTGACGTTCGCCCAGGCCACGGAGACGATTGCCCGGGCGGCGGGACGCCCGATCCGATACGAGGAGCTGACCCCGGACGCGTACCGCACCGAACTCCTGGGCCAGGGCTGGCCGGAGGCCATGGCGGACCTCCTGGGCGGGATGTTCGCCGTGCACCGGGCGGGTCATTCGGCGGCCCTGGGCGACGGAGTCCAGCAGGTCCTCGGCCGCGAACCGGCGGACCTGGCCGCGTGGGCGCGACGCGTCGCGGCGAAGGGGACGTGGGCGTAGACGAGGCCCGCACCCGGCGTCCCGCGGCTCCCTGCCGTCAGCCCGAGCCGGCCACGCTCTTGGCTATCTTCCGGGCGTCCAGGGCCATTTCGCGGAACATGCCGCTGATCGGGTTGGTGAACCCGGTGAAGTAAAGGCCCGGCGCGTCCTTGGGCGTACGCCCCCCGTGCACCACCGGCCGGCCGCGCTCGTCCAGGACGCCGAGGTGGCCGACCAGTTGCTCCAGGTCCCGCCGGTACCCGGTCGCGGCGATCACCGTGTCCGGGGTGATCCGGGTGCCGTCGGCCAGGACCACCGCGTCCCCGTCGAGGGACTCCACGGCCGCCACCGGCACCACCCGGCCCGATTTCACCGCGTCGATCAGGCCCACGTCCTGGACCGGGATCGCACCCTCCTTGACGCGGGAGTACAGGCCCGTGGCGGGGCGGGGCAGGCCCTGGGCGGACAGGTCCGGGACGGCGAGTTTCGCCATGACCCCGCCCGCCCGGTCCACGAGCCGTACCGGCAGCCGCCGTACGAGGACGCCGGTCGCCTGCGCGGGCCAGCCCGCGGTGGAACGGCGGACGATGTGCGGAACGGTGCGTACCGCGATCCGCACCCGGGAAGCGCCGCCCTCCACCAGGTCCACGGCGATCTCCGCCCCCGTGTTACCGATCCCGACGACGAGGACGTCCTGACCGGCGTACGGGGTGGGGTTGCGGTACTCCGATGCGTGCAGCAGCTCGCCGGTGAACGTGTCGCGCCCGGACCAGTCCGGGACGCGCGGCGTGTGGTTGTAGCCGGTGGCGACGACGACGGCCCGCCCGGTCAGGACCCGGCCGCCGCTCGCGGTCAGCTGCCAGCCGCTGCCGTCGACGGCCCGTTCGATACGGGAGACCTCGACGCCGGTGACCACTTCGAGCGCGTGGTGCTCGGCGTACTTCTCCAGGTAGCGCACCACGTCCGCGCGGGACACCCAGCGCCCGAACCGGCGGGGCATCGCCAGGCCCGGCAGCGCGGACCAGCGTCGGGTGGTGTGCAGACGAAGCCGGTCGTAGTGGCGGCGCCAGGAGGCCCCGACGCTCTCGGACTTCTCCAGTACGACGGCCCGAACGCCCTGTTCGCGCAGGGCCGCCGCGACGGCGAGACCGCCCGGACCACCGCCGACGACATAGACGGGCCGGCCGTCGGTGCGGTCGATACGGGTGGAAAGGGGGCTGCTGGGGGCGGGTGTGCTTTCGGACATGATTATGGAGCGTAATCGTGCGATCACTTGATGGGTCTCGGTCAAGGTTGGAATCGGTTGCGAATTGATCACGGGTGCGTACGTCTTGCGTGCGTCTCGCGTTCGTCCCGCGCACCTCTTGCGCACGGCGGCCCCGATCGGGTGAACTGACGTACCGTCAGATCACGTTCCAGTGACCGGGAGGAGTCCCGATGCAGACGATCGTGCTCGGTGGGGCCGAGTGGCTCGCCGTCCTGCGCATAGGGCTCGGCCTGTGGTGGCTGGAGAGCTGGCGCCACAAGGACAGGAAGGGCTGGTTCGAGCGCGGCACGGGCATCGCCTGGGCGGCGGACGTCGCCGGAAAGCACCGCTGGCCGGTGGTCCGTGCCGGCTTCCGGCGCGTGGTCGAACCCCGCCCCAGGCTCATGGCGTACGTCGTCGTCTACGCCGAACTCGCTCTGGGGCTCGGGCTGATCGCCGGGTTCCTCACGCCGGTCGCGCTGGTCGGAGGACTGCTCCTGAACATCCTCTATCTGGTGCTGATGATCCACGACTGGGCCGAGCAGGGGCAGAACGCGATGATGGCGCTGATCTCGCTCGTCGCGCTGTTCGCGATGTCCTGGCAGACCTGGTCGCTCGACGAGGCGATCGGACTGTTCCTTTGACTCCTCAGGCGGCGGCAGCGCGCTACGACCTCCCGGAGCCGGACGCCTTCACCCGCCCCTACTGGGATGCCGCGGCGCAGGGCCGCCTGCTGCTGCGCCGCTGCGGCGCCTGCACCCGGGCCCACCACTACCCGCGCGAGTTCTGCCCCCGCTGCTGGAGCGAGGATGTCACCTGGGAGCGCGCGAGCGGCCACGCGACGCTCTACACCTGGTCCGTCGTCCACCGCAACGACCTGCCCCCGTTCGGCTCCCGGGTCCCGTACACGGCGGCGGTGGTCGACCTCGCCGAGGGCCCGCGGATGATGACGGAACTCGTGGACTGCGATGCGTCGGCCCTGACGATCGGCATGCCGCTCATGGTGACTTTCCGCCACGAGGAGGGCAGGGAATCGATCCCGGTCTTCGGCCCGGAGGGCTGATGCGCGCCGGTCACAGCCCCGGTTCACATCACAGCCCCGGTGCGCCCCACACCGGGAACCAGCGGGCCAGGTCCTTTTCCACTTTCAGGTCGTCGCCCAGGACCGCTCTCGCCTGCAGTTCCAGTTGGTTGTCGCGTTTCTCGGTGGTGCCGGGCAGTGGTGCGAAGGGGTAGAAGGTGCCGCGTTTGAAGAGGTAGACCAGGGCGAGCCCGCGTCCGTCCGGGTGGTGGAAGCCGATCAGTGAGCACAGCAGGTGCGGGCCGAAGCCGCCGTCCTGGAGCAGGGTGTTGACCGCGTGCAGGTCGTTGACCAGGGCCGCCGTGTCGTCGGGCGGCTGACGGGCGAGCAGCCACGTGTAGCCGTACGCGTCCCGGCTGAACTCCACCGGGATTCCGCCCCGGCCGGTGTCCGCGTCGAGCAGTTCCCGTACGTCCTCCTGGAGGCGGGCGAAGCCGCCACCCTCCACGCCTGCGAAGCAGACCGAGCCGAGGCCGGTGAGGGTGAAGCCCGCGGCCGCCTGGAGGGTCAGCGCGGCGGAGGGGACGGCGAAGAGCTGGTCGAGGTCGGGGCGGACCGGCTTGCTGCGGCCCAGGATGGTGTCGAGGAAGCCCATGGACGTTCCTTACGGCCGGGACAGGTCGGCGGAGATACGGGCGAGCTGGTCGAGGCGCTGTTCGAGCGTCGGGTGCGAGGAGATCAGCCGCCCGAAGCTCTCCTTGGAGGCGAACGCGGGTACGAAGTAGAAGGCGTTGTACGGCTCCGCCTTCCGCAGGTCCTCCGTCGGTATCCGGGCCATCTGTCCGCTGATCTTCGTCAGGGCCGAGGCGAGTGCCGAGGGGCGGCCCGTGAGCAGGGCGGCGGTGCGGTCGGCGGAGAGTTCGCGGTAGCGGGAGAGCAGCCAGGTCAGCAGGAAGCTCAGTGCGTAGACGACCGCGCTGATCAACGGGATCAGCAGGACGACGATGCCCGCAGGGTCGTTGCCGCGGCTGTTGCGCGCGAAGCCGCCCCAGAGTGCGATCCGGGTGATGACACCCGCGAGGACGCCCAGGAACGAGGCGATCGTCATCACCGCGACATCCCGGTGCGCGACGTGCGACATCTCGTGGGCGAGGACGCCCTCCAGCTCCTCCGGTTCGAGTCTGCGCAGGAGCCCGGTCGTGGCGCAGACCAGGGCCGTCTTCTCGTTGCGGCCGGTGGCGAAGGCGTTCGGCACGTCGCTCTGTGCGATCGCCACCCGGGGTTTCGGCATATCGGCCAGGGCGCAGATCCGGTCGATGGCGCCGTGCAGCTCGGGTGCCTCCTCGGGGGTGACTTCCCGGGCCCCCATCCCGTACGCCGCGATGCGGTCGCTGAACCAGAACTGGGCGACGAAGAGGCCGCCCGTGATGATCAGGATGAGGGGCCAGGAGCCGCGCAGGACCGCCAGGAGCACGCCGACGAAGACCACGTACAGCAGGCCGATGAAGAACATCGTCGTCACCATGCGCGTCGTCAGACCGCGGTCCGGGGCGTAACGGGAACGGGCTCGTGCCATGGGTGCCTCCCTACGGCCCATCTGTCTCCCATAATGCCCCTTTCTTGTTGAAATCGAATAAATCCGCCTGAGTCGTCGGGGGGCTCAGGGCCAGAGGAGCTCCCGTACCCATGACCCGCCGCCCAGATGCCCGTCCAGGCGGTAGCGCAGCCGTACGTGCTGGCGCCGCGCGTCGCCCTGGAAGAACTCGGCCTCCTGCGGCTCGACCACGTACCGGGTCCAGCTCCGCACCTCCGCGTCCGGCGTGGACGAGGCCCGCTCCCAGGCGGACTCGGAGGCCCGGACCAGCGCGTCCCGTGTCTCCAGGACCTCGCTCTGCCGTCCCACCAGCGCCGATGCCAGCGCACCCGTCGAGCGGGCGTGGAGATCGGCCAGGCTCTCCGCCGGACTCGCCGCGGTGACCGGCCCCCGTACGCGTACCTGCCGCCCCTGCGCCGGCCAGTAGAAGCCGAGCGCGGCCTGTGGGCGGGCGGCGAGCTGGTGGCCCTTCGCGCTGGTGGCGTGCGAGGCGAAGTGCCAGCCGCGCTCGTCCACGTCGTGCAGCATCAGCGTCCGGACGTCGGGGCGGTCCTCCTCGTCGACGGTGGCGAGGGACATGGTGTGCGGCTCCGGCTGCCCGGCGGCCACTGCCTCCGTGAACCAGGTGTGGAAGAGGGTGACGGGATCGCCGGGCGCGGTGGCCGGGTCGAAGGAGGGGAGGTCGATGTCCCACACGCGCTGGGCGTGGAGCAGGTCCAGGAAGGTGCTGTGCGAATCGGGCATGCGGCCATTCCATCGCAAAGGGGTCGGGGGGTGTCCGCTCACCCCCGCCCCAGCACCACCGTCCCCGAGGAGCAGAACCAGCCGCCCGTTCCCGAGGCCACCGCCAGTTCCGGCAGCCGGCCGCCCGGGCGGTGCACCTGGCGTTCGCCCGCCTCGCCCCGCAGTTGCCGTACCGCCTCCACCAGCAGGAACAGGCCCCGCATCCCCGGATGGCAGGCCGAAAGGCCGCCGCCGTCCGTGTTCACAGGGAGCTCTCCCGTCAGACCCGTGCGGCCCTTCTCCATGAACGCTCCGCCCTCGCCCTTCGCACAGAAACCCAGATCCTCCAGCGTCACGAGCGTCATGTAGGTGAACGCGTCGTAGATCTCGGCGAGGTCGATGTCGGCGGGACGCACCCCGGCCCGCTCGAACGCCAGCCGGCCCGAGACCGCCGCGGGGGAGACCGTGAAGTCCTCCCACTCGGACATCGTGGAGTGCGAGGCGTACTCACCGGTCCCGAGAATCCACACCGGGTCCTTCGCCGTGTCCGGTACGTACTCCTCGGCGGCCAGCAGGACCGCGCATCCGCCGTCGCTGCGGATGCAGCAGTGCAGTTTGGTGAACGGGTCCGCGATCAACGGCCCCGACAGGACCTCGTCCACCGTGATCGGGTCCCGGAACATCGCGTCCGGATTGGCCGCCGCGTTCGCCCGCGCCTGGACCGCCACCTCGGCCAGCTGCTCCGGTGTCGTCCCGTACTCGTGCATATGGCGGCGTGCGGCCATCGCGTACTTGGCGATCAGCGAGTGCCCGTACGGCACCTCGAACTGGAGCGGGCCACGTGCCCCGAACGACAGATTGGACGTCCTGCGCCCTGCCCTGATGTCGGCCCGGGCCGTCGATCCGTACACCAGCAGGACGGCATTGGCGTGACCGGCGGCGATGGCGTCCGCCGCGTGGGCCGCCATGACCTCCCAGGTCGCGCCGCCGACCGCCGTGGAGTCCACCCAGGTGGGGGTGAGGCCGAGGTACTCGGCGACCTCGACGGGCGCGAGCATCCCGAGCCCCGCGGAGGCGAAACCGTCGATGACGGACCGGTCGAGGCCCGAGTCGGTGAGCGCCCGGCGGGCGGCCTGGGCGTGCAGGGCGTACGGGGTGGCCTCGTCGACGCGTCCGCAGTCCGCCAGCGCTATACCGACTGCGGCGACCCGGCGCGGGGTGGTGGAGAGGGAGGAAGGCATGAATCTGACGGTACATCAGATGGTGGGAGCAGCAAGAGGGTTGCGCGAGCGGTGCGCGTGCGGGGCTCTGGGTTTTTCGGACCTTCACGCCTAGCATGACGGCCCGTCAGGTCGGGGCGCAGGTCCCTGACCGAGGGGAAGGAGCCCGATGATGGACGCCGCCTTCACCGCGGAACAGGACGAGATCCGCCGCACGCTGCGCGAACTGCTGGCTAAACGCTGTGGACCCGACGAGGTCAGGGCCGCCGTACGGACCGCCGAGGGGTACGACGCCGCCCTGTGGCGGCAGCTCGCCCGCGACCTCGGGCTGCCGGGGCTCGCGATCCCCGAGGCGTACGGCGGTGTCGGCTGCGGCACCGCCGAGCTCGCCCTCGCCTGCGAGGAGACGGGCCGGGCCCTGCTGCCCTCGCCGCTGCTCGCCACCGCTGCCCTCGCCGCCCCCCTGATCACCGCACTCGGCACCGAGGCCCAGCGCACCGCCCTGCTGCCGGCTCTCGCGGCGGGGGAACTGACCGCCACCCTCGCCGTCCCCGGCACCGGCCTCTCCACGGCCCTCGGTCTCACGGGCGACGACACGGGTGACGCAGGCGGCACCGGCGACTGGGCGGGCGGTGGTCGGGCCGGTGGCGTACAGGCGAGGCCGGCCGGTGGCGAGGAGGGCTGGCGGCTGTACGGCGAGGCGGCACAGGTCCTCGACGGCCACAGTGCGGGACTGCTCGTGGTCGCCGCGCACACGGGCGGCTTCCCGCGCAGCCGTACGCTCCTCTTCCTCGTGCGTACGGAGACGGCGGCCGGGCTCGTCCGCACCAGGCAGACCTCGATGGACGAGACACGGCCGCTCGGGCGTATCGAACTGCGCGACACCGAGGCCGAACTCCTGGGCGTGGACAGCGCCGTCGAGACAGCCGCAGCCCTGGCGGCGGCCGGGCGCACGGCCGCCGCGGTGCTCGCGGCGGAAGCGGCCGGGGCAGCGGCGAGCGCGCTGGAACGCACCGTCGAGTATGTGAAGGCCCGGGAGCAGTTCGGCCGGGCGATCGGCTCTTTCCAGGCGGTGAAGCACCGCCTCGCGGACGCGTACGTACGGGTGCAGGCGGCCCGCTCGGCCGCGTACTACGCGGCCTGGGACCCGACGGCCGCCGGTCTGGCGCTCGCGCAGGCGCTGGAGGCGCTGCGGGTCACCGCCGCCGAGGCCATTCAGCTGCACGGCGGCATCGGGTTCACGTGGGAACACGAGGCGCACCTCTACTTCAAGCGGGCCACGGCCGACGAACTGCTCTTCGGCCCCGTCCACCGGCTGCGCGACCGCGCGGCGCACCAGGCCGGGCTGTTCCTGACCGGTGGCGCCGGGGCCGAGGTGGCCGTCTGATGGCGCCCGGCGTCCGGCTGGTCCAGAAGATCTCCTCGACCCGCGCCTTCGCGAGGATCGCCCCGCATGTCATCCCTGTCATGGACCGTACGGTGCACCGGCTCACCCGGGGCAGGGTGATGCTCAGCGCACAGATGCTGCCGGGCCTCGTCCTCACCGTGCGGGGTGCGAAAAGCGGGCAGCTGAGGACAGTCCCCCTGGCCTGCATGCCGCAGAAGGGGCCGCCGGAGAGCTGGATTCTGGTCGGCAGCAACTTCGGCCGTACGGGGCATCCGGCCTGGACCGCCAATCTGCTCGGCTGCCCGGACGCCGACGTCAGCTGGAAGGGCCGGGACGTCCCGGTGCGCGCGCGACTGCTCCAGGGGGCGGAGCGGGCCGAGGTCTGGGAGGCGGCGCTGAGGTTCTGGCCGCCGTATGCGACGTACCAGGCGAGGATCGAGCGGGAGATCCGGCTGTTCCGGCTGGAGCGCCGGGACTGAGGGCCTGTTCGCCGTCCGAGGCCGCAGGCGCCGACGGCGGACCACAGGCACTGCTGTGGTCCGCCGTCGGTGAGACAGGACGACGTGGGTGCCCGGGTTGCGGCTGAGCGCCCAGCGTGTGAGGTAGGTCCGGCGCCGCGCCTACTTCGTCGGCTTCTTGCCGGTGATACCCAGGTGCACCAACAGGGCCAGATTGGGCCGGAGCTCGGCCTGCTTGACGCCCCAGGTGGTGAAGCCCTTCTGGTGCGAGGCCACCGCGGCCAGCATCGCGACCAGGGAACCCGCCATCGCCGCCGGACTGACGTCCTTGTCGACCTTGCCCTTGGCCTGAAGCTCCTTCACCGACTCCGTAAGGGAGTTGGTGACCGAGTTCAGGATCTTCATGCGGATCTTGTAGAACCGCTTGTCGCCTTCGGCCGCGCCGAGGTCGACCACCCGGAGGATGGCGTCGTGACGGCGCCAGAAGTCGAGGAATCCCTCGACCAGTTCCTCGGAGGTCTGCCAGCCGGCCTTGCCGACCCAGGAGCGGCCGGCGACCAGTTGGGTCAGCCCGGCACCCTCCTTGGCCATTTCCTCGGCGATTTCGAGGACGGCGCCCTCGACGTCGGGGAAGTACTGGTAGAAGGTCGCGGGTGAAGTCCCCGCCTTCCGGGCGACGTCGATGACTTTGACGTCCCGGTACGGCGAGGAGCTGAGCATCTCGCTGAGGCAGTCGAGCAGCTTCTGCCGCGTCGCCTGACCGCGTCGACCGGCCACGCGGCCGTCGACGGTGCGTACTTGTCCTGTCATGCCGTCAGCTTACCGAGGGGTGATCGGAGCGCGATTCGGCCGACTGCAAATGGGGAACGCCGCAGGACCGGCGGGGTGTGTGGTGGGTGTGTGGTGGGTTTTCGGCCACGAGCGGCGACGGGGGTCACCGCCCGCTGCGCGCGCGGCATGAGTGTCGGCATCGTGTCGGCGAAAGTGTTATCAACAGCCTGTGGACAACTTCGGTGGACAACTTTGTCCACGCCGGGCGCAGGGCCTTCACGATTAGGGCGAATGTTCTATATGGGTGCGTCGGGGCGCGCTGCGCCGCACCCGCCGTTACGTTGACTGTGACGGGCATCACTACTCGGGCGACACCGCTACGGAAGGATCCGGGCCCATGGCCGCATTCGCGCACTCCGTGCCGTGCTGGGTGGATGTGCAGCTCTCCGACCTCGAAGCGGGCAAGCGCTTCTACGGTGGGCTCTTCGGCTGGACCTTCCGCGCGGGCGACGGCCTGCCCTTCGCCGACGCCTTCAACGACGGCAGGCTCGTCGCCGCGCTCGCCGCCAAACGGGACGGCCGGATGCCGACCGCCTGGGGCGTCTACTTCTCCACCGACGACATCACCGCCACCGTGGCCCTCATCAGGGAAGCGGGCGGCCAGGTGATCACCGACCCCGTGCGGGCGGGCCGGGCCGGGGTGCTGGCCCAGGCCGCCGACCCCGGTGGCGCGGTCTTCGGACTGTGGCAGGCAGGCGACCGGGCGGGCTTCGAGAAGCAGAACGAGCCGGGTGCCTTCTGCTGGACCGAGGTCTACACCCGGCGGCCGGAAGCCGTGGACGCCTTCTACGAGCAGGTCTTCGGCTTCAAGCCGACGGATCTGGGCGAGTCCGCCGAGGGCGGGACCGGAACGGCCGAGTCGGGCATCGACTACCGGATGTGGTCGCCCGCGGGCACCGAGCCGGGGCCCGATACGGCGATCGGCGGGCGCAGTGTCATCACGGACGCCTTCCCCGCCGAGATGCCCAGTTACTTCCTCACCTACTTCGCGGTCGCCGACTGCGACCGGGCCGCCGAGACCGTCGTCCACCTGGGCGGCCGGGTCACCGCGCCGCCGTTCGACATCCCGTACGGGCGGATGGCGGTCGTCCAGGACGACCAGGGCGCCGCCTTCGCCGTACTCCAGCCGACCGAGCTCCTGCCCTGACGCGGCACCCGGTGACTGTCCCCGCCCGCATCCGGGGTGTCCCGGTACCGGATGAAGTGCCATAAGACACCCCGATCCGCCCCCGGGTTCGCAACGGGGGCCTCCGACAGGAAGAATCGGGGGTGCGCACCGCCAGGTGGTGCCCAGTGGTGAGACGCTGCACATGGCGGGATTTCGCGGGCTTCTGTTCTTGAGGCCCGTACGGGGAGGTGGCAGGCAAGTGGAGCAGCTGACGCAGCACGACCCGAGGCGGATCGGCCCGTTCGAGGTGCTGGGACGACTCGGGGCCGGCGGCATGGGGCTGGTCTATCTCGCGCGCTCGGCGTCGGGCCGGCGGGTGGCGATCAAGACGGTACGTACGGAGCTCGCCGAGGACCAGTTGTTCCGGGTCCGGTTCACGCGTGAGGTGGAGGCGGCCCGCGCGGTGAGCGGTTTCTACACGGCCGCCGTGGTGGACGCAGACCCGCGAGCGGCGGTGCCGTGGCTGGCCACCGCCTACGTACCCGCCCCCTCGCTCGAGGAGATAGTGAATGAGTGCGGGCCGATGCCGACCCAGGCGGTGCGGTGGCTGGCGGCCGGGATCGCCGAGGCACTCCAGTCCATCCACGGCGCGGGGCTCGTCCACCGCGACCTGAAGCCGTCCAACGTGCTGGTCGTCGAGGACGGTCCGCGCGTGATCGACTTCGGGATCGCGTCCGGTGTCTCCAACACCCGGCTGACCATGACGAATGTGGCGGTCGGCACTCCCGCCTACATGTCTCCCGAGCAGGCGCGGGACTCGCGGAGCGTGACCGGGGCCAGCGATGTGTTCTCGCTCGGCTCGACGCTGGTGTTCGCGGCGACCGGGCATGCGCCGTTCCACGGGGCCAACCCCGTCGAGACGGTGTTCATGCTGCTCCGGGAGGGCCCCGACACGGAGGGCCTGCCCGACGATCTGCGGCCGCTGATCGAGTCCTGTATGCAGATGGACGCCACGCGGCGGCCCAGCCCGGCCGATCTGCAGGCCCAGCTCGCTCCGCACCTCTTCGCCTCCGGCAGCGACGACAGCGGTACGGCGTCGGCATGGCTGCCGCACCTGGCCACCGCGATGATCGAGCAGCGGCGCGGCGGCGGCCGCACGGTCGCCGCTCCGACCCCGGTTCCCGCGCGTGCTCCGGCGCACGCCGCGCCGGTGGCCGCGCCCCCGCAGCCGCCGAATCCGCCGCAGCGGCCGCAGCGGCCGCACGGCGCGGACTGGGACACGGCCTGGCGCAGCGGCGCCGATCTCCGTTCCCCGTCGCCCGGACCGGGCCCCGCCGTGTCCCCGTCGCCCGACGGCGGACCCGTACGGCTGGCCGGTGCGAAGGTGCCGATCGGTCCCGGGCTGCGGCCCGGCGAGATCCGTGGCGCCGCGGCCGCTCACGCCGATCCGGCCACCGGCTGGGTGCGTCCGCCCGCGGGCGTGAACGGCGTTACCCCGCCGACCGCCCCGGTGCCCGCCCCCGCGCCCGCGCCGGATGCGGCGCCCGCCGCGCCGGACCGCTGGCGGCCCTGGCGTTTTCGCATGTCGAACGACGTGTGGGGCACGCCGGTCGTCGCCGGGGACCTGCTGTACGTGACGTCGTTCGAGGTCCACGCGCTGGATGTGGGCAACGGGAGACGCCAGTTCAAGACCCGGGACGTGGCCTGGGCGATGGCGGTCGACGGCGGCCGGATCCACGGCTCGGACGGCCCGTCCCTGTACGCGCTCGACGCGGCGACCGGTGCCGAACGGTGGCGGTTGCAGACGGATGCCTGGGTCTACTCCCTGAAGGCCGACCGCGGCACCGTCCTGACCGGGACGCGGGGCGGCGGCGTCCAGGCGTGGGAGGCGTCCAGCGGCGAGAAGCTGTGGGAGACCTCGGGCGTCCAGACGGACTTCGAGACACCGGAGGCCGGGCCCGCGATACATGACGGCACGGTGTACCTGTGGCAGGACTCCCGGTTGCGGGCCGTCGACGCCCGTACCGGTGGTGAGCGCTGGTCGTACCCGATCGGTGACGCGGCCTCCTGCGGCGGTGTGCCGGTACGGGTGGCCCCGGCGCCGGACGGCTGCGTGTACGTCTCCGCGGGGACCCGGGTGCTGGCCGTGGACTCCGTCTCCGGCCATGTGCGCTGGCACTTCGAGTCGCCGGCCGTCTTCCTGTCCCCGCCCGCGTTCGCCCCGGGGCCCGCGGTCACCGGGGGCGGGGTGTACCTCGCCGACTACCTCGGCACGGTGTACGCACTCGACGCCGCGAACGGCAAGGACCGCTGGCGGATCGCCACGGAGGCCCGCCAGTCCATCGAGCCGGTGCTGGTGGCGGACGGGAACGTCCACGTCGGCAGTGGCAGCGCGCTGTACACGCTGGACGCGGTGACGGGCACGCCGAAGTGGCGGTTCGCGGCGGGCGGCGACGTGGTGGGCGCGCCGGTGGTCGCGGACGGACGCGTGCACTTCGGCTCCGCGGACCACGTGCTCTACACGCTGGATGCGGCGGGCGGCCAGCTCCGCTGGAAGCTCGCCACGGGCGGCGAGATCACGGGGTCGCCGGTGGCGCAGGCGGGCGTGGTGTACGCGTGCAGCAAGGACCGCTGCGTGTACGCGCTGGACGCGCTGAAGGGGACGGGCACGGGGAATCGGGCGCGGGCGTAGGGGACGACCGGGTGCGCCGGTCACCGCTCTGTCCTCAATCGCCGGGCGGGCTTGGATGGCGTGACGCAATCCGTCCAGCACCCCAGCCCGTCCGGCGATTCAGGACAAACGTCAACGGGGTGGGCGTTGGTCGGGGCCCTCGTCCTGCGTCGGGTACGAGCGGGTTTCCTGGTCCTCGCGAGGGCTCGGGCCCACGTACGGGTCCACCTCCCGCTCCGGCCACGGAGACGTCTGCGCGGCCGGCCCCGGCTCCTGCGTGGGCGGCCACGTATCCGGATGCTCCGACCCCGGCGCCGTAAAGGGTTCCGTACGACGGTGCCGCGCCCCACCCCGCCGCCCCGACATCAGCGCCGCACCCAGTAGCAGCAACAGCCCACCGGACCCCGCGATCGCCACCCCCGTCTGAAGTCCGGAACCGTCCCCGCCCACCGTCAGGCCGTTTGCCGCCTGCCCCTGACGGACCATCCACAGCACGGTGAAGCCCAGCACCACCACACCCGCGAACGCCACCACGAGCCGCGACCGGAGCAGCACTCCGGCCAGGGCCACCACCGCGGCGAAGAGGAACGGCAACAGGATCGAAAGCAGTACCGCGGACTCCGTGGCGGTAATGCCCTCGAAGAGGTCCTGGATTCGGTAGTCGCGCCCGAGCCGGCCCTCGTACCAGTTACGGAAGGGACTCACGACAGCGGCCGCCGCCCCCACGAGGGCGACGACGGAGCCGAGGACGTTGCGGATCACCGGCAGCCTCCTGCGAGCTTGCGATGCGCGCGGCGCACGCCTACCGGCGTACGCACCTCCCCGGAATCCGACGCTACGCCCGGCCGAACCCGCCCGCGACCGGAGCCGATCACCCCGCCTGGGGCCTGTCCGGCGCGCAGACGATGACAAGACCGTGACAGGGTCATGACCGGCCTGCCGGACCTGGCCGGAATGCTGTGCGCTACGGTGTCGCGCGGTCCGCTCGGCGCCGAAGGACGTGTCAACAACGCAAGGGGGGCTGCATCGATGATGCGGCGACGTATGAGGTTCGCGGCGGTACTGGTCGTGGTGGTGCTCGCGCTCACCGGATTCTCGACCTCCAGCAGCGGAGGCAAGGGCAGTGGCGGCAAGAGCCGCAGCGGCAAGAGCAGCGGCTCGAGCGGCGGTGGCTGCTCCAGCTCCAAGAAGAACAACCACGACTACGACTACGACGACAACGACTACGACTCGTCGAGCAGTTCGTCCGGCGGCACCGACTACGGCACGCCGACCCCGGTCTCCACGGCCTCGGACGCCCCCGAGGTACGGGTCATCCGCTGCGCCCAGGCCCGCAAGGGCAAGCGCAAGGCCGTCACCTCGTCCGTCATCCAGCTCCGGTCCACGGCGTCCGGCACGGCGAAGACGTACGACGTCGAGGTGACCTTCCTGGACGCGCTCGGCAACACCGTCGACACGGGCGAGACCACCGCGGAACTGGCGTACGGCGACGTCAAGAGCCTCACCGTCCGCATGGACAGTCCGCGCAAGGTGTCCAAGGTGAAGACGTGCCGCGTCACGGCGGAACCGCGCTACTGACCCGGACCCCTCTCCCTCACCGCAAGCGATACGTCCCGCGCCCGGCCCCACTCGCGTCCCGCTTCTCGAACAGCTCGGTCTGCCGCTCCGGCGCCAGATTCCCGAGCGCGATCAGCTGCGGGGCGTGGGCCAGCGCCTGCGTCCGCGCCGCCTCCTTCGCCGACCACACCGCCCGTACCGTGCCCTGGACCGCGGCCGTCGGGTACGAGGCGATGACGGCCGCCGCCCGCAGCGCCGCGTCCACCGCCCCGCCGACCGGTGTGACCTCGCTGACCAGTCCGGTCTCGTACGCGCGCCGGGCCGTGACCCGTTCGGCTGTGCCCATCAGCGACATCCGGGCGACCTCGCCGAACGGCATCCGCTGCGCCATCGAGATCGCCTCGTACGCGCTGACCATGCCGTACGTCGTGTGCGGGTCGAAGAACGTCGCCTCCTCGGACGCGATGACGAATTCCGCCTCGCCCAGCAGATAGAACGCCCCGCCGCAGGCCATCCCCTCCACCGCCACGATCACGGGCTTCCACAGATCGTTCGCCTTGGGCCCGATCGCGATCAGGGGATCGTCGATCGCGTACGGGGAAGGGGGCTGCGGAACCGCCACCCCCCGGTCGAGCCCCGTACAGAAGGCGCGCCCGCCCGCCCCGGTGAGGACGACGGCCCGTACGCCCTCGTCGTAGCGGAACTCCCGCCAGAGCGCCGCAAGTTCGGCCGCCGTCGCGAGGTCGATCGCGTTGAGTTTCTCCGGCCGGTCGAGGGTGACGAGCGCGACCCCGGTCCCGTGATCCGTCTCCGTACGCAGCACCGCCGCTCACCGCTCCAGCAGCCAGCGGACCACGGTCACGCCGGGGGAGTCGGAGGCATCGGTGGTATCGGGGCCGGCCGGGCAGAAGACCGCCTTCACCGCCGCACCGATCCGCAACCTCC
The DNA here is from genome assembly GCF_042670885.1 of Streptomyces sp. NPDC057136. NCBI lineage: Bacteria > Bacillati > Actinomycetota > Actinomycetes > Kitasatosporales > Streptomycetaceae > Streptomyces > Streptomyces sp. NPDC057136. The sequence continues at coordinate 18,701 of NZ_JBHUUV010000019.1, forward strand.
CCGGATCGACCGAGTTCAGCGCCGCATCCGGCCCGCTCACCACATTCCCGACCAGCCGGATTCTCGGGGCCTCGGCCAGTTCGACGACGACGGCGTTGTACGGGGCCTGTTCGGCGTACGCGGGCAGCAGGGGCGGATGCGGGACCACGTACGACCAGATCCGGCCGCGCCCGCTCATCGGCCGCCACTCGCTGTCGAAGGACTGGCAGCGCGGGCAGCACGGCCGGGGCGGGAAGCGGAGCTCGCCGCAGTCGGGGGCGGCGCACGTCTGGACCCGGAGTTCGCCGCGGGCCGCGAACTCCCAGAACGGCGCCCCGTCCTCGTCGACGACGGGCGACAGCAGACTGTCGGACATGTCAGCTCCTCAGCAGGACGGCGGAGGTGGGGACGCCTTCCCCGGCGGTGACCAGGCAGGTCGCGGCGTCGGGGACCTGGGCGGTGGAGACGCCGCGCAGTTGCTTCACGCCCTCGTTGATGAGGTTGAAGCCGTGCACGTACGCCTCGCTGAGCCCGCCGCCGCCCGTGTTGATGGGCAGCCGCCCGCCGCTCTCCAGCGCGCCGCCCTCCGTGAACGCGGCGCCCTCGCCGCGCCCGCAGAAGCCGTAGCCCTCCAGGGAGAGCGGGATGAGCGGGGTGAACGCGTCGTAGATCTGGGCGACATCGACGTCACCGGGCCCGAAGTCGGCCTGTTTCCACAGCTGTCGGGCCGCAGTCCAGGCGGGTCCGGTGAGCGGGTCGTCGTTCCAGTAGTTGACCATCCCGTGGTGCTGGGCGGGGAGTCCCTGGGCGACGGAGTGGATGTAGACGGGCTTCTGCCGGCAGTCGCGGGCGCGTTCGGCGGAGACGATGACGCAGGCGAGTGCCCCGTCCGTCTCCAGACAGTTGTCGAAGAGACAGAGCGGCTCACTGATCCAGCGGGAGGTCATATACATGTCGCGGGTCAGCGGCCGTTCGTACATCACCGCGTCCGGGTTCTGGTTGGCGCGGTTGCGGCAGGCGAGGGCGACGTTGAAGAGATGGTCGCGGGTGGCCCCGTACTCGTGCATATAGCGCCGCGCCAGCATCCCGATCTCGTCCGAGGGCCGCAGCAGCCCGTACGGCCGGGTCCACTGGGCGGGGGTCGGCAGCTGGACGGCGGTGTTCTTCCAGGGCCGGGGCCCCGAGCCGCGCTTCCGGGACCGCCAGGCGACCCCCACACTCGCCTGACCGGTGGCGACGGCAGCCGCGAGGTGCGCGATCGTCGCGCAGGAGCCGCCACCCCCGTACCCCACCTTGCTGAAGAAGGTGACATCACCGGCGCCGATGGCCTTGGCGATCTCGACCTCGTCGGTCTCCTCCATCGTGTACGAGGCGAAGGCGTCGACCTCCGATGCCGCGATCCCGGCGTCGTCGAGGGCAGCGACGATGGCCCGGCAGGCCAACACCTTCTCGCTCTCGGGGAGTTGTTTCGCGAAGGCCGTCTGCCCTATACCGGCTATCGCTGTCACGTCTTTGAGCGTCGCCACCGCCACCTCCGGGACCGTCATGACTGCTGACAGCGCCAGAGGCTACAGCTAATCTGACGGATAGTCAGCTACTGTGCGGTTCGGCGGGGAGGACAGACGATGCGCGGCGACGAGGAATGGTCCACCGTCCCGGAGCTGGTACGGGCGGCGGCCGAACGGTACGGGGACCGCGAGGCGGTCGTCGAGGGCCGCGCCCGAATCTCTTACACGGAACTCGGCGAACGCGTCGAACGGGCCGCCGCCGCGTGCATGGCCTCCGGCGTGGAGCCGGGCGACCGGGTCGCGATCTGGGCGCCGAACACCCTGGACTGGATCGTCTCCGCGCTCGGGGCGGTCACGGCGGGCGCGGTGCTCGTCCCGCTCAACACCCGCTTCAAGGGCACGGAGGCGGCGTACATCCTGCAACGGAGCCGGGCGAAGCTGCTGTTCGTCACCGGCACGTTCCTGGGCACGTCGTACGTGGCGTCCCTGCGCCGCTCCGAGGTCAGGTTGCCGGTCCTGGAACGGGTGGTGGTGCTGGCGGACAGCGCCCCCGACGACTACCTGACCTGGAAGGACTTCCTGGCCGCCGGGGAGGGGATATCACCGGAGGCGGTACGGGAACGGGCGGCCGCGATCACGCCCACCACCCCCTCGGACATCATCTACACCTCGGGCACGACGGGCCGCCCCAAGGGTGCGGTCATCACCCACACCCAGACGCTGCGGTGCTACGCGATCTGGAGCGAGCTGGCCGGTCTCCGCGAGGGCGACCGCTACCTCATCGTGAACCCGTTCTTCCACACCTTCGGCTACAAGGCGGGGATCATCGCCTGCCTCATGCGGGGCGCGACGATGGTCCCGCAGCCGGTCTTCAACGTGGAGACGGTCCTGGCGAACATCGCCGCAGAACGCATCTCGGTGCTCCCGGGCCCGCCCACCCTCCACCAGTCCCTCCTGGACCACCCGTCCCGCACCGCCCACGACCTCTCGGCCCTCCGCCTGGTCGTCACGGGCGCGGCGGTGGTCCCCCTCCAACTGGTCGAACGCCTGCGCAGCGAGCTCGGCATAGCAACGGTCCTCACCGCATACGGCCTCTCCGAGGCGAGCGGCATCGTCACGATGTGCCGCACCGGCGACCCGGCGGACGTCATCGCCTCCACCTCCGGCCGCGCGATCCCCGGCACGGAGGTCCGCGTCCTGGCGGCCCCGGGCACTCCCGGCGAGGTCCTGGTCCGCGGCTTCAACGTCATGACGGGCTACTTCGAGGACCCGGACACGACGGCCGCCACGATGACCCCGGACGGCTGGCTCCGCACGGGCGACATCGGCGTCCTGGACGACGCCGGCAACCTCCGTATCACGGACCGGATCAAGGACATGTTCATCGTCGGAGGCTTCAACGCGTACCCGGCCGAGATCGAACAACTCCTGGGCCTGCACCCGGATGTGGCGGACGTGGCGGTGATCGGAGTCCCGGACCCGAGACTGGGCGAGGTCGGCAAGGCATACGCGGTCCGCCGCCCGGACACGACGCTCACGGCGGACGACCTGATCGCCTGGTCGAGACGCGAGATGGCGAACTACAAGGTCCCGAGGACGGTGGAGTTCATGGCCGAACTCCCGAGAAACGCGAGCGGCAAGGTGCTGAAGGGGGAGCTGCGGGGGAGGGGGTAGGCGCTCATGGCCGGCGGGCCGGCGGGTGCGTGAACCGTGCGCAGACATGCAGCGGCCGCGACGGCTCCCCCTCCGCGCCGCCGCGGCCGCTCCCCCGTGCGGGTTAGGTCTCTACAGCGCCGGCTTGAGCGGCTCCGACGTGGCGTGCTGGTCCAGAGTGGTCAGTTCTTCGCCAGTCGCGTGCTGGTCCTGCGTGGTGATCGGAGTCCCCGGCTCACCCGTGGCGTGCTGGTCTGCCGGCTTGAGAATCGGGTCCTGCTTCGCTGCGTCGGCCATGGTGGTCAACTCCGTCTCTGGTGCGGTAAGCGATGGATTGGCGAGGCCCGTCCGGCTGTTCCCCCGTGGACTGCCGGACGGGCCTCTTGGGGCCGCTCACCTTAGTGGTGTGGCCGCCTGTCCCCCCGTCTGCCCCCCGACGCGACGGACCGACAGGTATGAGAATGGCGGGGCGGGATAAACGAACGATGAACGCGCCGTTTGTCAGGCGGCCGAGGCGGGAGTCAGCAGGGACCGGACGTCGTGCGCTTCCGGAGATCCGAGCTCCTCGTAGATGCCGAGCGCTTCCCGCCAGCACACCTGGGCGCGTCCGGTCTGCCCTATTCCGTCAAGTGCCCGGCCGAGAACGGTCAGGACGTTGCCGCGCCGCCAGTCACCACCGATGCCACGGAGAACGGTGAGCGCCAACTCGGAGTACTGAGCGGCCTGGGCAGGGCGACTGGAAGCGATCTCGACCTCGGCCAGACGGAACAGTGTCATTCCTTCCCACAGCCGCTGACGGCTGTCACGGAAGACCTCCAGAGCTTCGTTCAGCTGGTCCGTCGCGGCTGAGAGCTTCATGCTCTGAGTAAGGGCGAGGCCCAGGGCGTACCGGCCGTTCGCGCCGCGCAGCGCGTGGCCGAGCGAGTCGTAGATCTCGATACCCGACCGAGCCAGAGTGATCGCGCTCTTCGTTCGCCCGGTGGCGAGATGGATGCGCGACAGATTGCACAGTGCGCTTGCCTCGCCCGGCCGGTTTCCGTCGCTCCGAAACGCCTCGATGGCCTGCGTCAGAAAGCCTTCTCCATCAGCGTGGCGGTTCTGGTAGAGAGCGATGATGCCCCGAGCGTTGGAGGCCCAGCAGGCGGGCAGGGGATCGTCGACGATGCCTGCCAGCCGCAGGGCCGCCTGAGCCTCGCGATCGGCGTGGTCGAACCGCCCGGCCAGCTGGTGCACGTTGGCCAGGGACATGACGGCTCGGCCCTCTGCCCGTGGGTCGCCGCATTGCCTTGACGCTTCACGGACCGTGAGCGCCGCTGCTTCGTACTGCTTGGAGTTGGCGCCCGACTCGCCCAGGTCGAGAGCGGCATACAGGAGATCGACGGCCCGGCGCAGGGTGGCAGGTTGTGACGCCTGGCACACGCACGCGAGCAGATTGGTCGCCTCCGTGTAGAGCCAGTCCAGTGCCGAGTGCCGGTCCGCGAACGACAGACCCTCGTGCTCCGTCGATTCCAGGTGATCCACCAGCCGGTCCCCGGGCCGCTCCAGCGCGTACACCCCCGCCGCCGTCGCCAGATAGAAGTCCAGCAGCCGCGACAGTGCCAACTCCCGCTCCACCGGCGGCTGCTCATCCCGCTCCGCGCATGCACGCGCGTAGAGCCGGACCAGATCGTGGTAGCGGTAGCGGCCAGGGGCCGCCGACTCGACCAGGCTGGTGTCGACCAGGGACTCCAGCAGGTCCTCCGCCGCGTGCACCTCCAGGTTCAGCAGGGCCGCTGCCGCTGCCAGGGAGATGTCCGGGCCGTCCGCCAGGCCCAGCAGGCGGAACGCGCGTGCCTGCGCCGGTTCCAGCTGGCCGTAGCCGAGTTCGAAGGTCGCCTTCACCGCGAGGTCGCCCGCCTGGAGTTCGTCCAGGCGGCGGCGCTCGTCGGCGAGCTTGGCGGCGAGGACCGAGACCGTCCAGGTGCGGCGGGCGGCCAGGCGGGAGGCGGCGATGCGGATGGCCAGGGGGAGGAAGCCGCAGGCGGCGACCACGTCGAGGGCCGCCTCGCGCTCCGAGTTGACGCGTTCGTCGCCGACGATGCGGGTGAAGAGCTGCAGGGCCTCTTCCGGGGACATGACGTCCAGGTCCACCAGGTGCGCGCCCGCCAGGTCGACCATGCGGACGCGGCTGGTGACCAGGGCCGCGCAGCCCGCCGTGCCCGGGAGCAGGGGGCGGATCTGGGCCGCGTCGTGGGCGTTGTCCAGGAGGACCAGGATGCGGCGGCCGTCCAGGGTGGACCGGTAGAGCGCGGCCCGTTCGTCGAGGGAGTCCGGGATCGAGGAGTCCGGGGTGCCCAGCGCGCGCAGGAACGCGCCGAGGACAGTCTCCGGCTCGGCGGCCCGCGCACCGGCGCCCTGGAGGTCCACGTACAGCTGACCGTCCGGGAAGTGCGGGCGGGCCTCGTGGGCGACGTGCACGGCGAGGGTCGTCTTGCCGACGCCCCCGATGCCGGCCAGTGCGGACACGGCCATGACGGACGCTTCGGCGGTGGCGAGCCGGTCGCCCAACTCCCGTACGAAGGAGGCGCGGCCCGTGAAGTCCGGGACCGTGGCCGGGAGTTGGGCTGGACGGACCGCGGCGGGCGCCGGGGCCGGTTCGTCGGCGGGGCGGGCCAGCTCCTGGTCGGCCGTGAGGATGCGCTGCTGGAGCTGGGCCAGCTCGGGGCGCGGGTCGACACCCAGCTCCTCGGCGAGGAGGCGGCGGGTGTCCGCGTACACCGCGAGCGCCTCGGCCTGCCGGCCGCTGCGGTACAGGGCGACCATCAGCAGTTCACGCAGGCGTTCGCGCAGCGGATGCGCGGCCGTGAGTGCGGTCAGCTCGGAGACGGCCTCCGCATGGCAGCCGACCTCCAGGTCCAGGTCGAGCCGCGTCTCGGTGAGCTGGAGGCGCCACTCCTCCAGGCGGGTGCGCTGGTTCTCCGCATACGGGCCGGGCACGGAGGCGAGCGCCTCGCCGTCCCACAGGCCCAGGAGCTTGTTGATCAGCGCACGGGCCCGGTGCCGGTCCCCGGCCACCCGCGCCTTCTCCGCCTCGGCGGCCAGATCCTGGGCGAACGTGACGTCGAGGGCGTCGCGGCCGATCCGGATCGCGTACCCGCCGGACTCGCTGACCAGGGTGTCCTGGCCGAGGATCTTGCGGAGCCTGGAGGCGTACGTCCGGATGGTGGCGAGCGCCTGGGAGGGCGGGTCCTCGCCCCAGAACGCGTCGATGAGTTCCGCCGCGGTGGCCGTCCGGCCGTCGCGCAGGAGCAGTGCCGTCAGGAGGGCCCGCTGCTGGGGCGAACCGGAGGGCAACGCCTCCCCGCCGCGCCAGGCGCGTACGGGTCCGAGCACGGCGAAACGCAGCACACTGCCGGAATCCCCGTCCTGCGGCGCACGCTGCTCCGGAACGCGCACGCGTGGCCCGTGATCACGGTCCATTGATGCCCCCTGTCCTGCTCGCCCGCCGGTTCTGCCCGATCGCGCCTGTTCGGTATGCCCGCCCGTGTGTTGATGTGCGGCGTGCATCCGGATCGCTCCTTACTGCTGGTATCGCGGTCAACAGTCTGCCTTGTTTTGGGCCGAGTCGTCAGCACTGGGTGACGCTCTGCACAAGCCCTCGACAACGATTCGGAACCGGAGGCCCGTACGGATAGCTGACGGTTCGTCAGATCAGCGCTACCGTGGAAGACATGGAGACCTTCCCGAAGATCATCTCGGTGGACGACCACACGGTGGAGCCCCCTCATGTCTGGCGGGACCGGCTCCCGTCCAAGTACGCGGACTCCGGTCCGCGGATCGTCCGGGCGCCGCTCAGGGAAATGACCTTCCTGGGCGGCAAGTTCGCGCCCGTCATGGGGGAGAAGGGCGACGACGGGCCGATCGGCGACTGGTGGGTGTACGAGGATCTGCGCCGCCCGCTCACCCGGCTGGACACCGCCGTCGGCTACGACCGCGACGAGATCAAGCTCGAAGTCATCACGTACGAACAGATGCGTCCGGGCTCGTTCTCGGTGCCCGAGCGGCTGGCCGACATGGACGTCAACCACGTCCAGTCGGCGCTCTGCTTCCCCACATTTCCACGCTTCTGCGGCCAGACCTTCACCGAAGCGAAGGACCGTGAACTGGGGCTGCTGGGCGTGCGCGCGTACAACGACTGGATGGTCGAGGAGTGGTGCGGCCCCGACGCGCGGGGCCGGCTCATCCCGCTCACCCTCGTGCCGCTCTGGGACGCCCGGCTCGCGGCGGAGGAGGTGCGGCGCAATGCCGCGCGCGGCGTGCGCGCGGTGGCGTTCTCCGAGATACCTCCGCATCTCGGGCTGCCGTCCATCCACACGGACGAGTGGGACCCGTTCCTGCGGGCCTGCGACGAGACGGGGACGGTGATCGCCATGCACATCGGCTCCTCGTCGAGGATGCCGTCCACCTCGGCCGACGCCCCGCCCGCCGTCGGGTCCACCATCACCTTCGCCAACTGCTGTTTCTCGATGGTCGACTGGCTGATGAGCGGCAAGTTCGAGCGCTTCCCCAACCTCAGGATCATGTACGCGGAGGGCCAGATCGGCTGGATTCCGTACATCCTGGAACGCGCCGACGTGGTCTGGGAGGAGAACCGGGCCTGGGGCGGCGTCGCCGACAAGGTGCACAGGCCGCCGTCCGAGCTGTTCACGGAGCATGTCTTCGGCTGCTTCTTCGACGACCCCTTCGGGCTGAAGAACCTCGACGCGATCGGCGTCGGCAATGTCCTGTACGAGACGGACTACCCGCACTCCGACTCGACCTGGCCCCGCTCGCGCGAGGTGGGGGAGTCGCAGATGGGGCACCTGGACGCGGACGTCGTGGACCGGATCGTGCGCCGCAACGCGATCGACCTGCTGGGGCTGACCGACGAAGGGCTGTGGGCGGGGGCGTGAGGAGAGGGGGGCGCGGGCGTGAGGAGAGAGTGCGGGGGCCGCGGATGTACGGGCGGCCCCCGCACCCACCGTCAGGCCCTCCTCACCGGTTCCTGGAGTTCCGTCACCCATGCGTCCCGGTCCGCCGGGCACTCCAGGTTGATCTCCCGGGTGTAACCCAGCGAGCGGTACCCGTTGGTGTCCAGCCAGCGGGCCAGCGTCTGCTCGGTGGTGAGGACCCCGTCCATCGCGCCGCGGTGGACGATGGTCGCCGCCTCGAACGCGGGCAGCTCGACCACCGTGACGCCGGTGTCACCGACCGGTCCTGCCGGTGCGGAGACAGTCACCCCCGCGTGCACGGTGATCGCACCCTCGCCCGCCGGGTCGTCCTCGTACCGTGCGACACCCGGCCCCGTCGGGCTGATCCCGGCCGCCGCAAGCAGCGGGAACAGCCGGTCGTACAGCGGGCCGATCACCGGGGTGATGGCCTGCGGCCGGTAGCTCGCCGCGGTCCCGGTCAGCTCCGCCACCCGTACCGCCGGCACGTGCTTGATGACGACATCGTCTCCGGACATGTGTCCCTCGCTCTCGATCGACCGGAGCCTCGCCTCGACCTGTGCCAGCCGGGCCGTCGCCTCGGCCACCGCTGCCTCCAGCTCAGCGCGCCGCAGGCGCAGCATCCCGCGCAGCTCCTCCGGGCCGACCTGCTCGTCGAGGATGGCCCGCACCTGCTGGAGCGTGAAGCCGAGATCCTTGAGAGCGATGACCCGGTTGAGGCGGGCGAGCTGGGCGGCGCCGTAGAAGCGGTACCCGGTGGCGGGGTCGGTGCGGTCGGGGCGCAGGAGCCCGATGGCGTCGTAATGGCGCAGCATCCGGGCCGACACCCGCCCGTACCTGGCGAAGTCTCCGATGGTGAACATGATGTCTCCCAGTGCACGGCCTCACACGGTGTCAAGGTCAAGGCGGACCGTCAGGGCCGTTCAGCCGTGTCGCTTCGGGTCGAGCAACTGCTCCCGCAGGGCCGTCAGCTCCACCAGCCGGCGGCCCGGCTGGAAGATCACCACGGCGTCGCCCTGGCCCCCGTACAGGAAAAAAGGCAGGAGCCCCGTTCCCCGCCGAGGCGGAGGAGCGGGGCTCCTTGGGTACTGCTTTACCGGCCGCGATCGACCGACCCGGGCAACTAGGCCGGGGTGACGTTCTCAGCCTGCGGACCCTTGGGTCCCTGAGTGACGTCGAAGTTCACGACCTGGTTCTCCTCGAGGGAGCGGAACCCGGACGCGTTGATCGCGGAGTAGTGAACGAAGACATCCGGGCCGCCGCCGTCCTGGGCGATGAAGCCGAAGCCCTTTTCAGCGTTGAACCACTTGACGGTTCCGGTAGCCATAAGCCCTCCTTGGGCCAAAGGGTTGCCCTGCTCCAGAACCTGCAAACAAGTCTGAAAACTACAAAAGCCTGCGGGTTACATGCTCCGCAGGCTCTGTACTGCAAGGGAAACCAAACTGCAACTTGCGGCGAGCCTAGCACGCACTCTGCGGGGAGCGGTAGGGGCAAAGATCACTTCATCCGAATGTTTGATTAGAGGCCCCGACGGGCTGACGGAGAGGGGCTCCGGGAGAGGGCTGCGGACGGCTCGGGGGAGTGCCCGGGATGCCCCGCTGATGCCGGTCGGCGGGTACGGGTCTAGCCTCACGATGTGGACAATTCAACCGTCTCTCCCGTCGAAGGCGACGACCGTCGCAGCCGGCCGCGCGTCGGCCACATCCAGTTCCTCAACTGCCTCCCCCTGTACTGGGGACTGGCACGGACCGGGACCCTGCTCGACCTGGAGCTCTCGAAGGACACCCCGGAGAGACTCAGCGAGCAACTGATCAGGGGCGACCTCGACATCGGCCCCGTCACGCTGGTCGAGTTCCTGCGCAACGCCGACGACCTGGTCGCCTTCCCCGACATCGCGGTCGGCTGCGACGGCCCCGTCATGTCGTGCGTGATCGTGTCCCAGCTCCCGCTGGAACAGCTCGACCGGGCCCGGGTGGCGCTCGGTTCGACCTCGCGCACCTCCGTACGCCTGGCGCAGCTGCTGCTCTCCGAGCGGTACGGGGTCGAGCCCGACTACTACACCTGCCCGCCCGACCTCGGCCTAATGATGCAGGAGGCGGACGCCGCCGTCCTCATCGGTGACGCCGCGCTCCGCGCCAATCTGCACGACGCCCCGCGCCTCGGCCTGCAGGTTCACGACCTCGGGCAGATGTGGAAGGAGTGGACGGGGCTGCCGTTCGTCTTCGCCGTCTGGGCGGCCCGCAAGGACTATCTGGCCGCGCACCCCGAGTACGTGACCAAGGTCCACGAGGCGTTCCTGGCCTCGCGGGACGTCTCCCTGGAGGAGGTCACCAAGGTGGCGGAGCAGGCGGCGCGCTGGGAGAGCTTCGACGCGGAGCTCCTGGAGCGGTACTTCACGACGCTGGACTTCCGCTTCGGCCCGGACCAGTTGAAGGGTGTGCGGGAGTTCGCCCGGCGGACCGGCGAGACGACCGGCTTCCCCGCCGACGTGAGGGTCGAGCTGCTCGGCGGCTGACCGTGCGGGCGCCCGTACGACGGGACGGTACGGGGGTAATGGACCGGCCGGGAATGGGGGAATCCCGGACGCTCCGGATGTTTATCGCCTTACCGTCGGGGGAGGGCCGGGGCATTCCCTTCCGGTGAATGGAACGAAAGAGATACGGGTCCGTCCGGTGTACCGGGATGTCGAATAGGGGGCGGCGTCCGGCAGGAGTCCCCTTCGCGCCCCGGTATCGACCGGATCAACGACACATTCACGCCTTTCGCGGTGGCGAAAACCGCCGTTCGTTCCCTATAGGGGTGAAATCGGCAGAACGTTTCCCTGTGACCGGGTGACCCATGCGCCTAGGCTTCGGGTCGCAGGTCGGGACGGTCCACAGGGGGAGTCCATATGCAGCCGCTGGAAGCCGGCGAACCGCACACCATCGGCGCCTACCGGCTCCTCGGCAGGCTCGGTGCGGGCGGGATGGGCCGGGTCTATCTGGGGCGCAGCGCGGGCGGACGTACCGTCGCCGTCAAGGTCGTGCATCCGCACTTCGCGCTCGACGAGCAGTTCCGCGCCCGCTTCCGCCGCGAGGTCGAGGCGGCCCGGCGGGTCGGTGCGCAGTGGACGGCCCCGGTCCTGGACGCCGACCCGGACGCCGCCGTGCCGTGGGTCGCGACCGGGTATGTGGCGGGTCCCCCGCTCTCGCAGGCCGTCACCACGCACGGACCCCTGCCCGAGTACGCCGTGCGCACCCTGGGCGCCGGTCTCGCCGAGGCGCTGGCCGCCGTCCATGCCGAGGGCCTCATCCACCGGGACGTGAAACCGTCCAATGTGCTGCTCGCCCTCGACGGCCCCCGGCTGATCGACTTCGGTATCGCCCGGGCCACCGGCGCCACCGTCTCGCTCACCTCCACCGGGGTCTCGGTCGGCTCGCCGGGCTATATGGCGCCCGAGCAGATCCGCGGCCTGGACATCTCGGGTGCGGCCGATGTCTTCTCGCTCGGCGCGGTCCTCGCGTACGCGGCGACGGGCAACGCCCCCTTCCCCGGTGACTCCTCCGCCGTACTCCTCTACAAGGTGGTGCACGAGGAACCGGAGCTGGGTGATCTGGAGGGCGAGCTGCGTGAGGTGGTGGCCGGGTGTCTGACGAAGGACCCCGCGGGCCGGCCCGATCCGGTGGACCTGGCCCGGCTGCTCGCGCCCGGTGGCGCAGCCGCGATGGTGGCCTCGGGCTGGCTGCCGAACCCGCTGGTGCGTGAGGTCAGCCGGGCGGCCGTGGCGCTGCTGGACCTGGAACCGCAGGACGACCCGGGGCATTCCGGTCCTGTGCCGTTCAGCAACGCGTCGCTGGGGAGTCCGGTGCTGGGTGTGTTCGGGCCGCCGATCGCATCGGCTCCGCCCCGCCCGACCGTCCCACCGTCGACCGGCGGCCCGGGCGGCCCGGGCGGTCCCGGCGGCAGCGGTGTGCCCGCACCGCGCACGCCCGACCCCCGGTTCTCCGTCACCGTCAACGCCGACTCGCGGCCCGGTGCCCGCCGTGGCCGCCGGGTGAGCTGTACCGTGGCGCTGGCCGTGGCGGGCGCGCTCGCCGCCGTGACCGTGGGCAGCGGGGTGCTGTCCGGCCTGCTGCCGGACAGCGACGACACGAAGAAGCACGAGAACGCGGCGACACCGCCCTCGCCCAGCCGCTCGGGGAAGCCCTCGCCCGGGGCGACGGCCGGTCAGGTCGGCGCGCTCCCGAAGGCGTTCACCGGCACCTGGAAGGGGCCGGTGACCGAACGGAGCGGCGCCCCGCACGGCACGCTGACCGCGGTGTTCACCCAGGGGAGGAAGGGATCGGACGTGGCCCGGATGAAGGTGTCGCTCACCGTTCTCGGCACCACGGTCACCTGCCACAGCATCGGCGAACTCTCCTCCGCCACCGAGCGGGTGGTGAAGATCCGCGAGCGCCTCGATCCGGACAAGGCGAGCAGCACGGGCCTGTGCACGGGCGACGCCGCCGACCTCACCTTCACCCTGACGCCGGAGGGCACTCTCGTCTACCAGTCGTACGAGGAGGGCGCCGGTAAGCCGCACGGCACGCTCACCCGGTCCGCCGACTGAGTCCGACAAGGGCTGGCGTAGGCTGGATCGGTCCGTGGATTCGTTGTAAAACCACCGAAAGGTGACAGCCCGGTGACCGAGAAGGCCGACCTTCAGACCGTCCTCGACCGCGCCGCCGAGGGTGGGCGGATCTCCCCGGAGGAGGCGCTCGACCTCTACCGGTCGGCACCGCTGCACGCGCTGGGAGCTGCGGCCGACGCCGTACGCCGCCGCCGTTACGCGGGTACGGAGCACATCGCCACGTACATCATCGAGCGCAACATCAACTACACCAACGTGTGTGTCACCGCGTGCAAGTTCTGCGCGTTCTACGCGGCGCCGAAGGACACGGACAAGGGCTGGACCCGCGACCTCGACGACATCCTGCGCCGCTGCGCGGAGACCGTCGAGCTGGGCGGCACCCAGATCATGTTCCAGGGCGGCCACCACCCGGACTTCGGCGTCGAGTACTACGAGACGCATTTCTCCGCGATCAAGAAGGCGTACCCGCAGCTGGTCATCCACTCCCTCGGTGCCTCCGAGATCGAGCACATGGCCCGGATCTCCAAGGTGTCGGCCGAGGAGGCCATCCGGCGCATCCACGCCGCCGGCCTCGACTCCTTCGCGGGCGCGGGTGCCGAACTGCTGCCCGCCCGGCCGCGCACCGCGATCGCCCCGCTCAAGGAGTCCGGCGAGCGCTGGCTGGAGATCATGGAGATCGCGCACGGCCTCGGTGTCGAGTCCACCTCCACCATGCTGATGGGCACCGGCGAGACCAACGCCGAGCGCATCGAGCACCTGAGCATGATCCGCGACGTACAGGACCGCACGGGCGGCTTCCGCGCGTTCATCCCGTACACGTACCAGCCGGAGAACAACAAGCTGAAGGGCCAGACGCAGGCCACGCTCTTCGAGTACCTGCGGATGATCGCCATCGCCCGGCTCTTCCTCGACAACGTCGCCCACATCCAGGGCTCCTGGCTGACCACCGGCAAGGAGGTCGGCCAGCTCTCCCTGCACTACGGCGCGGACGACCTCGGCTCGATCATGCTGGAGGAGAACGTCGTCTCCTCCGCCGGTGCCAGGCACCGCTCCAACCGCATGGAGATCATCGACCTGATCCGCAAGGCGGACCGGGTCCCCGCCCAGCGCGCCACGACGTACGAGCACCTCGTCGTGCACGACGACCCGGCGAACGACCCGGTCGACGAGCGCGTCGTCTCGCACATCTCGTCCACCGCCATCGTGGGCGGCACGGCCCACCCGGAGCTGAAGCTCCTCAGCACCAACTAGGGCCTCTCGTTTGCAGGGGAGGCCCCATTCGCCATGCCTCAATCCTCCGCCTTGCAGCTGCACGCACCAGACCCCGCTCCCTGATCCGGCCTGATCCAAACGAAAGGCCCGAGCTTCCGTGCTGACGATTCACTCCGCCGACGCGGTACTCGGCGCCCCGGAAGGGGCGGACGCCGTGGCCGTGGACGGCGGCGTGGTCGTTGCCGTCGGCCCGTACGCGGAGCTGACCGCCGCCCGCCCACAGGCCCGGGTGCGGCGCTGGTCCGGCCTGATCACCCCGGGCCTGGTCAACGTCACCGCCACGGCCCTGCTGGAGACGGCGTACCACCCCGACCCCCGTGAGGCGGACGCCCTCGGCACCGAACCGCTCACCGGGGACGCGGTCACCGCACTCGGCATGGACGACGCCCGCTGGGGTGCCGGCGCACGGCGCGGGCTGCAACGGATGCTGCGCCACGGCACGACCGCCGTCGCCGGAACCTTCACCCGCCCCGCCGTGCGCACCGTGGTCGTCCGCTCGGGTCTGCGCCTCCATGCCCCGCGTACGGGGAGCGTGGACGTCCCCGTCTCCCTGGACCCGCTCGCCGGGGTACGGGAGGTGGCGGACGCGTTCGCCGGGACAGCGGCCGTCGGCGCCCCCGCCGACCTGGCGGTCTTCGCGGTCCGGGACGCGGAGCAGCTCGCCGAAGTGGGCGCGGGCAGTTGCGTCGCCACGGTCCTCGGCGGCCGCCTGGTGTTCCGCGCCTCCTGACGTACGGGCCGGGGCGAGGCTCGCTCACGACCATCGCCCGTGCGCGGGGCGGGAGTTCGGCGAGCGCGGCCAGCAGCGTCACCGTCGGTTCGGGACCGACGGCGGCGGACGGCGCGTCCACATGGGTGTGGGCGAGGTAATCGCGCAGACGGCGCCGGCGCTCCGCGAGATACGTACGGGTCAGGACCGTGCGCGCGTACGCCTCCGGGGTGGTCGGCGGCGCTCGCCCGCCGCCAGTGCTGGAAGATTCGCCAGCGTCGTCTGGGTCAGATCGCGGGCACCTTCCACGTCCCCGCAGAGCAGATACGCCGTTCGGTACAGACGGCGCTGGTTCGCCCGGGCGAATTCCTCGAAGCCGGTATGTATGACGGACATCTGCGCCCCTCTCCCTTGTCCGGTGGTCTCACCCCAGCACTGAGTGCCGGCGGACCCAAAAGGTTGAAGCCGCCCGGCCGCTGCGGAACGGGAGGGGCCGGGCTGCTTGAATGGACGGGTGACCCGAGCATCCCTGGAAAAGCAGCCGCACGAAGTCGCCTCGATGTTCGACGACGTGGCGGCCAAGTACGACATCACCAACGATGTGCTCTCGCTCGGCCAGGCCCGGCTGTGGCGCAAGGAAGTCGCGAAGGCGGTGCACGCGCGGCCGGCCGAGAAGATCCTCGACCTCGCCGCGGGCACGGCGACGTCCTCGCTGCCGTTCGCCGCGACCGGTGCGTACGTTGTGCCGTGCGACTTCTCGATCGGCATGCTCCGGGAGGGCAAGAAGCGCAACTCCTGGCTGCCCTTCACCGCGGGCGACGCGACGAAGCTGCCCTTCCGCGACGAGACCTTCGACGCGGTGACGATCTCCTTCGGGCTGCGCAACGTCCAGGCGACCGAGCAGGCGCTGCGCGAGCTGTACCGGGTGACCAAGCCCGGCGGACGCGTGGTGATCTGCGAGTTCTCCCAGCCGACGTGGGCGCCGTTCCGCACGGTCTACACCGAGTACCTGATGCGCGCCCTGCCGCCGGTCGCCCGCGCGGTGTCGTCCAACCCCGACGCGTACGTCTACCTCGCCGAGTCGATCCGCGCCTGGCCCGACCAGGCGGGCCTCGCGCGCCTGCTCCAGAAGGCCGGCTGGTCCGACGTCGCCTGGCGCAACCTCACCGGCGGAGTGGTGGCACTGCACCGGGGCGTACGCCGCTGACCCGCGGCCTTATGCGCAGCTCGGCTCCCGGGCCCCTCACAGCTCCAGCCGGAAGCAGTACGACTCCTGCCCCGGAACCGGAGTCGTGAAGGTCTCGGCCTGCCGCATACCGAGCCGCCGGGCGACCGCGAGCGAGCGCGCGTTGCGCGAGTCGACGATCGCGACGACGTCCGTCACCCCCGCCGCCCGTACCCGCTCCAGCGCGGTTTGGGCGGCGGCGGTCGCGTAACCGCGGCCCCAGGCCGCCCGCCCCAGCCGCCAGCCGATCTCGATCTCTCCCACCGGCCCGTAGGCGGTGTGCGGCCACGGCTGCGCGCCGGTGAAGCCGAGTACCTCGTCCGTGTCGTCCAGGACGGTCCACAGACAGTGGCCGAGCTCCGCGTCGTGCCGGCGCTGGCGTGCGGTCAGCTCCTCGTACACCGAGAACTCCGCCGGCCCGCCGCCCAGGAACTCCATCACCTTGGGGTCGGCGAACACCCGGTGCCAGGCGAGCGCGTCCTCGTCGGTCGGGACACGCAGACGTACGGCAGGGGTCGGACCAGGCGCGATCGGCATCGGGGAGCCCTTCGGAAAGTTGACCGGCATGCCCCCATAGACTGCACGGGACCTGTGCCGAGCGGCACGCGATTTCGAGTCTTCGGGAGATCCGACCGTGACCGAGCCCCTCTCCGAACACAGCGCGGATGTGATCGTCGTCGGGGCGGGCCCAGCCGGCTCCACGACCGCGTACTACCTGGCCAAGGCCGGACTGGACGTCCTCCTCCTGGAGAAGACGGCCTTCCCGCGCGAAAAGGTCTGCGGCGACGGCCTCACCCCCCGCGCCACCAAGCAGCTCGTCTCCATGGGCATCGACATCTCCGAAGAGGCCGGCTGGCTCCGCAACAAGGGCCTGCGCATCATCGGCGGTGGCGTCCGCCTCCAGCTGGACTGGCCGGATCTCGCCTCGTACCCGGACTACGGTCTGGTCCGTAAGCGTGACGACTTCGACGAGCAGTTGGCCCGGCAGGCGCAGAAGGCGGGCGCGCGGCTGTACGAGCGCTGCAACGTCGGCGCCCCGATCCTCGACGAGCGCACCGGCCGCATCACGGGCGTCAACGCGAAGCTCGGCGAGGAGAAGACCGAGGTCACCTTCCACGCTCCGCTCGTCGTCGCCGCCGACGGCAACTCCACCCGGCTCTCCCTCGCGATGGGCCTGCACCGGCGCGAGGACCGCCCGATGGGCGTCGCGGTGCGTACGTACTTCACCTCGCCCCGCCACGACGACGACTACCTGGAGTCCTGGCTGGAGCTGTGGGACCGGCGCGGCCCGCAGGACCGCCTGCTCCCCGGCTACGGCTGGATCTTCGGCATGGGCGACGGCACGTCCAACGTCGGTCTCGGCATCCTCAACTCGTCCTCCGCCTTCAGGGAGCTGGACTGGCGCGAGGTCCTCAAGGCCTGGTGCGCGTCGATGCCGGAGGACTGGGGCTACACCCCGGAGAACATGACGATGCCGATCCGGGGCGCCGCGCTCCCGATGGCGTTCAACCGCCAGCCGCACTACACCAAGGGCCTGCTGCTCGTCGGTGACGCGGGCGGCATGATCAACCCGTTCAACGGCGAAGGCATCGCGTACGCCATGGAGTCGGGGCAGATCGCGGCGGACGTCATCGTCCAGGCACACGCCCGCGCGACCCCCGCACAGCGCGAACTGGTCCTGAACAACTACCCGAAGGTCCTCAAGGAGACCTACGGCGGGTACTACACGATGGGCCGCGCCTTCGTGAAGCTCATCGGCAACCCGAAGGTCATGAAGATCGCGACGCAACGCGGCCTGACCCACCCGGTCCTGATGAAGTTCACGCTGAAGATGCTGGCCAACCTGACCGACCCGACGGGCGGCGACGCGATGGACCGCATCATCAACGGTCTGTCGAAGGTGGCCCCGAGCTCCTGACGGCGGCGCTCCGGCCGTCACATGTCGTGCACCGCGGTCTTCGCGGTGGCGACGAAGGTCAGGACCGACTTCCAGAACGGGTCGTAGCCGGCATCGAACGCGCGGACGGCTTCGGCATCACCCGCGATCGACGCCTCAAGTGCCCTGAACGGCGGTTGCGTCGCGAGCCGCAGCCGCTCCGCCGCCTCCGCTACGTGGTCGGGGCCTTCGAGCGCCACGACCCAGACGACGTGGCGCAGCTTGCTGTACTCCTCACGCAGGCGCAGCCGGACCTCCCGGAGCTCCGGGGCCCGGGTCCCGGGGGTCCCGGACTCGTGGATGTCCGACACCCGCCAGTACAGGTCGGCCATCCGGTGGGCCTGCTCGATGAGATTCACGTACGCGGCCCTGCGGGTCTCCCGGATGCGGACGGACCGCTGCGTGTTCGCGGCGGCATCCGCCTGGGTCCTGGCGGCCTGAGCCGTACCCCGGCTGGTCACCCAGCTCGCGAGGACTGCGGTGCCCGCGGTGAGCGAGGCGATCCAGAGAGCACTGTCGGCCATGCGCCCCAGTTTGCCTGCTCATGCCAACCGCAAGCTCCCCGGTTTCCGACAGTGGCCTGATCCGTCCGTGGCCGAAAGCAGTGGAGGCCTGGGCACCGCGCTGATAGCGTCCGGCCCATGTCCACCCCCGAGTCGGACAGACGGTAGCCACCGGTCCGCCGGTGGCCGGGCCTCTGCCGAACTGAACGGAACCGAGCGACCCGAGCGGTCGCGGGCTTCGGCGACGGCACCCGCCCACGGCCGGACCCTCGCGGTGTGGGCCGCGCATTTCTCCTTCTCCTCGCCATGCCGTCCGTACGCATGGCCGAGTCATGTCCGACCGCCCCGGGCGGCCCGGACATTCCACCGCGTTGCCGCCTGCTGTCGACCACCGTCGGCTTCGCGGGCGCGGCCCACCCCCTCGTACACCGGTCGTTCAACCGACGGTTCCGTCCAAGGGGTCCTTCTCATGCCATTCGCTGTCTACGTGCTCGGGCTGGCGGTCTTCGCCCAGGGCACGTCCGAGTTCATGCTGTCCGGTCTCGTCTCAGGCATCGCCGCCGACCTGGGGGTGGCCCTGCCCGCGGCGGGGCTGCTCACCTCGGCGTTCGCCGTCGGGATGGTGATCGGGGCGCCGCTCACCGCGCTGCTCAGCCGCACCTGGCAGCCGCGCCGCGCCCTGTTGCTCTTCCTCTCCGTCTTCGTCGCCGTCCATGTGATCGGGGCGCTCACCCCGGGATACGGGGTGCTGCTCGCGACCCGGGTCGTCGGGGCCCTCGCGAACGCGGGGTTCTGGGCCGTCGCCCTGACGACCGCGATCGGGCTGGTCGAGCCGCATGCCAAAGCGCGGGCCACCGCCGTCGTGGTGGGCGGGGTCACCGTCGCCTGCGTCGTGGGGGTGCCCGCCGGGGCGGCGCTCGGTTCTCTGTGGGGCTGGCGGTCGGCGTTCTGGGCGGTGGCCCTCGTCTCGGTACCGGCGCTCGTCGCCCTCGCGAAGGCCATTCCGCCGGGCCGCCGCGGCACCGGGGCGACGGGCGCGCGCGGTGAACTGCGCTCCCTGAGCCGCCCGCGGCTCCTGCTGACCCTGCTCGTCATGGCGCTCGTCCAAGGGGCGACCTTCTGCGCGTTCTCGTATCTGGAACCGCTGGTCACCCAGGTCACCGGGTTCGGCACCGGGTGGGTGCCCGCTGTCCTCGCGCTCTTCGGCGTGGGCTCGTTCATCGGCGTCACCGTCGCGGGCCGTATCGCCGGAACCCGGCCGGCCGCGTTCATCGGGGCCGGTACGACCGCGCTGGCCCTCGGCTGGGCGGTCCTCGCGCTCACGGCGGGCAACCCGGTCGCGGCCCTCGCCCTGGTGCTCCTCCAGGGCGCGCTGGCCTTCGCGACCGGGACGGCGCTCATCACCCGGGTCCTCCAGCTGGCCCCCGACGCCCCGACGCTGGCCGGCTCGTTCGCCACCGCCGCGTTCAACGTGGGCGCCGCGCTGGGCCCGTGGCTCGGCGGCCTGGCCCTCGGATCGGGCCTCGGCTTCCGCGCACCGCTCTGGGTCAGCGCCTTTTTGACTGCCGCGGCGCTTACCCTTTCGGCGCTGCTGATGCGCGTACGGACCGGTGACGGGAAGGCGTTGGAGGGGGCGGCGGTCTGAGCGGTACGTCACCGGCCGTCCCTGGTCCCCCACCCCGCAGCGTCACCGCGCCGAGCACGGACGCGCCCGCCGGGGTGAGGGTGTGCAGGACGGTCGAGGCGTGCCGGCTGCTGGTGATCAGTCCCGCGTCGCGCAGTGCGGTGGCGTGTCTGCTGGCCGATGAGGCGGAGACCCCCGCCGCGCGGGCGATCTCACCGGTCGTGGCCCCGGTGGCGGCCGCGCAGAGCGCGGCGGCCCTGGCCCGTCCGAGCAGAGCCGTCAGCGAGCGGGGCGCGCCGTCCAGGGCGTCGGCCGGTGGGGCCGCAGGTTCGTGCAGCAGGGGGTAGCACAGGACCGGGGGCAGCTCGGGATCGGCGAGGGTGACCGGATTGTGCCGCAGGAAGTACGAGGGGAGGAGCTTCAGCCCTCGGCCGTTGAGGTGCAGAACCCGGCCCTCCACGGGGTAGCGGACGTGCAGCGTGGGGCGCTTCCAGCGAATGCCGGGGTTCAGGCCCTCCAGCATTGCCTCGACGCCCCCGTCCAGGAGACCGCGGCAGCGCGCCGACCGTTCGGCGTCGATGCGGGCCTGCATGTGCTCCGCGTGCGGGGCGAGGGCTGCCTCGTAGTAGGCCCGGAGCACGCGCGTGAACTCCGCCCGTGTTCCGGCGTCGGCTAATCGCGGTGCCCAGGAGGGGGCCCCGACGACACGGTCGAGGATGGCCACCTCGTCCAGGACCCGGCGTGACGGAGTGGCCAGGATCGCTTCGATCCCGGCATCGAGCCCGCCGGACGACTGGAACGGAGTCAGGAAGTCCGGGAAGTAGGCGGCTCTCGGAAAGAGCGGGAACAGTACGTTCCGTACGGCACGGTCGAGTCCGGCGGCCCGGATGCGGACACGCGCGGCCCGGTGCCATTCGGCATGGGCCCAGCGGCCGTTGCGTGACTGCAGGCGATGCAGGCTTGCAGCGATTTCCCAGAGTGGATCGGGCGCGGCGGCCACCTGGATTCTGGCCAGGTCGGCGTCGCTGAAGTGGACGCGGAGCATCTCGTTCCCCCCGATGAGCTCAGCATTTGCGGTCAGCAGCAACAGCATGGCCCGGCTCGGCACTGCTGGGCAATGGTCAGTGACGTGGAGCAGCGGGCAGGTCCGTGCCGTAGGGGCCCTGCGCGATTCGGCGTCGCTCGCCGCTGCCGTTGGTGTGAGCTCACGGGGGAACGGGAGACACGAAGTGACACAGCGGGTGAGGAACGAACGATTCTCGGCGTTACTCAGAGCACTCAAGGAGCGCTCGGGGCTGAGCTATGAAGGGCTGGCGGGCCGAGCGGGGATCGGCCGTTCCACCCTGCACCGCTACTGCGCGGGTGCATCGGTCCCGGTCGGTTTCGGGGTGGCGCACGAACTCGCGAAGGTCTGCGGCGCTTCGGCGCAGGAGCTGCGCGAGCTGCACAAGCTGTGGGCGTTGGCCGACGCCTGCCGCGCCGAGCGCGGCCCGACCGCCGTAACCGGCCCACCTTCGGATGCGGCTCAGGCAACTCAGGCAGTCCAGGTCGTACAGGCGGCTCCGGCAGCTGCGGTCGCCGCCTCGGCGCCTGCCGGGCCGGGACGGGCGCGAGGGGTTCGCAGGGCGTGGCCGTACGGGCTGTGGCACTCGCGGCGTGGCCGTCGCGTGCTGCTGATCGTGCTGTCCCTCGCGGTGCTGGCGGGCACGGCGCCGCTGCTTATCCAGGCGGTGCCCGCCTTCTCCGCCGGTCAGGAACCGGGGGCGGCGAGGGCCGGTTATTGCTCTCCGCGCGGTGCGACAGCGCGGTGAGCATGGGGCAGCGGGGCCCCGAGTCGCCTTCCCCGGGCGCCGTGCACTGACCACCCGTCTGCGGGACCTGCCTGCGAGGTGAGGGACCGCTGCCGGGCCACGGCGAGGTGCTGCCGCGGCCCGGCGTGCGAGCTCTCCCGCGCCGACCGGATCAGGCCGCGTACGAACCGGTGGCCAGGCCGGTGGTCTGGAAGTAGAAGACGAACTCCTGGCTGTCCCTGACGTCGGTTGCGATGACCTTCCAGCTGCCCCCCGTTGTGTACTTGTAGGAATCCTGGCAGTCGAAGGAGCCGCTGCTCAATTTGAAGCACACCATGACGTAACGGTTGGTGCTCGTCTTGATGTTGATGTCGGCGCACCGGGTCGACGTCTTGAAGACGCTGGTCGTGTGCCGGCCGTCGGCCTTGGAGTAGGAGCCCGCTCCGTCGTAGCAGGAGACCTGTACGCCCAGGTCGCCCTGCGGTGCGGCGCTGGCGGCCCCCGTGAATCCGCCGAAGGCCAGAGCGACGCTACTGGCGGCGACGGTAAGTCCCTTGAGCTTCTTCTGCACTGTCTCTCCCCTGACTTTCGCGTGTCCCCACGCCGGTTGGCCGGCGTGAGGCCGATCGGAGCCTCCCCTTCTGGCTCCGAGCTGCGACAGGTATGTCACGAGGCGAGGACGGCGGACAACGATCGGAACGGCTTCTGGGATGCTGGGATATCCCACCCCGGCTGAGCTGCGGAAAGGCCGGGAAGCCGAGTACGCGGGCGAGACGGGCGGCTGGTGACCGCACACGGAAGGGCCGCCACTCCCGAGCGGGGGAGTGGCGGCCCTTTGGGTGTTCAGGCGTGCGGGTGCGCTTGTGAATCAGAGAACGCGGACCGCGCCGGTCGGCATGTCGTAGTCCAGCGAGCGCTGCACGGTGCCCGTGCTGGAGTTCTGCGCGCCGACGAACTGGCCGCCGCCCACGTAGATCGCGACGTGGTACGCGCTGCCCGCGCTGCCCCAGTACAGGATGTCGCCGGGCTGGAGGTTGCTCAGCGAGACCTGGGTGCCGAACGTCGACTGGCTCTGCGAGACGCGCGGCAGGTCGATGCCCACCGAGCCGTACGCGGCCTGGACGAGCCCGGAGCAGTCCCACGAGTTGGGGCCGGTGCCACCGGGCACGTACGCGTCGCCGACCTGCGCCTTGGCGAAGGCCACGATGGACGCGGCGGAGCCCGTGGCGCTCGACGTGGACTGCGAGGGCGAGGAGGAGGACGCGGAGGAGCCCGTGGAGGCGCTGAGCGTCGTGCGCTCGGCGGTACGGGAGGCGCGCTCGGCGGCCTCTTCGGCTGCCTCGGCCCTCGCCTTGGCGGCGGCCTCTGCCTTCTTCTTGGCCTCAGCCTTGCGTACTGCCTCCGCCTTGGCCTTCTTGGCCTTCTTGGCGGCGGTCTCTGCTGCGGCGTCCTCGTGGGCCTGCGTCTCCAGGTCGAGGGCGACCTGCTGCGTGGCCTCGGCGGACGCCGCGACGGCGGGGGAGAGCCCGGAGGTGATGGTGGGCATCTCGATGGTCTGGGTCACCGGCTCGGCCTGAGCCGGACCGGCGGCACCGGCGACCGCGATGGTGCTGAGGACGCCACCGGCAACTCCGGCTCGCAGTGCCGTCTTCGAAGCACTCTGGCGGGGTTTCCGGTGGCTGGGTATGTGAGCGGTGTGGGACATGAGAACTAGCGCTATCAGGGCATCCGGGGTCCCTTCAAGAAAGGTGTGTTGCGACACAGTTACGTCCGGAACCTGTGAATCCGCTTTCTGGAGACCCTTATTGACGCCGTAACGGGCAAATCGGGCATGGGTCATCCCTGCTGTGATCACCAGCTTTCAGTAATACGTCCGGATTGCCCGGCGCTTACCATCCGTTCACACCGATGGCCAAGCCCGCTTTAGTTGAAGCCTACGTGGAGTGATGCAGGTCACAGCGTGAGTCGGCCATCACGGGCAACCGCGCGGGCGGGTGGGGGGTGCGGGGGCCGGGGCGCCGCGTCCGGGCTGACGGGAAGTCAGGTTGGGATGCGTCGGGGGTTGGCCGAGGCTCGGCCGGAGGGTGGATCGCGGGTCGGCCGAACGGGTCGCGCGCCTCCGCGCGATGCATCCGGGTGTGCGTCGCTCACGCGTCCGGAAGTTCGTGAATGGATGCACATGTCCACATCGCACCCCGGGAGCTCCCCTTCCGGGTGAGCGCGGGATGCCGCCGAGTCCTTTACCACCCCGCGCCGTCCATCTCCAATTTGCCTGAGCGACCACTCGATTGATACTGCGGCACGCCTCTGACCAGCGGTAACCGCATCAGATGTCACGTCTCGTGATCAGTCGACTGCTTCGCGTATGAAGATCACTGCTCATCCCGCTTCATGATCCTTCGCCGGGTGGCGGAGATCACAAAGACGTAGTAGTACCCCGTGTCGCAGATCACAGGACCGCAGGCATAGGATGCGGGGCAGTCGGGCTTGTGAACTGCCTCACATGTGCACGATCTTGGTGAGGTGGCGAGCCGGTCGCCCGATGCGGTCCAACGGTCAAGGACGACTGGAAGGAGCGAGGAGCGTGAATGCCTACGCGCCCATCCTCGTGCTCGGCGCCCTCGGGGCAGGGTTTGCGATCTTTTCCGTGGTCATGGCCACGCTTATCGGCCCCAAGCGCTACAACCGGGCAAAGCTCGAAGCGTACGAGTGCGGTATCGAACCCACCCCCACTCCGGCCGGAGGCGGCCGCTTCCCCATCAAGTACTACCTGACGGCGATGCTTTTCATCGTCTTCGACATCGAGATCGTCTTCCTCTATCCCTGGGCGGTCACCTTCGACGCCCTGGGGATCTTCGGGCTCGTCGAGATGCTGCTCTTCGTGCTCACCGTCTTCGTCGCCTACGCGTATGTATGGCGCCGCGGCGGCCTGGAATGGGACTGAGGGGCTGAGGGGCACCATGGGACTCGAAGAGAAACTGCCAAGCGGCTTTGTGCTGACAACGGTGGAAGAGGCCGCCGGCTGGGTACGGAAGTCCTCCGTCTTCCCCGCCACCTTCGGCCTCGCCTGCTGCGCCATCGAGATGATGACGACCGGAGCCGGGCGCTACGACCTGGCCCGCTTCGGTATGGAGGTCTTCCGCGGTTCGCCGCGACAGGCGGATCTGATGATCGTCGCGGGACGGGTCAGCCAGAAGATGGCGCCCGTCCTGCGGCAGGTCTACGACCAGATGCCGAACCCCAAGTGGGTCATCTCCATGGGGGTTTGCGCATCATCGGGCGGAATGTTCAACAACTACGCCATTGTGCAGGGTGTTGATCATATTGTGCCGGTTGATATCTATTTGCCGGGATGCCCGCCGCGTCCCGAGATGCTGATCGACGCCATCCTCAAGCTCCACCAGAAGATCCAGGGCACCAAGCTCGGGGTCAACGCGGAGGAGGCCGCCCGCGAGGCGGAGGAGGCGGCCCTCAAGGCACTCCCCCTCATCGAGATGAAGGGGCTGCTGCGATGAGCGACGAGCTGAACACCAACAGTGGTCAGGTGCCCGCCCCGCGCGACGACTCCGGCGAGGTCATCGGCGTACGCAAGGGGATGTTCGGCGCCGACAACGGCGGCGACACCTCCGGCTACGGCGGCCTCGTCCGTACCGTGACTCTCCCGGGAGCCACCACCCGCCCGTACGGCGGCTGGTTCGACGAGGTGGCCGACGAGCTCGAAGGGGCCCTGGAGGAACAGGACCTGCTTCCCGCCGACGCCATCGAGAAGACCGTCGTCGACCGGGGCGAACTCACCTTCCACATCGCCCGGGAACACCTAGTCCAGGTCGCCAGGACCCTGCGCGACGACCCGGCCCTGCGCTTCGAGCTCTGTACGGGCGTGAGCGGCGTCCACTTCCTCGGAGACGCGGGTCGCGAGCTGCACGCCGTCTACCACCTGCGCTCGCTCACCCACGGCCGGCTGATCCGCCTGGAGGTGTCGGCCCCGGACAGTGATCCGCACGTCCCGTCCCTCGTCGCGGTCTACCCGACCAACGACTGGCACGAGCGCGAGACGTACGACTTCTTCGGGCTCGTCTTCGACGGGCATCCGGCCCTGACCCGGATCATGATGCCGGACGACTGGCAGGGCTTCCCGCAGCGCAAGGACTACCCCCTCGGCGGCATCCCCGTCGAGTACAAGGGCGCCCAGATCCCGGCTCCGGACCAGCGGAGGTCGTACTCCTGATGACCACTCCCCACGCGACACCCAGGGCCACGACCGAGGGGACTGTATATACAGTCACCGGCGGCGACTGGGACGAGGTCGTCGAGTCGGCCCTCAAGGCCGACGACGAGCGCATCATCGTCAACATGGGACCCCAGCACCCGTCCACGCACGGCGTGCTCAGGCTCATCCTGGAGATCGACGGCGAGACCGTCACCGAGGCCCGCTGCGGCATCGGCTACCTCCACACCGGCATCGAGAAGAACCTCGAATTCCGGAACTGGGTCCAGGGCACCACCTTCGTCACGCGCATGGACTATCTGACGCCGTTCTTCAACGAGACGGCGTACTGCCTGGGCGTGGAGAAGCTCCTCGGTATCGAGGACCAGATCCCCGACCGGGCCACCGTCCTGCGCGTGCTGCTGATGGAGCTCAACCGGATCTCCTCGCACCTGGTGGCCATCGCCACCGGTGGCATGGAACTCGGCGCCACGACGATCATGATCTACGGATTCCGGGATCGTGAACTCGTTCTCGATCTCTTCGAGCTGATCACCGGCCTCCGGATGAACCACGCGTTCGTCCGGCCCGGCGGACTCGCCTCGGACCTGCCCCCGGGCGCGGTCGACCAGCTGCGCGAGTTCATCAAGACCATGAAGAAGAACCTGCCGGAGTACGACAAGCTCGCCACCGGCAACCCCATCTTCAAGGCCCGCATGCAGGACGTCGGCTATCTCGACCTGACCGGCTGCGTGGCGCTCGGCGTCACCGGCCCGATGCTGCGCTCGGCCGGACTCCCGCACGACCTGCGCAAGACCGACCCGTACTGCGGCTACGAGAACTACGAGTTCGACGTGCCCACCGCGGACACCTGCGACGCCTACGGCCGCTTCCTCATCCGCCTGGAAGAGATGCGCCAGTCGCTGCGGATCGTCGAGCAGTGCCTGGACCGGCTGGCGCCGGGCCCGGTCATGGTCGCCGACAAGAAGATCGCCTGGCCCGCGCAGCTCGCGCTCGGGCCCGACGGACTCGGCAACTCGCTCGACCACATCAAGAAGATCATGGGCACCTCCATGGAGGCCCTGATCCACCACTTCAAGCTGGTGACCGAGGGCTTCCGGGTTCCGGCCGGACAGACGTACACCGCGATCGAGTCGCCCAAGGGCGAGCTCGGCGTGCATGTCGTCTCGGACGGCGGCACCCGCCCCTACCGGGTCCACTTCCGTGACCCGTCCTTCACCAACCTCCAGGCCATGGCAGCGATGTGCGAGGGCGGCCAGGTCGCCGACGTCATCGTCGCCGTCGCGTCCATCGACCCCGTGATGGGAGGCGTCGACCGGTGACCGGAATCAATCAAGAGGTCAGTCTGGGGATGCCGCAGCTCCCCGCCCCCGGCTACCCGGCCGAGGTGCGCGCCCGGCTCGAAGCGGACGCGAAGGAGGTGATCGCCCGCTACCCCGGCAGCCGCTCCGCGCTGCTGCCGCTGCTCCACCTCGTGCAGTCCGAGGAGGGGTACGTCTCCCGTACGGGCATGGCCTTCTGCGCCGAAGTGCTCGACCTCACCACCGCCGAGGTGAACGCGGTCGCGACCTTCTACACGATGTACCGGCGCCGGCCGAGCGGCGACTACCAGGTGGGTGTCTGCACCAACACCCTGTGCGCGGTCATGGGCGGCGACGCCATCTTCGACCGGCTCAAGGACCACCTGGGCGTCGGCAACGACGAGACGACCGAGGACGGCAAGGTCACGCTCGAACACATCGAGTGCAACGCGGCCTGCGACTTCGCTCCCGTCGTGATGGTGAACTGGGAGTTCTTCGACAACCAGACGCCCGAGAGCGCGACGCAGCTCGTCGACGACCTCATCGCGGGCCGGACCGTCGAGCCCACCCGCGGCGCTCCGCTGTGCACCTACAAGGACACGGCCCGCATCCTGGCCGGCTTCCCCGACGAGCGCCCCGGCGCCGTCGAGGCCACCGGCGGGGCGGGCCCCGCCTCGCTGATCGGGCTGAGGCTCGCCAAGGGCGAGGCCCCGCACGCGCGCGTGGTCGGCCCGCGCGGAGAGTTCCCCCGGGACGCACCGCACAAGGGCGGCGAGCACCTCAGCTCCCACGACGCACCGCAGCAGACCTCGGCCTCCGACCCGGACCACCCGGCCGGTCCTGTCGCCGAGGAGGGGGAGTGATGACGTTGGCTGCCGAAATCGACAAGAACGGGACCAGTCCCGAGAAGCTTCTGGCACCGGTCCTGTCCGCCTTCTGGGATCAGCCGGAATCCTGGACCCTGGAGACCTACCGGCGTCACGACGGATACGAGGGCCTGCGCAAGGCCCTCGCCATGTCGCCCGACGACCTCATCGCGTACGTCAAGGACTCCGGTCTGCGCGGACGAGGCGGCGCCGGCTTCCCCACCGGGATGAAGTGGCAGTTCATCCCGCAGGGCGACGGCAAGCCGCACTACCTGGTCGTCAACGCCGACGAGTCGGAGCCCGGGACCTGCAAGGACATCCCTCTCCTCTTCGCCAACCCGCACAGCCTCATCGAGGGCATGGTGATCGCCTGCTACGCGATCCGCTCCTCGCACGCCTTCATCTATCTGCGCGGTGAAGTCGTCCCCGTACTACGGCGTCTGCACGAGGCGGTCCGTGAGGCGTACGAGGCCGGATACCTCGGGAAGAACATCCTGGGCTCCGGGCTCGACCTGGAACTCACCGTGCACGCCGGCGCCGGCGCGTACATCTGTGGTGAGGAAACCGCACTGCTCGACTCGCTCGAAGGGCGGCGGGGCCAGCCCCGGCTGCGGCCCCCCTTCCCCGCGGTCGCGGGTCTGTACGCCTGCCCCACTGTGGTGAACAACGTCGAGTCGATCGCCTCGGTTCCCGCGATCCTGAACCGGGGCAAGGACTGGTTCAAGTCGATGGGCAGCGAGAAGTCCCCGGGCTTCACGCTGTATTCGCTCAGCGGGCACGTCACCAGCCCCGGTCAGTACGAGGCCCCGCTCGGCATCACCCTGCGCCAGCTCCTCGACATGAGCGGCGGCATCCGGGCCGGTCACCGCCTGAAGTTCTGGACCCCAGGCGGCTCGTCCACCCCGATGTTCACCGAGGAACACCTCGACGTCCCGCTCGACTACGAGGGCGTCGGCGCCGCCGGTTCCATGCTCGGCACCAAGGCGCTCCAGTGCTTCGACGAGACCACCTGTGTCGTCAGGGCCGTCACCCGCTGGACCGAGTTCTACGCCCACGAGTCCTGCGGCAAGTGCACGCCCTGCCGCGAAGGCACCTACTGGCTGGTCCAGTTGCTCCGCGACATCGAAGCGGGCAAGGGCCGGATGTCGGACCTGGACAAGCTCAACGACATCGCCGACAACATCAACGGCAAGTCCTTCTGCGCCCTCGGCGACGGCGCCGCCTCGCCGATCTTCTCCTCGCTGAAGTACTTCCGCGAGGAGTACGAGCAGCACATCACGGGCAAGGGCTGCCCCTTCGATCCCGCCAAGTCGACCGTCTGGGCCGACGACAAGAACGCTCACCGGGGGGTGAACGCATGACAGTCACCACGAGTGCGCCCTCCGGGGGCGGCGAGGCGGCGGTTCCGCCCGAGGACCTTGTCACGCTGACCATCGACGGCATCGAGATCAGCGTGCCCAAGGGCACCCTCGTCATCCGGGCCGCCGAGCTCCTCGGCATCGAGATCCCGCGCTTCTGCGACCACCCGCTCCTCGACCCCGTGGGCGCCTGCCGCCAGTGCATCGTCGAGGTCGAGGGCCAGCGCAAGCCGATGGCGTCCTGCACCATCACGTGCACCGACGGCATGGTCGTGAAGTCGCAGCTCACCTCGCCCGTCGCGGAGAAGGCCCAGAAGGGTGTGATGGAGCTGCTGCTCATCAACCACCCGCTGGACTGCCCCGTCTGCGACAAGGGCGGCGAGTGCCCCCTGCAGAACCAGGCGATGTCGCACGGCGGCACCGACTCCCGGTTCGACGGGAAGAAGCGCACGTTCGAGAAGCCCGTTCCGATCTCCACCCAGGTGCTGCTGGACCGTGAGCGGTGCGTGCTCTGCGCGCGCTGCACCCGGTTCTCCAACCAGGTGGCGGGCGACCCGATGATCGAGCTGCTCGAGCGCGGCGCGCTCCAGCAGGTCGGTACGGGACAGGGCGACCCCTTCGAGTCGTACTTCTCCGGCAACACCATCCAGATCTGCCCGGTCGGAGCGCTGACCTCGGCGGCGTACCGATTCCGCTCCCGGCCCTTCGATCTGGTGTCGTCGCCCTCGGTGTGCGAGCACTGCGCGGGCGGCTGCGCCACCCGTACGGATCACCGGCGCGGCAAGGTCATGCGGCGCCTGGCGTCCAACGACCCCGAGGTCAACGAGGAGTGGCTCTGCGACAAGGGCCGTTTCGGGTTCCGTTACGCCCAGCAGCGCGACCGGCTCACCACGCCGCTCGTACGCAACGCGGACGGCGTACTCGAACCGGCGAGCTGGCCCGAGGCACTGGAGACGGCGGCCCGCGGGTTCGCCGCCGCCCGGGGCCGTACCGGCGTCCTCACCGGCGGCCGGCTGACCGTCGAGGACGCGTACGCGTACAGCAAGTTCGCGCGGATCGCCCTCGACACGAACGACATCGACTTCCGGGCCCGCGTCCACAGCAGTGAGGAGGCCGACTTCCTGGCCGCCCATGTGGCCGGGCGCGGCCGTGACCTGGACGGCAGCGGTGTCACGTACACCTCGCTGGAGAAGGCCCCGGCCGTCCTGCTGGTCGGTTTCGAGTCCGAGGAGGAGGCGCCCGGCGTCTTCCTCCGGCTGCGCAAGGCCAACCGGAAGCACGGTCAGCGGACCTTCGCCCTCGCCACGCACGCCACGCGCGGTCTCACGAAGGCGGGCGGCACGCTGCTTCCCGCCGCCCCCGGCACCGAAACCGAGTGGCTCGACGCGCTCGCGGGCGGCGTCGGCCTCGACGGTGACGGAGCCGTCGCGGCCGAGGCGCTGCGCGGCACAGGCTCGGTGATCGTCGTCGGCGAGCGGCTGGCCGGAGTGCCGGGCGCGCTGAGCGCCGTCGTACGGACCGCCGCCGCCACCGGCGCCACGCTCGTGTGGATTCCGCGGCGGGCCGGCGAGCGGGGCGCGGTGGAGGCGGGCGCACTGCCCTCACTGCTGCCCGGCGGACGCCCGGCGACCGACCCGCGGGCCAGGGACGAGGTGGCGTCCGTCTGGGGCGTCGCCCAACTCCCCTCCCGATACGGCCGCGACACCGGCCAGATCGTCGAGGCCGCGGCCACCGGCGAACTGGGCGCGCTGCTCGTCGCCGGGGTCGGGACCGTGGACCTGCCGGACCCGGCCCGCGCCCTGGAGGCACTGGACCAGGTCGGCTTCCTGGTCTCGCTGGAGCTGCGGCCCAGCGAGGTCACCGAGCGGGCCGATGTGGTCTTCCCCGTCGCGGCGGTCGCCGAGAAGCCCGGGACCTTCCTCAACTGGGAGGGCAGGGCCCGGATGTTCGAGGCGGCACTGAAGCCCGAGCAGATGCCGCGGACGCTCGCCCCGAGCGACGCACGGGTGCTGCACATGCTGGCCGACGCACTGGATGCGAGCCTTGCGCTGCCGGATCTGAAGGCGGCCCGCCGTGAGCTGGACCGGCTCGGCGGCTGGGCAGGGTCCCACGCCGACGACCCCAGGGAGCCGGCGCAGCCGCTGCCCCGGCCCGGCGACGGCGAGGCGGTCCTCGCGGGCCACCGGATGCTGCTCGACCTGGGCCGGCTCCAGGAGGGCGACGAGGCGCTGGCCGGCACCCGGCACGCGGCCGTCGCCCGGCTGTCGGCGACCACCGCGGCGGAGACCGGAGTGAAGGACGGCGACCTGCTGGCCGTCACCGGCCCCACCGGCACCGTCCAATTCCCGCTGGCCGTCACCGTCATGCCGGACCGGGTGGTCTGGGTGCCGTTGAACTCCGTCGGGAGGGGCGTCCCCGCGGACACGGGTGCGCAGCCCGGCGGACTGGTCCGGATCGGCCCCGCCGCCGGAGCCCCCGCAGACTCACCGGAGGTGCGAGCGTGACTGGCCTCGCTCAACTCGCCGCGGCACCGCAGGGTTCGGTGCTCGCCGCCGAGGATCTCTCGATGTTCGGCACCGACCCCTGGTGGCTGGTCGCCATCAAGGCGGTCTTCTGCTTCGCGTTCCTGATGGTGACCGTGCTCTTCTCCATCGTGTGGGAGCGCAAGGTCGTCGCCTGGATGCAGCTGCGCATCGGACCCAACCGGCACGGCCCCTGGGGCCTGCTCCAGTCCCTCGCCGACGGCATCAAGCTGATGCTGAAGGAAGACCTCATCGTCAAGCGGGCGGACAAGGTCGTCTACGTCCTGGCGCCGATCATCGCCGCCATCCCCGCGTTCATGGCGATCGCGGTGATCCCGTTCGGCCCCGCGGACAACGAGGTCTCGATCTTCGGGCACCGTACGGCGATGCAGCTGACCGACCTGCCGATCGCGATGCTGTACATCCTCGCGGTCGCTTCGGTCGGTATCTACGGCATCGTGCTGGCGGGCTGGTCCTCCGGATCGACGTACCCGCTGCTGGGCGGATTGCGTTCCTGCGCCCAGATGATCAGCTACGAGATCGCCATGGGCGCCGCGTTCGCCTCGGTCTTCCTCTACTCCGGGTCGATGTCGACCTCGAAGATCGTGGAGGCGCAGGAGGACCGCTGGTTCATCATCCTGCTGCCGGTCTCCTTCATCATCTACATCGTCACGATGGTCGGTGAGACCAACCGGGCCCCGTTCGACATGCCGGAGTCCGAGGGCGACCTCGTCGGCGGCTTCAACACCGAGTACTCGTCGATCAAGTTCGCGATGTTCATGCTCGCCGAGTACGTCAACATGGTCACCGTCTCGGCGGTCTCCGTGACCCTGTTCCTGGGCGGCTGGCGGGCTCCGTACCCGATCAGCACCTTCTGGGAGGGCGCGAACCACGGCTGGTGGCCGATGCTCTGGTTCGTCATCAAGGTCCAGCTGCTGCTGTTCTTCTTCATCTGGCTGCGCGGCACACTGCCCCGCGTGCGCTACGACCAGCTGATGAAGCTCGGCTGGAAGGTCCTGATCCCGGTCTCGGTGGTCTGGCTGATGCTGGTAGCCACCGTCCGCGCGCTGCGCAACGAGGGCTACGACTTCTCGAAGATCGTCCTGTACGTCGCCGGAGCCGTGATCGCGATCCTGCTGATCTCCTTCGTCGTCGACATCTTCCGCGACCGCAAGGCCAAGGAGGCGGACGCGGCGGCCGGACCGGAGCCGGCGTTCGACCCGATGGCGGGCGGGTTCCCGGTGCCGCCACTGCCCGGACAGACCCTGCCGCCCGTGCCGCGGCGCAGATCGCGACGTGAGCGGGAGCTCGTTGTCAGTGGCGGGTCGGATACTCACAGTGACGAGAATTCGAGTGACGGAAAGGAGGATGACGGTGTCTGAGTCATCAGAGCCCTCAGGGGAGAAATTCCAGAATCCTGTGGCCGGCTTCGGCGTGACCTTCAAGGCCATGTTCAAGAAGCGGCTGACGGAGCAGTATCCGGAGACGCAGAAGGTGACGGCGCCGCGCTTCCACGGCCGGCATCAGCTCAACCGTCATCCGGACGGCCTGGAGAAGTGCATCGGCTGCGAGCTGTGCGCCTGGGCCTGTCCGGCCGACGCGATCTACGTGGAGGGCGCGGACAACACCGAGGAGGAGCGCTACTCCCCGGGTGAGCGCTACGGCCGCGTCTACCAGATCAACTATGCGCGCTGCATTCTCTGCGGACTGTGCATCGAGGCGTGCCCCACGCGGGCGCTGACGATGACGAACGAGTTCGAGCTCGCCAACACCACCCGCGAGAGCCTCATCTACACCAAGGACGAGCTGCTCGCCGGGCTGGAGGAAGGCATGGTCGACAGTCCGCACGCGATCTTCCCCGGCATGGACGAACAGGACTACTACCGGGGCCTGGTGACCGAGGCCGCGCCGGGTACGGAACGTCAGCAGGCGGTCTCCAAGGGCGAGAACGAGAAGGCAACCGCGGACGAGGAGGTGGACGCATGACCGGCCTGGCCGCTGCGGCCTCCACCACCTCGACCGGCGAGGCCGTCCAGTTCTGGATTCTCGGCACGGTCGCCGTGATCGGCGCACTCTCCACCGTCCTGATGAAGAAGGCCGTGCACAGCGCGCTGTCGCTCGCCGGGACCATGATCATCCTCGCGGTCTTCTACCTCGCCAACGGGGCGTACTTCCTCGGTGTCGTCCAGATCGTCGTCTACACCGGCGCGATCATGATGCTGTTCCTCTTCGTGGTCATGCTCGTCGGTGTCACGGCGGCGGACTCGCTGAAGGAGACGCTCAAGGGCCAGCGCTGGCTGGCCGTCGGCTGCGGGCTCGGCTTCGGCATCCTGCTCTGCGCCGGCATCGGCAACGCCTCGCTGAACAACTTCAACGGGCTGGGCGCCGCCAACGCTGCGCACGGTGGGAACGTCGAGGGGCTCGCCAGCCTCATCTTCACCAAGTACGTCTTCGCCTTCGAGATCACCGGCGCCCTGCTGATCACGGCGACCGTCGGCGCGATGGTGCTCACGCACCGCGAGCGCACCGAACGGGCCAAGACGCAGCGGGAGATGTCCGAGGACCGGGTGCGCAGCAGCCACCTTCCGCCGCTGCCCGCGCCGGGTGTCTACGCCCGGCACAACGGGGTGGACATCGCGGGTCTGCTCCCGGACGGCACCCCGTCCGAGCTCACGGTCATGCAGACGCTGCGCCAGCGCGGCCAGATGCGTGACGTGTCGAACGAGGCACTTGCCGACCTCAAGGCGCTGGAACAGCGCTCGGGGGCACGGCTGGGCCGTGACAACGACGAAGAGGAGGTCGCCAAGTGAACCCGGTCAACTACCTCTACCTCGCGGCCCTTTTGTTCACCATCGGCGCCTCCGGGGTGCTGATCAGGCGGAACGCGATCGTGGTGTTCATGTGCGTGGAGCTGATGCTCAACGCGTGCAACCTCACGCTCGTCACGTTCTCCCGGATGCACGGCAACCTCGACGGCCAGATCATCGCTTTCTTCACGATGGTCGTCGCCGCCGCGGAGGTCGTGGTCGGGCTCGCGATCATCGTGTCGCTGTTCCGCTCCCGCCACTCGGCTTCGGTCGACGACGCCAGCCTGATGAAGCTGTAAGGGGTCGGAATCGTGGAGAATCTGATTGCGCTGCTGGTCGCGGCGCCTCTGCTCGGAGCGGCGGTGCTGCTGTGCGGCGGCCGTCGGCTCGACCGGGCCGGCCACTGGATCGGCACCTTGTTCGCCGCCGCCTCGTTCGTCCTCGGTGTCGTGCTCTTCAGCGCCATGCTGGGGTACGAGACCGAGGCGCGGACGATGCGTCAGTATCTGTACAGCTGGATTCCGGTCGAGGGCTTCCAGGCCGACGTCGCCTTCCAGCTCGACCAGCTGTCGATGACGTTCGTGCTGCTGATCACCGGTGTGGGCACCCTGATCCACATCTACTCGATCGGCTACATGGAGCACGACGAACGCCGTCGCCGCTTCTTCGGCTATCTGAACCTCTTCCTCGCGGCGATGCTCCTGCTGGTCCTCGCCGACAACTACCTGCTGCTGTACGTCGGGTGGGAGGGCGTCGGTCTGGCGTCGTACCTCCTCATCGGCTTCTGGCAGCACAAGCCCAGCGCGGCGACCGCCGCCAAGAAGGCGTTCCTGGTCAACCGCGTCGGCGACATGGGTCTGTCGATCGCGATCATGCTGATGTTCACCACCTTCGGCACCTTCGCCTTCGGTCCGGTGTTCGCGGCGACCGGAGAGACGAGCGAGGGCAAGCTGACGGCGATCGGCCTGATGCTTCTCCTGGCGGCCTGCGGCAAGTCGGCCCAGGTGCCGCTGCAGTCCTGGCTCGGTGACGCGATGGAGGGCCCGACCCCGGTCTCGGCCCTCATCCACGCCGCCACCATGGTGACCGCGGGTGTCTATCTGATCGTCAGGTCCGGCGCGATCTTCAACGCCGCTCCCGATGCCCAGCTGGCCGTGGTCGTCGTCGGCGCGGTCACGCTCCTGTTCGGTGCGATCGTCGGTTGCGCCAAGGACGACATCAAGAAGGCCCTCGCCGGGTCGACGATGTCGCAGATCGGCTACATGATCCTTGCCGCGGGCCTCGGCCCCATCGGCTATGTTTTCGCGATCATGCACCTGGTGACGCACGGCTTCTTCAAGGCCGGGCTCTTCCTCGGTGCCGGTTCGGTCATGCACGGCATGAACGACGAGGTCGACATGCGGAAGTACGGCGGCCTGCGCAAGCACATGCCGGTCACCTTCGTCACCTTCGGCCTCGGCTATCTCGCCATCATCGGATTCCCCGGACTGTCCGGCTTCTTCTCCAAGGACAAGATCATCGAGGCCGCCTTCGCCAAGGGCGGCACCGAGGGCTGGATTCTCGGCTCCGTCGCCCTGCTGGGCGCCGCGATCACCGCGTTCTACATGACGCGGGTGATGCTGATGACCTTCTTCGGCGAGAAGCGCTGGCAGCCGGACGCCGAGGGCCACGAGCCGCACCCGCACGAGTCCCCGAAGTCGATGACGATCCCCATGATCCTGCTGGCCTTCGGCTCGGTGTTCGCGGGCGGGTTCTTCTCCATCGGCGACCGCTTCATGCTCTGGCTGGAGCCCGTCACCAAGCACGAGCACGGGCACCCGCCGGTCAGCGCGACCACCGTCACCGGCGCCACCATGGTGGTGCTCGTCATCGGTGTCGCCATCGCCTGGGCGATGTACGGGCGCAGGTCGGTCCCGGTCGTCGCCCCGCGCGGTTCGCTGCTCACCCGGGCCGCCCGCCGCGATCTCCTCCAGGACGACTTCAACCACGTGGTCCTGGTCCGTGGCGGCGAGCACCTCACCCGCTCGCTGGTCTACGTCGACCACAGTCTGGTCGACGGCGTCGTCAACGGTACGGCCGCTTCGGTCGGCGGGCTCTCCGGCCGGCTGCGCAAGCTGCAGAACGGCTACGCCCGCACCTACGCGGTCTCGATGTTCGGCGGTGCGGCGGTTGTCATCGCCGCGACCCTGCTGATGAGGGCGGTCTGATCACCATGTCCTTTCCCCTCCTGACAGCGACGGCGGCGCTTCCGGCGATCGGAGCGATCGCCACCGCCGCCGTCCCGGCCGCGCGGCGCACCGCCGCCAAATGGCTGGCCCTGCTGGTCTCGCTCGGCACCCTCGTCCTGGCGGGCCTCGTGTTCGCCCGCTTCGAGCCCGGCGGTGACCGGTACCAGCTGACCGAATCCCACGCCTGGATCGCGGACTTCGGTGTGCGGTACGAGCTGGGCGTGGACGGCATCGGGGTGGCGCTCCTCGCGCTCACCGCCCTGCTGATCCCGTTCGTGATCCTGGCGGGCTGGCACGACGCCGACCCCCTGGAGACCAAGTCCTCGCGGTGGCGCCCCACTCAGGGCTTCTTCGCCCTGATCCTGATGGTCGAAGCGATGGTGATCCTCTCCTTCGAGGCCACCGACGTCTTCCTCTTCTACATCCTCTTCGAAGCCATGCTCATCCCGATGTACTTCCTCATCGGCGGCTTCGGGGACCGGGCGCACTCCGGCAGCGACGAGAACGCCGCGGCCCAACGCTCGTACGCCGCGGTGAAGTTCCTCCTCTACAACCTGGTCGGCGGACTCATCATGCTGGCCGCGGTCATCGGTCTGTACGTCGTCGCGGGGAGCTTCTCGCTCTCCGAGATCGCCGAGGCCCGGGCCAATGGCTCGCTGGACATGGCGACCAGCACCGAGCGGTGGCTGTTCCTCGGGTTCTTCTTCGCCTTCGCGGTGAAGGCGCCCCTGTGGCCGCTGCACACCTGGCTGCCCAACGCCATGGGCGAGGCCACGGCGCCGGTCGCCGTGCTGATCACCGCGATCGTCGACAAGGTCGGCACCTTCGCGATGCTCCGCTTCTGCCTCCAGCTGTTCCCGGAGGCCAGCAAGTGGGCGACCCCGGTGATCATCGTGCTGGCGCTGATCTCCATCGTGTACGGGGCGCTGGTCGCGGTCGGCCAGCGCGATATCAAGAGGCTGATCGCGTACGCCTCGATCTCGCACTTCGGCTTCATCATCCTCGGCATCTTCGCGATGACGAGCCAGGGCCAGTCCGGCGCCACGCTCTACATGGTCAACCACGGGATCTCGACGGCCGCGCTGATGCTGGTCGCCGGATTCCTGATCACACGGCGCGGCTCCCGGCTCATCGCCGACTACGGCGGGGTGCAGAAGGTGGCACCGGTCCTGGCCGGGACCTTCCTGATCGGCGGTCTGGCCACGCTCTCCCTGCCGGGGCTCGCGCCGTTCGTCAGTGAGTTCCTGGTCCTGGTCGGCACGTTCAGCGTGTATCCGGCGGCGGGCATCATCGCCACTTCCGGCATCGTGCTGGCCGCCCTCTATGTCCTCGTCCTCTACCAGCGGACGATGACGGGACCGGTCAAGGCGGAGGTCCAGGGCATGCCCGACCTCAAGGTCCGGGAGCTGGCGGTCGCTCTTCCGCTGATCGCGGTGCTGATCTTCCTCGGGGTCTTCCCGAAGCCGCTGACCGAGGTCGTCAACCCCGCGGTCCAGCACACCATGCAGGACGTACAGAAGCAGGACCCCCAGCCCGAGGTGGAGGCCGCCAAGTGAGCGCAACAGCTGTCCACAGCCTGTGGACAACGGTGGGCGGGGTGACATCGGCCGCTCCGGACGAGAAGTTCACGGCGCCGACCATCGAGTACGCCCAACTGGCGCCCGTCCTGATCGTCGTCGGCGCCGCCGTCCTCGGCGTGCTGGCGGAGGCGTTCGTCCCGCGCAGGGGCCGGTACTACACGCAGGTGTTCCTGACCGTCGTCGCGCTCGCCGCCGCCTTCGCCGCCGTCATCGGCCTGGCGGCCGGCGGGTACGGCACGACGAAGGCCCACATCGCGGCGATGGGCGCCATCGCCGTGGACGGCCCCGCGCTGTTCCTGCAAGGCACCATTCTCCTGGTCTCCATGGTCGCCGTGTTCACCTTCGCGGAACGGCGCCTGGACCCGGAGACGCACGGCAACCACGTCGACTCCTTCGCCGCACAGGCCGGCTCCGTGCCGGGCAGCGACAGCGAGAAGGCCGCGGTCCGGGCCGGATTCACCACGACCGAGGTCTACCCGCTGGTGCTCTTCGCCATCGCGGGCATGCTGGTCTTCCCGGCCGCCAATGATCTGCTGACGCTCTTCATCGCGCTGGAAGTCTTCTCCCTCCCGCTCTACCTCCTGTGCGCCGTCGCCCGCCGCAAGCGGCTGATGTCGCAGGAGGCCGCGGTGAAGTACTTCCTGCTCGGCGCCTTCTCCTCGGCGTTCCTGCTCTTCGGGATCGCCCTGCTCTACGGGTACGCGGGCTCCGTCTCGTACGCCACCATCGCCAACGTGGTGGACGGCTCCGTCCAGGGCATCGACCCGGCGCTCGCCGACACCATGGGCAACGACGCACTGCTGCTCATCGGCGGCGCGATGGTCGTGACCGGTCTGCTCTTCAAGGTCGGTGCCGTCCCGTTCCACATGTGGACGCCCGACGTCTACCAGGGCGCCCCGACCCCGGTCACCGGGTTCATGGCAGCCGCCACGAAGGTCGCCGCCTTCGGTGCGCTGCTGCGCCTGCTGTACGTGGTGCTGCCGGGCCTCGCCTGGGACTGGCGCCCGGTCATGTGGGCGGTCGCCATCGTCACGATGCTGGGTGGCGCGATCGTCGCGATCACCCAGACCGACATCAAGCGGCTGCTCGCCTACTCCTCCATCGCGCACGCGGGCTTCATCCTCGCGGGTGTCATCGCCACCACGCCGCAGGGGATCTCCTCGGTCCTCTTCTACCTGGTCGCGTACTCCTTCGTGACGGTCGGCGCCTTCGCCGTCGTCACCCTGGTGCGCGACGCGGGCGGCGAGGCGACGCACCTGTCGAAGTGGGCCGGGCTCGGCCGGCGCTCGCCGCTGGTCGCCGCGGTCTTCGCGGTGTTCCTGCTGGCCTTCGCCGGCATTCCGCTCACCTCCGGCTTCTCCGGGAAGTTCGCCGTGTTCAAGGCGGCGGCGGAGGGCGGCGCGGGCGGCCTGGTCGTGGTCGGTGTGATCTCCTCGGCCATCGCCGCGTTCTTCTACATCAGGGTCATCGTCCTGATGTTCTTCAGCGAGCCGAAGGCGGACGGCCCCACGGTCGCCGTCCCGTCCCCGCTGACGATGACGACGATCGCGGTCGGAGTGGCCGTGACACTGGTGCTGGGCCTGGCCCCGCAGTACTTCCTGGACCTGGCGAGTCAGGCCGGAGTGTTCGTGCGGTAGCCGGGGAAGCACGCACTGTCCTCCACGCCGGACGGGCTCGGTCTTCGAGCCCGTCCGGCGTTGTCGTAGGCGCCGCCTATCGTGGTGGGGGACGGGACAGGTCGGACAGGGCGGACCACGGGGGACAGAGCAGATGAGCGGGACGGGCGTGACCATGAGTGTGGCCGAGAGCGAAGCGCAGCAGACGCTTCACCGGGTGTTCGGGTACGAGGCGTTCCGCGGTGAGCAGGGCGCCGTCATCGACCATGTGGTGGCGGGCGGCGACGCCGTCGTGCTCATGCCGACCGGTGGCGGCAAGTCCCTCTGCTACCAGATCCCGGCCCTGGTCAGGCCCGGCACCGGCATCGTGATCTCGCCGCTCATCGCCCTCATGCAGGACCAGGTGGACGCCCTGCGGGCGCTGGGCGTGCGGGCCGGGTTCGTCAATTCCACGCAGGACTTCGACGAGCGCCGCTCGATGGAGTCCCAGTTCCTCGCGGGCGAGCTCGACCTGCTCTACCTCGCCCCCGAGCGGCTGCGCCTGGACTCCACCCTCGCGCTGCTCGCCCGCGGCGAGATCTCCGTCTTCGCCATCGACGAGGCGCACTGCGTCGCGCAGTGGGGCCACGACTTCCGCCCCGACTATCTGGCCCTCTCCGTGCTGGGCGAGCGCTGGCCCGACGTACCCCGCATCGCGCTCACCGCGACCGCGACGGACGCCACGCACCAGGAGATCACCCAGCGTCTGGGAATGCCGGACGCCAAGCACTTCGTGGCGAGCTTCGACCGGCCCAACATCCAGTACCGCGTCGTGCCGAAGGCCGACCCGAAGAAGCAGCTGCTGACCTTCCTCGAGGAGGAGCACGCCGGGGACGCGGGCATCGTCTACTGCCTCTCGCGCAACTCGACCGAGAAGACCGCCGAATACCTCTGCCGCAACGGCATCGAGGCCGTGCCGTACCACGCGGGCCTGGACTCCGGGACGCGCGCCCTGCACCAGTCGCGCTTCCTGCGCGAGGAGGGCCTGGTCGTCGTCGCGACCATCGCCTTCGGTATGGGCATCGACAAGCCCGACGTCCGCTTCGTCGCCCACCTCGACCTGCCCAAGTCGGTCGAGGGGTACTACCAGGAGACCGGCCGTGCCGGCCGTGACGGCGCACCGTCCACGGCCTGGATGGCGTACGGGCTCCAGGACGTCGTCCAGCAGCGCAAGCTGATCCAGGGCGGCGAGGGCGACGAGGCGTTCCGGCGCCGCGCGGCCTCCCACCTCGACTCGATGCTGGCCCTGTGCGAGACGGTCCAGTGCCGCCGCGCCCAGCTCCTGACGTACTTCGGCCAGGAGCCCGGAGGGGAGACCTGCGGCAACTGCGACACCTGCCTCACCCCGCCCGAGACCTGGGACGGCACGGTGGTCGCGCAGAAACTGCTGTCCACGGTGGTGCGGCTGAAGCGGGAGCGCGGCCAGAAGTTCGGCGCGGGCCAGATCATCGACATCCTGCTCGGCCGGAAGACCGCGAAGATCATCCAGTTCGATCACGACCAGCTCTCGGTCTTCGGCATCGGCGAGGAGCTGGCCGAGGCCGAATGGCGGGGCGTGGTGCGCCAGCTGCTGGCCCAGGGCCTCCTCGCCGTCGAGGGCGAGTACGGCACGCTGGTGCTGACCGACGACAGTGCCTCCGTCCTCGGACGTGAGCGGGAGGTGCTGCTGCGCAAGGAGCCGAAGAAGCCCACGTCCCGGTCCTCGTCCTCCTCGAAGAGCGAGCGCAGGGGCAAGGCGGCAGCCGCCGTCGCCGAGCTCCCGGAGTCGGCCGTCCCGGTCTTCGAGGCACTGCGCGCCTGGCGCGGCGCCCAGGCGAAGGAGCTGGGGCTCCCGGCGTACGTCATCTTCCACGACGCCACCCTGCGGGAGATCGCCGCACTGCGTCCCGGCTCTGCGGCCGAGCTGGGCGGGATCAGCGGCCTGGGCGAGAAGAAGCTCGCCACGTACGGCGAAGGGGTGCTGGAGGTGCTCGCGACGTTCGGCGAGGCCGACACCGACACCGACACCGACACCGACGCCGACACCGAGACCGAGACCGAGACCGAGACCGGAACCGGAACCGGAACCGGAACCGGAACGGTGGCGGTGGAAACACCCCAGCCGGCCGAGCGACCTGCCGTACCGGCGACCAGGGAAGCCCCCGGGCGCCCCGTCCACGCCGCGGCCCCGGACCCGGAGTTCGGCTGGGACGAGGAACCGCCCGAGTACGAGTGAGCCGTGACCGCGGCCCACGCCGGCGCCAGGAGCGCCGGCGTGGCCGTCGGCCGCACAGCTACGAGGGAACGATCCGGCCGGTCACTTCGCCGAGGCCGACGCGCGTGCCGTGCGGTCCCGGGGCCCATGCGGTCAGGGTGACCGTGTCGCCGTCCTCCAGGAACGTGCGCTTGCCTTCGGGGAGATCCAGCGGGTCGCGGCCGTTCCAGGTGAGCTCCAGGAGGGAGCCGCGCTGGGCCGTTTCGGCGCCGCTGACGGTGCCGGAGCCGTACAGATCGCCGGTACGCAGCGAGGCGCCGTTCACCGTCATCTGGGCGAGCTGCTGGGCCGCGGTCCAGTACATGGACGCGAACGGCGGCTCGGAGACGAGGTGGCCGTTGATCGCGACCGAGATCCGCAGATCGATGCCGCCGTGCTCCTCCTCGTCCGCGTCGTCCAGGTAGGGGAGCAGCGGGACGTCACGGGCGGGCGGCTGCGTACGGGCCGCGTCCAGTGCCTCCAGCGGTGTCACCCACGCCGAGACGGACGTGGCGAAGGACTTGCCGAGGAACGGACCCAGCGGCACGTACTCCCACGCCTGGATGTCGCGCGCCGACCAGTCGTTGAGCAGGCAGAGCCCGAAGACGTGCTCGCGGAAGTCGCCGAGCGGCACCGAGGTGCCCTGCTCCGAGGGAACGCCCACGACGAAGCCGACCTCGGCCTCGATGTCCAGCTTCACGGACGGCCCGAAGACGGGCGCCGGGTCCGAAGGGGCCTTGCGCTGGCCCGAGGGACGCACCACATCCGTGCCCGAGACGACGACCGTTCCGGCCCGCCCGTGGTAACCGATGGGCAGGTGCTTCCAGTTGGGGGTCAGCGCGTCACCGTCGGGCCGGAAGATCTTGCCGACGTTGGTGGCGTGGTGCTCGCTGGCGTAGAAGTCGACGTAGTCCGCGACCTCGTACGGCAGATGGAGAGTCACCGAATCGACCGGGTACAGCAGGGGCTCGATGTCCGCGCGGTGCGCCGGGACCGTCACCCAGGCCGTCAGCGCGCGCCGCACATCGCGCCAGGCGGTGCGGCCGGCCGCGAGCAGCGGCCTCAGGCTGGGCTGGGCGAGCAGTTGCGCGTAGGGCGAGCCGAGCGCGTGGGCCGCGGCCCCGGCGTCCAGCACGTGGTTGCCGATGCGGACACCGACCCTGCGGTGGCCGGCGTGGTCGGGGGTGGAGAAGACACCGTACGGAAGGTTGTGCGGACCGAAGGGGTCGCCCTCGGCCAGATCGAGCGGGCTGCTCTGCTCGGGCATGTGTTGCTGCCTCGCTTTCCAGGTCACTTGAAGGACACGTTACGTCGGTGTTGCTACTCAGCGGCAGTGTCTCAACTGGGCCTAATGCCCGGAAAGTTCCGTGGGGTCCCCGGAAAGCCGGGGACCCCACGGAAGAACATGTCCGGATCAGCCTGCCGTGCGCGGAATGCGCTTCTCCCAGGTCCGGTGGAAGACGACCTCTCCGCCGTCCTTGCAGATCACTTCGTTGGAGGTGATGAAGTCCTCCGCGTCCGCGCCGATTTCGGAACGGGTCTCGATCTCCACGTCCCAGGCCATCTCGGGACGGTGCAGCCGGATCGTCCAGTCCGAGCGGGTGCGGGCGGAGAGCGGGTCCTTTTCCTGGATCGTGTACGTCTCCACTGCGTCCTCGGTGAATTCGAGCCCGTCCGGGTAGACGCGGGTGCCGCCGTAGCGCGGGTCGACCTCCATGCGCCACTCGCCCTTGGTGACGTCCCGGACCACCAGGCGCTCCGGGCGCTCTTCGTCGAGCGTCGCCGGGTACACGACGCCGAGCGGTTCGGACTGCTCCGGTTCGCCGAACGAGATGCCGTTGTCCTCGGTGTGGCGGCGCACCGGAAGTTCGACGAAGCTGCCGACCGCGTCCAGGGTGAAGCCCGCCGAACCGGCCTGCGGCCAGATCCACGGCCAGTACGAGGACGAGACCGCGAGCCTGATCCGGTGGCCGCGCGGGAAGGTGTGCCCGATGCCGTTCAGCTCGAAGGTCACGTCCTCCGTCTCTCCGACCGGCCAGTCCTCGGCCCGGTCGCGGCCGTGCCGCGCGG
Source organism: Streptomyces sp. NPDC057136 (assembly GCF_042670885.1). Lineage (NCBI taxonomy): Bacteria > Bacillati > Actinomycetota > Actinomycetes > Kitasatosporales > Streptomycetaceae > Streptomyces > Streptomyces sp. NPDC057136. The sequence goes on from NZ_JBHUUV010000019.1 coordinate 63,324, forward strand.
AAAGGTTGAGGACACCGCGGGTGACCAGCGTGGAGGAGCCGTCGGGTGCCACGTCGCAGAGCCGGGCGATGACCTGGCCGCGCGGCACGGCCATCCGGATGTGGAGTTTCACCTTCGGGCGGCCCAGGATCTCGATGGGGGCGTCCTCGACGGGGAATTCGAACGAGACGGACTTCGCGTCCTCGTCGCGCTGGTCGGGCGGCAGGTCGCCGTCGTTGCCGAAGGGGAAGAAGCAGCCGGCGTCCACCCCGGTCTGCTGCGGCGACAGGACGATCTGCGGACCGCCCTGGAGGGCGTACACGACGGGGACGACGTTCTCCGACGGCCAGCTCGCGTCGCCGACCCAGCGGCCGGGGAGCGTCTTGTAGGCCGTGGCGGGCGGGTGCGAACCGCTGATCCAGGACCGCAGCAGGGGCTCGTTCATCACCCCGTTGTCCGCGCCCTTGAGATGGTGGTCCCACCAGCGCAGCGTTTCCTGGAGGAAGCCGATGCCGGGCCCCGGGGGCAGCTCGCGGTCCGGGTACTGGTGCGACCACGGGCCGATCAGACCGCGTACCTTCGCCGGGGCCAGATGCTCGACCAGCCGCAGCACGGTGTCGCGGTACGGGTCGTGCCAGCCGCCGACCGCGAGCACGGACGCCTTGATGGCGCCGTAGTCCTCGCAGACGCTGCCGTGCTTCCAGTACGTGTCGCGGGTCTGGTGGGCCAGCCAGGTGTGGATGAACGGTTCGACCGCCTCCAGCCGGTTCAGCCACATCTCCTTCCACTTCTCGCCGACCTGCTCCGGGTCCGGCGGCCGGGAGACGAAGGCCAGCATGGTGGCCGCCCACGCGTGCATATCGACGGCGAGCACCGAGCCGCCCATGTAGTGGACGTCGTTGTCGTAGCGGTCGTCCGTCGAACAGACCGTGACGATCGCCTTCAGCGGCTCGGGTGCGAGCGCGGCGAGCTGGAGCGAGTTGAAGCCGCCCCAGGAGATGCCGAACATGCCCACGTTGCCCGAGCACCACTCCTGCTGGGCCAGCCAGTGGATGACGGCGACCCCGTCGGCCAGCTCCGTCGCGTCGTACTCGTCGCCCGGGATGCCCTCGCTGTTGCCGTGCCCGCGCACATCCACACGTACGGAGGCGTAGCCGTGTCCCGCGTACCAGGGGTGGCGCTGCCAGTCCCGCGGAGCCGTCCAGTCGCTCAGCCGGTAGGGCAGGTACTCCAGCAGCGCCGGTACGGGTTCCTCGGTGACCGGCCGCCAGATCCGGGCGTACAGCCGCGTGCCGTCCGGCAGCGGGATGTACAGGTCCTCGCGGGTCGTCTCGTACGGGAATTCGGTGCGGATGTGCATGGCTGTACCTCAGTGGACGGGATCCACAACTGCTGGGCTAGCACATCGTTTTGGCCAACATTGGCACGAATGAGTGAACGATGTGACGATCTGTGGGTATGTCTGGCGGTGCGTGCGTAACGTACGTAAAGCGATCTGGGACGCCGGGTGTGGTGTCAGCAGTCGGGGCCCCCGTCCCACCAGCGAGATGGTCCGGGGCCTCCCCGTCGCCTCTGGCCACACTCATATGGCCAGGGCGTTAGGGATTCCGCCCACCTGGGACGGACCGCATACGGGATATGCGTCGCCGCCCAGGACGCGAAAGCGGAGGACCAGTGCGTCCAAAACCGTTCGGGGCGGGCCGGCGAGTCGGGACTCACTCCTGCTCACTGCCCAGGAACGGTTGGAGACCTCGTCGTACAACTGGCGCGAGCTTCGTGGCGGCGGATATGCAGGAGGTCTCAAGGCGGATGCCACCGAGCCCGAGCAAGAAGTGCGAGCCGACGATCCACTAGGCGGCCAACGTGCACGTCCGGGCTCGGACGGCAGCCACCATCGGCGCCAGCGCGACCTCGAAGGCGCCGAGCACGTACGGGCGCAGCCGCCCGCGTTCCTCGGTGGTCACCCGGGGGCTGCGGAACATCACGACGAAGTAGACGACCGGCATGATCACCGAGATCAGGGTGAGCAGGTCGACGAAGCGTTCCATCGTCAGCCAGCCCGCGAGGGCCAGCGCGGTGGCGACCAGGGCGAACACCACGATGCCGGCACCGATGAGCCGCAGGGCCCGCCGCATCGGCTCCGGCGCGAGGGCGAACTCTGCCGCGTGCTTACGCCCGGCCAGGTGACGGCGGCCGGCCACGTACTGGATGAGGCCGAACGTCATGCCGACCGCGGCGGCCGAGAAGCCCCAGTGCCAGCTCGCGTGGTCGCCGAGCCAGCCGGTGACCAGCGGACCGGCGAAGGCGCCGATGTTGATGGCCATGTAGCAGAGGGCGAAGCCGGCGTCGCGCCGGTCGTCGTCGGTGCGGTAGAGCTTGCCGACCATGGTGGCGACATTGGGCTTGAGGAGGCCCGTTCCGGCGCTGATCAGGCCCAGGCCGACCCAGGTCATCGTGTCCGTCGGCACGGCCATCGAGTAGTGGCCGCAGGCGATGAGGATGCCGCCGTACAGGACGGCACGGTACGAGCTGGTCATCAGACCCCTCGGCTGTCCGAAGAAGGCGCGGTCGTCCTCCGGCGGCGGCTGGGTCGGCTCGGTAGCGCTCGCGGTGTGGGACAAAGGGACAACTCCTGATCGTATGAGCTGATCCCGAACATACCGGCGGTCGCGGGAAGCCGCCCACGGTGATCCAAAGGGGACCGGATACGCTGACTTGAGTGGAGACAGCGACACATCGACATTCCGTGTGATCGTCAGCAGACAGGAGATCCCCTCGTGACCGTCGTCGGGCCGTTCGGACTGTGCGTGCGGGACCAGGCTCTTGAGGCCGATGTCCAGGCCGGTTTGTCCGCTGTCGAGGCGGGGCTGCTGGAAGCCACCAAGAGTGAGGTGCCCTTCATCACGGAGGCCGCGCAGCACCTGGTCCGTGCAGGAGGCAAGCGGTTCCGTCCGCTGCTGGTGATGCTGGCTTCCCAGTTCGGTGACCCCGACGCACTGGGTATCGTGCCCTCGGCCGTGGTCGTCGAACTGACCCACCTGGCGACGCTGTACCACGACGACGTGATGGACGAGGCGGACGTACGCCGCGGGGTGGACAGCGCCAACACCCGCTGGGGCAACTCGGTCGCCGTCCTGACCGGCGACTTCCTTTTCGCCCGCGCCTCGCACATCCTGGCCGACCTCGGCCCGGAGGCCGTACGCATCCAGGCCGAGGCGTTCGAGCGTCTGGTCACCGGTCAGATCCTGGAGACCGCGGGCCCGCGCGACGGCCGCGACCCGGTCGGCCACTACCTCGACGTCATCGCCGGCAAGACCGGCTCGCTGATCGCCGTGTCCGGGCGGTTCGGCGCGATGATGTCCGGCGCCGACGAATCGGTCGTGGACATCCTCACCCAGTACGGGGAGCGGCTCGGCGTCGCCTTCCAGCTCGCCGACGACGTACTCGACATCGCCTCCGACTCCCACGAGTCCGGCAAGACGCCCGGCACCGACCTGCGCGAGGGCATCCCGACCCTGCCCGTCCTCCTGCTGCGGGCGCAGGCCGCGGCCGACGGCAAGCCGGACGACCTGGAGCTCGTGGAGCTCCTGGACGGCGACCTGAGCGACGACGCCCGGCTGGCGGAGGCGCTGAGCAGGCTGCGCGCCCACCCGGCGCTGGACCAGGCGCGACGGGACACCATCCGATACGCCCAGGAGGCGCGGGCCGCGCTGGCACCGCTGCCCGACTGCTACGCGAAGGCGGCGCTCGAAGAGCTCTGCGACGCCGTGGTGCACCGCGCGGGCTGAGAGCCTGTCGGGGTTTCGGCTCGGCCCCCGCACGGCAACCCTTACTGGAAGGGTGACCCCGGGCGGCTCGGTGTCATACCGGAGCAGTACGCGGAGTTGATCCCGCGGGCTGACGCTTGTCGGCGCGCGATTTGGTCAGATGGAGAACAACCACTCCTGACCACATCGGGTGAGCAGGGCGGCAGGGAGTGGCCCAGCGTGGATGGAAGCCGCCGACCACGGAGGTAGGGCACACACATGGCACCGAACGACAGCGCGGAGACCACCAGCGAGGCCACGGGCACTGTCGTGGGCCGTCGCAAGGCGGCGCGATACATCGTCCCGTTCGCAGTCGCGGGGGTGGCGGCGGCGACGATCGGACTCGTCCCGGCACTGGCGGATTCCGGCGACCCGGAGCTGCCGAAGATCACCGCTCAGGAACTCATCGAGAAGATTGCCGCCTCGGACCAGCAGCAGCTGTCCGGCACGCTGAAGGTCACCGCCGACCTCGGCCTCCCGTCGATCGGCGGGCTCGCGGGCTCCTTCGCCCCGGGCGGCGGCGCGGACAAGGGGAGCGACGGTTCCGCCGCCGACCCGCAGGCCAAGCTGATGGAACTCACCTCCGGTACGCACACGCTGCGGCTGGCGGCCGACGGCCCCGACAAGCAGCGTCTGTCGATCCTCGGGGACGCCGCCGAGTACAGCCTGATCCACAACGCGGGCGAGGTCTGGGCGTACGACAGCAAGTCCGACGAGGTGTACCACGCCGAGGCGGACGAGACCGGGGCCAGGGGCACCAAGGGCAAGGAGCACAAGGCACCGGAGGGTGTGCCCACCACACCCAAGGAGCTGGCCGAGGAGGCGCTCACGGCCGCCGGTGACACCACGTCGGTCACGGTCGACGGCACGGCGCAGGTGGCCGGGCGCGATGCGTACCAGCTGCTGATCAAGCCGAAGCAGTCCGGTTCGACGATCGGCTCGGTCACGATCGCGGTCGACGCGGAGAACGGCGTACCGCTGAAGTTCACCCTGGCCCCGAGCGGCGGTGGCAAGGCCGTGATCGACGCCGGTTTCACCAAGGTCGACTTCGGGAAGCCGGACGCGTCCTCCTTCACCTTCACCCCGCCCAAGGGTGCGAAGGTGACCGAGGCCGAGGATCTGGAGGCCGAGGCCGGGAAGAACGGCAAGGCGGACAAGGCCCCCGGGGAACTCGGCGCGCTGGAGGGCTTCCAGGGGCTCAACGTGATCGGCGAGGGCTGGACCTCCGTCGCCGAGATCGAGGTGCCGGGCGGCGCCGGGCTGCCCACGAAGGGCACCGACGGCGTCCCCGCCGAGGCGCAGCAGTTCCTGGACGCGCTGGGCGACCGGGTCACCGGCTCGTTCGGTTCGGGCACGGTCTTCAAGACCCGCCTGGTGAACGCGCTGATGACGGACGACGGCAAGGTCTACGTCGGCGCGGTCACCAAGGACGCGCTGGTGCGCGCGGCCGACACCGCCAAGTAACCGACACCGCCAGGTAGCCGACACCGCCAGGTAGTCGCCGCTGTACGAACCCGCCCCGCCGTACGCTCCGTACGGCGGGGCGGCTCCGTACGGTGGGACCATCCGTGCGGCCCGGCGGACGGGCCGCCGGGACTGTGACTGGGAGTACGTATGACCGACGCAGGGGCCGGAGAAGCGGCCGTCATCGAGACCCGGGGTCTCACCAAGCGGTACCGGGGCGGCCAGCTCGCCGTCGACGGGCTCGACCTGCGCGTCCCCGCGGGCAGCGTCTTCGGCTTCCTGGGGCCCAACGGCTCCGGGAAGACCACCACGATCCGGATGCTCATGGGCCTCATCGACCCGACCTCCGGCACCGCGCGGGTCCTCGGCAGACCGATGCCCGCCGGGGCCCGTACCGTACTTCCGCAGGTCGGCGCGCTCATCGAGGGGCCCGCGCTGTACGGCTTCCTGACGGGCCGGGACAATCTGGTGCGGTTCGACTCCGCCGACCCGGCCGCCGATCCACGCACCCGTCGGGCACGGGTCGAAGACGCCCTGGACCGGGTCGGGCTCGCGGCGGCCGCCGGCAAGAAGGCCAAGGCGTACTCGCTGGGCATGAAGCAGCGCCTCGGGCTCGCCGCCGCCCTCCTCCAGCCGCGCCGCCTCCTCGTCCTCGACGAGCCGACCAACGGCCTGGACCCGCAGGGCATGCGCGAGATCCGTTCGCTGATCCGGGAGCTGGCGGCGGAGGGCACCACCGTCTTCCTCTCCTCCCACCTCCTCGACGAGATCGAGCAGGTCTGCACGCACGCCGCCGTCATGGCGCGCGGCCGGCTCCTCACCCAGGGCCCGGTCGCCGAACTCGCCGCGGGCTCCCGGGCCCGGCTCGCCGTCACCACCCCCGACCCGGGCGACGCCGCCCGCATTCTCAAGGAGCACGGGGTCACCGGCCTGGTGGCCGACGGGCAGCTGGTGACCGCCGACGCCCCGCCGCCCGGCACCGACCCGGCCGAGCTCAACGCGGCGCTGGTACGGGGCGGGGTCCGCGTACGGTCCTTCGGGGTCGAACGGGCCTCGCTGGAGGACGCCTTCGTCGCACTCACCGGAGAGGGATTCGATGTCGCAGGCTGAACTCACTGCCGTCACCACGCCCCGCAACCCCCTGTGGACGTTCGGAATCCTCCGTTCCGAACTGGCCACGACCCTGCGCCGCCGACGCACCTTCGCCCTGCTCGGGGTGCTCGCCGCCGTGCCCGTACTGATCGGTATCGCGGTGCGGATGGAGACGGGCGGCGGCGGTCCGCCGGGCGGTCCCGACGGCGGCGGGGGACCGGCCTTCCTCGCCCAGGTCACCAACAATGGCCTGTTCCTGGTCTTCGCCTCGCTCGCCGCCACGCTTCCCGTCTTTCTGCCGATGGCGGTCGCCGTCGTCGCGGGGGACTCGGTCGCGGGCGAGGCCGGCGGCGGCACCCTGCGCTATCTGCTGGTCGCCCCTGCGGGCCGGACCCGGCTGTTGCTCGCGAAGTACGCGTCAGTGCTGGCGTTCTGCCTGGTCGCGACGCTGGTCGTGGCGGCGTCGGCGCTGGCCGTGGGCGCGCTGCTGTTCCCGGTCGGCGACGTCACGACGATCTCGGGGACCCGGATCGGCTTCGGGGAAGGGCTGGTGCGCGCCGGGCTGATCGCCCTCGCGGTGGCGGCGTCACTGATCGGATTCGCGGCGCTCGGCCTGTTCGTCTCGACGCTGACCAACAGTGGTATCGCGGCGATGGCCGCCACCGTCGGGGTGCTGATCGCCGTGCAGATCCTGGATACGATCCCGCAGCTCGACGGGGTCCATCCGTATCTCTTCCCGCACTACTGGCTGTCCTTCGCGGACTTCTTGCGCGAGCCGGTCCACTGGGACGGGCTGGTCAAGAACTTCACCTTGCAGGGGCTGTACGCGGCGGTGTTCGGGTCGGCCGCCTGGGCGCGGTTCACGGCGAAGGACATCACCACATGAGCGCGCGGGGAAGGGTCGTTCGTGCCGTCGGCCGATCGAGCCGTCCCCCGATCGGCTCGCCGTGGCACGACGGCACGAACGGTGCGAACAGCAGGAACATGACGACACGGCACGTTCCGTTTCCGCCTGGTTATTCTTCGACTTCTGACGATACGCTGTCAACAAGGAATGGCTCGAATCCACCTATGCTCACCGAATGATCACATCGCCGAGTTCTCAGCGCCGGAGCGAGCGATCACGAAAAGCCACGCTCGAGGCCGCACTCGACCTCTGTGCGGAGAAGGGCTACGCCCGCGTCACCGTCGAGGCCATCGCCGCCCGCGCGGGCGTGAGCAAGAAGACGATCTACCGCTGGTGGCCGTCGAAGGGCGCCGTAATGCTGGAGGCGTTCACCGAGGGCCTCGTCGACGCCACCCCGTTCGTCGACACCGGCGACATCGCCGCCGATCTGCGGACCCACATCTGCGCGGCGGTGCGACTGCTGTCCACCTCGCCCTTCGGTCCCGCCTACGCCGGGATTCTCTCCGAGGTCCACCACGACGACGCCCTCGCGAAGGCCGTCAGGGAAGACCTGGTCGGACCACGCTTCGAGCAGGCGGTGGCGCGTTTGCGCCGGGCCCAGGAGCAGGGCCAGATCCCCGCGGACGCGGATCTGCCGCTCGCGGTCGAGATGCTCTACGGCCCCGTCTACTACCGCCATGTGCTGCGCAAACCGCCGCAGGACGAGGCGACGGTCGCCGCGCTCGTCGAGCACGTGCTGCGTTCCCTGGGGGCGTGGGAGGCCTGACCCCACCGCCCTATCCGGTGGCGGAGTGGGCGGGGTGGCTCGATGCTGGTCTGAGGCAGGCCGGCGCGAGAGGTGCGCCGGAGCCATCGACGTGGGGTGAATCCGTGGCGGACGCAGGTACGGGAGGGCCGGGGTCCCGGACATGGGACGAGGCTCCCGAGGGCCTGGCCGCGGCACTCCTGAACAGGCTGTTCGACCAGTCCGCGGTCGGCCTCCATGTGCTCGACACGGATCTCCGGCTGGTGCGGGTCAATCTCCTGACCGACATGGGTCCGGTGGACCGGCTGCTGGGGCGCAGGTTCGACGAGGTCTACCACGTCGACGCACCGCAGGAGGCGGCGGAGCTGCTGCGGGAGGTGCTGCGCACCGGAGTCTGCGTGAGGGGGCGGCTGATCCGCGGGCGGGTCACGGACACGGAGGGCCCGCTGCACAGCCTGTCGGTGTCCGTATACCGGCTCGACGATGCGGCGGGCCGGCCCATCGGCCTGCTGGCAGCGGTCGTGGACGTCACCGAACAGGAGAAGGTGCAGGCCCGGGAGCGGTGCCTGACCGCGGTCCGCGAGGGTGTGGGCAGTTCCCTGGACGTGGCGGCCATCTGCCAGGGGTTCGTCGACGCCGTGGTGCCGGACTTCGTCGACTTCGCGGTCATCGAGGTGGTGGACGACGTGCTGCGCGGTGCCGATCCGCCCCTGGGGCCGCTGGACCCCGACGTCCCGCTGCGGCGGGCCGCCGGTACGGGGTTCCGGGGCCTCGGTGCCGAGGAAGGCGAGGAGAACGGGGGCGACGGCGGGGCGATGCACGTCCCCGAGACGCGGCGGCTGGCCCCCCGGACCCCGTACGCCCTGGCCGCCTCGGACCTCGGCGTCCGTGTCGTCCTGCTCGACCACGACACCCCGTGGCTGGACTCCGACCCCGACGCGGCCCGGCTGATCGAGGCGACCTGCGCCCACTCCCTGATGGTCGTCCCGCTGACCCTGCGCGGCACGGTCCTCGGGCTGCTGAGCCTCTACCGGTGCGAGGGTGCGGAGCCCTTCGACGAGGACGACACCGGTCTCGCCCGTGCCGCCGCCGCCCGTGTCGCGCTGAGCATCGACAACGCCCGCCGCTACGAGCGCGACCACGTGATCGCCTCGACGGTCCAGCGCAGGCTGCTCCCGCAGGACCATGGCCCCCGTACCGCCGTCGAAACCGCGCACGTCCTGCTGGCCGGGCGCAACAGCGGTTCCTGGTTCGACACCATCGCGCTGTCCGGCGGCCGCACCGCCCTGGTCATCGGCACGGTCGCCGGACGCGGCCTCCAGACGGCCATCGTCATGGGGCAGTTGCGCATGGTCATCCAGGCGCTGGCAGATCTCGACCTGGAACCCGACGAGGTGCTGGCCCGGTTCAAGGACACCGCCGACCGTCTCGCCGAGGAACGGGCCGCGCTGCCGCCCGGCGACTCCCTCCAGCAGGAGACGCTGACGGCGACCTGCATGTACGGCGTCTACGACCCGTTCTCCCGTACCTGCACCATCACCAGGGCCGGCCACCCCGAGCCCGTCGTCATCGGCCCCGACGGCACCCCGCTGGACATTGACGTCCCCGAGGGCCCCGGACTCTTCTCGGCCGACGCCGCGCCCTTCGCCCCTGCCGTCGTGGCTCTCGAAGAGGGCAGCATCCTCGCCTTCTTCACCGGATCGTTCCTGTCCGGCGCCGGGTCGTCCACCGGTATCCAGGACGCGCTCGCCCACCCGGACGCACCGCTCAAGGAACTGTGCGACCGCGTCGTCTACGCACTGCCCGCCGACTCCCACCCGGACGGCGCCGCCCTCCTGCTGGCCCGCACCGGCACCGTTCCGGCCGAACACGTCGCGACGTGGCAACTGGCGCACGACCGTACGACTCCGAGCGTGGCCCGGGAGCTGGTGCGCGAACAGCTCGAAGCCTGGAAGCTCGACGAGGAGACGGTCTACGCCACCGAGCTCATCGTGAGCGAACTGATCACCAACGCTGTCCGGTACGGCACTCCGCCGCTCCAGCTGCGGCTTCTGCTGGACCGCACCCTCACCTGCGAGGTCCACGACAGCAGCTCGGTGGCACCGCATCTGCGGCATGCCCGCACGGTCGACGAGGGCGGACGCGGGCTGTTCATCGTGTCGCAGCTGGCCAGCCACTGGGGTACGAGGTTCAGCCGCGACGGCAAGGCGCTGTGGACCGAGCAGGACGTGAAAAGGGCCGAGGACCCGGACGCCGCCGGTCCCTGAGCACTAGGGCCTCTCGTTTGGATCATGCCGGGCTCGCGGGGTCTGGCACGCGCTCCCCCAAGCTCTCGGCTTCTTCCCCAAGCTCTCAACTTCGTTCGAGCAGGGGAGACCCCATCGCGTTGCCTCAATCCTCCGCCTTGCAGCTGCACGCACCAGACCCCGCTCCCTGATCCGGCCTGATCCAAACGAAAGACCCTAGCTGCGACTCAGCCCCGGCCGAACACCCGCTCCAGGACCTCGGCGACCCCGTCCTCCTCGTTCGACGACGTCACCTCGTCCGCCGCCGCCCTCAATTCGGGGTGCGCGTTGGCCATCGCCACCCCGTGCCCGGCACGGCGGAACATCGGCAGGTCGTTGGGCATGTCACCGAAGGCGATCGCGCCGGCCGGGTCCAGGCCGAGCGCCTCGGCCGCGAGGGCGAGGCCGGTGCCCTTGTCGACGCCGTACGGCGCCAGTTCGACCGTGCCGGGGCCCGCCATGGTGACGGTGGCCAGATCGCCCACGACCGCACGGGCGGCGGCCGCCAGTGCGTCGTCCGAGAGCTCCGGGTGGCGCACCAGCACTTTGATGATCGGGCTCGCCCACAGGGCCGCACGGTTCCGCGTCCGTACGGCGGGCAGCGTCGGATGGGGCATCAGATAGCCCGGCTCGATCAGCGTCCGGCCCTCGGCACCGTCCTGGTCCACGGCCGCGAAGACCGCGCCGACCTCCGCCTCGATCTTGCCCAGCGCGGTCTCGGCCAGTTCGCGGTCGAGCGTCACGGAGCGCAGCAGGCGGCCGGTCCCGGCGTCGTACAGCTGGGTTCCCTGCCCGCAGACGACCGGGCCGTCGGAGCCCAGCGCGGCGTGCAGGCCCCGTATGCCGGGCACCGGGCGGCCGGTGACGACGAGATGCCGGGCGCCGGCCGATGCGGCGAGGGCGAGCGCGGCGCGGGAGCGGGGGCTGACGAGGTCGCCCGGGCGCAGCAGTGTGCCGTCCAGATCCGTGGCGACCAGAGTGAATGCGGGTGCGGGTGGGGTGGGCATGAGGGCCACCCTATGGAGTGCGCGGAGCCCCGGTACGACCGCTGTCGCGGTGCGTACCGGGGCTCGCTGAGCAGGACGTGCCGGTCAGGCCGGCTTCAGGTCAGCTGAAGACCACGGAGCGGACCTTGAGCCGCTCGGAGGCGTGCCCGCCGTGCGGGCGGAGGCTGAAGTAGGGGCCCTCGCAGTCGGCGTCGGCGAAGACCGTGGCGGTCGAGTCCGTGTAGTTGCGCGGGGTGTGGGCCGGTGGCGTCCACTCGGGGGCGACCTCGGGAAGTGTGATGCACACGCCGCTCGGCGGATCGATCAGCGCGCCGAGCTGCGGGGCGCCGCCCGGGACCGACGCTGCTCCGCATGTGGTCTCATCACGCCCGGCAGCCGGGAGTCCCAGGCCGTGTTCGTGTGCAAGAACCCGGACTGCGGCTGGTCGGGCAACGCCGACCACAACGCAGCCCGGAACGTGTTGCATCTGTACCGGATGGGCCTCGCGCTCATCCCGGCTGCCGGGAGGGCAGTCGTCAGGCGCGCGAAGCGCGTCAAGCCCGCTACCGCAAGGTAAGCAGGAATCTCCCGGCCTCAGCCGGGAGAGCACTTCACTGCACGCAGAATTCGTTGCCCTCCGGATCGGCGAGCACGATCCAGGTCCCACCTGGTTCCTCGACGCTGCGCAGGACGCTCGCCCCCAGCCCCACCAGCCGTGCCGCCTCGGCCTCCCGGCGCTCGGGGCCGGCGTGCAGGTCCAGATGGACACGGTTCTTCACCGTCTTGGGCTCCGGTACGCGCTGGAACAGCAGCCGGCGCCCGAGACCCGTGCCGGACTTCTTCTCGTACGGATCGTCAGGGTGCCGCGCCGCCGCGAGGTCGCGCCAGGCGCGACGTCCATGTGCCTCGACGGTCGCCGCCTCGGGCACGGCCCCTAGGCCGAGCAACTCCTCGATCAGGGGGCTGTTGTCCTCTACCAGGTATCCCAGGGCCTCGGCCCAGAAGCCGGCCTGGGCGTGCGGATCGGCTGCGTCGATGACAACTTTCCAGTCCAGAGTCATGGAAACCGTTTATAGTGGTTACATGACCGAGTCGGCAAGGGACACGCCGGGACTGGTGCTCCGTACACGGGAGGGGCGCCCGTTCCGCTTCGATCCGGGTGCCCTGTGCCTGGAGTTGCTGCCCACCGGCGGACTCGGGCGGTACGCGGCGTACGAGGTCCTGCACGAGCCCGCCGATCTGGTCCGCTGGGCGGGGGAGAGCAGGCTGCCCGCAGGGCTGGCGCTCTCGGTGAGCGCGGGGGAGCTGGAGCTCGGACGCGAACTGCGCGCCGCACTCTGGAGGCTGACCGGGAGTCGTGTGGAGGGGCGGGAGCCGGCTCCGGAGGACCTGGAGGTGGTCAACGCCGTGGCCGCCGCCCCGCCGCTGGTGGCCCGGATCGGTGCCGACGGCCGCCGCGCGTGGGCGCCGGGAGCGACCGGCACCGCGCTGCTGTCGACGGTCGCCCGCGATGCCGTGGACCTCTTCACCGGTCCGTTCGCCGAACGGGTGCGGGTCTGCGAGGCCCATAACTGCGCGCTGCTCTTCGTCGACACCTCGCGCCCCGGCAGACGGCGCTGGTGCGCGATGGAGCGCTGCGGAAACCGCCACAAGGTGCGGGCCCACCGGGCCCGCCGTACGGCAACGGAAACCGCCGAAGAAGACACATGACGCGACAGCGGGCCCCGGATCATCCGGGGCCCGCTGTCGGGTGCTGAGTGCTGGGTGTGCGGGCTTGGCCAAGTCGTCATCGCATGCCCCGGCGGAATGGCTCCCATAGGGGGCATACGGGAACCCGTACCGCCCGCTTCAGGACGTCGGGGCCCGCTCCGGGACCCCGGTGGAAGCGGCTGCCGCCGCCGCGGTCAGCCGTGCCGCCTGCGCCCTCGTCCGTCGCGCCGTCCGCAACGCGTCCCAGGTCAGCAGCGTCAACGCCAGCCACACCAGCGCGAATCCGGCCCAGCGCTCGGGCGGCATCGACTCGTGGAAGTAGAGGATGCCGAGCATGAACTGGAAGACCGGCGCCAGATACTGCAACAGCCCCAGCGTGGACAGCGGTACGCGGATCGCCGCCGCGCCGAAGCAGACCAGCGGGATCGCCGTGACGATGCCCGTCGCGGCGAGCAGCACCCCGTGCCAGGCGCCTCCGGCGGTGAACGTCGCCTCGCCCGTCGCCCCCAGCCACAGCAGGAATCCGAGTGCGGGCAGGAAGAGCACCGCGGTCTCGGCGGCCAGCGATTCCAGGCCGCCCATGTTGACCTTCTTCTTCACCAGGCCGTAGGTGGCGAAGGAGAACGCCAGCGTCAGCGAGATCCAGGGCGGACGCCCGTACCCGATCGCCAGCACCAGCACCGCCGCGAACCCCGTCCCGACCGCCACCCACTGCGCGGGCCGCAGCCGTTCGCCGAGGAGCAGGACGCCCATGGCGATGGTGACCAGCGGGTTGATGAAGTAGCCGAGCGAGGCCTCGACGACCTGGCCGTTGTTGACGGCCCAGATGTAGAGGCCCCAGTTGACCGTGATGACGGCCGCCGCTATCGCGATCAGGCCCAGCTTGCGGGGCTGCTTCAGCAGTTCGCCGACCCAGGCCCAACGGCGTACGAGGAGCAGGGCGATACCGACGACACCCAGCGACCAGACCATCCGGTGGGCGAGGATCTCGACCGCCCCGGAGGGTTTCATCAGCGGCCAGAAGAGGGGGACGAGGCCCCACATTCCGTATGCGCCGATTCCGTACAGCAGTCCTGCCCGCTGTTCGTTCTTTCCCTGCACGGGCCCTCCCGGCGTCCGCGTCGACGGTAGGGCCGACCTCACGAAGGTAGCGTCGCGAGGGGTTCCGTGTCATGGCCGTCTCAGGGAAACGGTCGTGACGCGCAGGGGTGGGGGCGGTTGGTAGGCTCTCCGGCCCATGGAGCTGAGCGCTGAGAACGAGATGGTCGCCGTCCCCCCGGGACGCGTGACGCTGTCCGACCGGCGTACGCAGCGCAGTTGGCCGGTGGAGCTCGCGCCCTACCGCCTCGCCGCGTACCCCGTGACCCAGGGCCGGTACGCGGAGGTCACCGGCCTCCGGCCCGGCACGGCGAAGGGCGACCGCGTGCCCGTCGAGGGTGTTTCGTGGCTGGACGCCGTCGCGTTCTGCAACGCCCTGTCGCGGCAGGAGGGGCACACGCCCGCGTACGGCCTCGAAGGCATCGATGGCCTCGGCGGCCTCGGCGGCCTCGAACCGGCCCGGCCCGAGGCCGTCGTATGGGACACGACGGCTGACGGATACCGGCTGCCGACCGAGGCCGAGTGGGAGCACGCGTGCCGCGCCGGCACGGAGGGGGCGAGGTACGGGCAGCTCGACGACATCGCGTGGCACCGCGGCAACTCGCAGGAGAGCATCCACGACGTGGGCGGCAAGGAGCCCAACCCGTGGGGCCTGTACGACATGCTCGGCAACGTCTGGGAGTGGTGCTGGGACGTCTACGACGCCGAGGTCTACGGCACCTACCGGGTGCTGCGGGGCGGCGGCTGGTTCGACGAGCCCTGGAGCTGCCGTGCGTCGGTGCGGCGCCGCAGCCACCCGACCTTCCGGATCGACGACGTGGGATTCCGCGTCGCCCGGTCCGTCCGGGCCTGAGCCTCGGCGCCGCCGCACCCGATGAGGCGGGTCAGGCGCCCGCGACCGCTGCCTTCACCGTCTCCGCGAGCGGGGTCGTCGGGCGGCCGATCAGCCGGGACAGGTCGCCGCCGGTCCCCGCGAGCAGCCCGCGTCCGATCGCCTCGTCGACATCGGCGAGGATCGCCGCGAGGCCCTCGGGCAGCCCGGCGCCGACCAGGATCTCCTGGTGCACGGCGGCCGGGACGTTCTTGTACGCGATCTCCTTGCCGGTGGCCGCGGCGATCGTCGACGCGTACTCGGCGAGCGACCAGGCGACATCGCCGCTCAGCTCGTACGCGGCGCCCAGGTGGCCCTCGCCCGTGAGCACGGCAGTGGCGGCTGCCGCGTAGTCGGCGCGCGCGGCGGAGGCGACGCGGCCTTCGCCCGCGTTGGCGACCACGGCGCCGTGCTCCAGGACGGGCGCCAGATTTCCGGTGTAGTTCTCCGTGTACCAGCCGTTGCGCAGGAATGTGTACGGCAGCCCCGAGTCGAGGATCAGCTGCTCGGTGACCTTGTGCTCGGCGGCCAGTTGGAAGTCGGCGTCCGGACCGCCCAGCACTCCGGTGTACGCGAGCTGCGCGACGCCCGCGGCCTTCGCCGCGTCGATCACGGCGGTGTGCTGCGGTACCCGCCGGCCCACCTCGCTGCCGGAGATGAGCAGCACCCGGTCACCGGCCCGGAAGGCCTCGGCCAGCGTCTCGGGGTGGTCGTAGTCGGCGATGCGCAGCTCGACTCCCCGCGCGGCGAGGTCGGCGGCCTTCTCCTTGTTACGGACGACGGCGGCGACCGACCCGGCGGGGACGGTGGCGAGCAGCTGGTCGATGACGAGGCGGCCGAGCTCTCCGGTGGCTCCGGTGACAACGATGCTCATGGGGTCCTGCTCCTTCATGGTGGTGCGTGTTCCGTATCCGGCTTCCGCTCCTCACCGTACGGGGGGTACTAACTCAGCGAAAGTACCCACTTTGAAGTAAGGTACTTGCATGACCGAGAGCGCGCTGGACCGAGTACCCGACGTCAACCAGGCGATGTGCCCCTCCCGCCTGGTGCTGGAACACGTCACGAGCCGCTGGGGCGTCCTCGTGCTCGCTGCACTGCTGGAGCGCTCGTACCGCTTCAGTGAGCTGCGCCGTACGGTCAACGGCGTCAGCGAGAAGATGCTCGCCCAGACCCTCCGGACACTGGAGCGCGACGGCTTCGTCGTCCGGGACGCCAAGCCGGTGATCCCGCCGAGGGTGGACTACACGCTCACCGCGCTCGGCAGGGAGGCCGGCGAGCAGGTGTGGGCGCTGGCGCGCTGGACGGAGCGGCACGTCCCGGACGTACAGGCCGCGCGTGCGACATACGACGAGGCCCGGAGCTGACCGTTCGGGTCGGCTCCGGGCCTCGGTGGTACGGCAGGTGGCGGCCGGTCAGCCGACCACCGTCCAGGTGTCGTTGCCCGCGAGCAGCGCGCTCAGGTCGCCCTTGCCGTCCCGCTCGATGGCGGTGTCCAGCTGCTCGGACATCAGGGTGTCGTAGACCGGCCTGACGACACTGCGCAGCACCCCGATGGGGGTGTGGTGCAGGGTGTCCGGGTCGGCGAGCCGGGAGAGGGCGAAGGCCGTGGCCGGTGAGGCGGCGTGCGCGTCGTGGACCAGGATCTGCGACTGGTTCTCCTCGGTGACCGCGACCACCTTCAGATCGCCGGTGACCGTGTCCCTTACGACGCCCTTCGAACCTCCCCCACTCTCGGCTTCGCTCGAGCGGGAGGTGCCCCCTCCGCCGAAGCGGATCGGCTCGCCGTGCTCCAGCCGGATCACGGCCTCCTGCGCCTGGTCCTTGTCCTTCAGGACCTCGAAGGCGCCGTCGTTGAAGATGTTGCAGTTCTGGTAGATCTCCACCAGGGCCGTGCCGGGGTGGTCCGCCGCCGCGCGCAGCACGCTCGTGAGGTGCTTGCGGTCGGAGTCGACGGTGCGCGCGACGAAGGTCGCCTCTGCGCCGATCGCCAGCGACACCGGGTTGAAGGGCGCGTCCAGCGAGCCCATCGGCGTCGACTTGGTGATCTTGCCGACCTCGGACGTGGGGCTGTACTGGCCCTTCGTCAGCCCGTAGATCCGGTTGTTGAACAGCAGGATCTTCAGGTTGACGTTGCGCCGCAGCGCGTGGATCAGGTGGTTGCCGCCGATGGACAGCGCGTCGCCGTCACCGGTGACGACCCAGACCGACAGGTCGCGGCGCGAGGTGGCGAGCCCGGTCGCGATGGAGGGGGCGCGGCCGTGGATGGAGTGCATCCCGTACGTGTTCATGTAGTACGGGAAGCGGGAGGAGCAGCCGATGCCGGAGACGAAGGTGATGTTCTCCTTCGCCAGGCCCAGCTCGGGCATGAAGCCCTGGACGGCGGCGAGGACGGCGTAGTCACCGCAGCCCGGGCACCAGCGCACTTCCTGGTCGGACTTGAAGTCCTTCATGGACTGCTTTGCCTCGGCCTTGGGCACCAGCTGGAGAAGCTCGTTGGTGTCAGGCATCGATGGCCTCCTTGAGAGCTGTGGCGAGCTGCTCGGCCTTGAACGGCATTCCGTTGACCTGGTTGTAACTGTGGGCGTCCACCAGATACTTCGCCCGGAGCAGCATCGCCAGCTGACCGAGGTTCATCTCCGGGACGACCACCTTGTCGTAACGCTTCAGCACCTCACCGAGATTCCTCGGGAAGGGGTTGAGGTGACGCAGATGGGCCTGGGCGATCGGCTCCCCGGCCGCCCTCAGCCGGCGTACGGCGGCGGTGATCGGGCCGTACGTCGAACCC
This sequence comes from Streptomyces sp. NPDC057136, assembly GCF_042670885.1. NCBI lineage: Bacteria > Bacillati > Actinomycetota > Actinomycetes > Kitasatosporales > Streptomycetaceae > Streptomyces > Streptomyces sp. NPDC057136. Next base: position 81,052 of record NZ_JBHUUV010000019.1, read on the forward strand.
CAGCCCAGCACCAGGGTCCTGGCGCCCGAGGGGTCGTCGACCTCCAGGTCGGGGACCTCGATGCCGTCGATCTTGGCCTGGCGGGTGCGGACCATGAAGTCGTGGTTGGCCGGGTCGTAGGAGATGTTGCCCGTGCCGTCCTGCTTCTCGATGCCGCCGATGCGGTGTTCGAGACCGGGCGTGCCGGGTACGGCCCACGGGCGGGCCAGGGTCTCCGGGTCGCGCTTGTACGGCCAGAAAACCTCGGTGCCGTCGGCCAGTTCGTGGTTCGGCCCGGTGGCGAACTGCACCCGCAGGTCGGGGAGCTGGTCGACCTCGGGGATGCGCCACGGCTCGGAACCGTTGGCCAGGTAGCCGTCGGAGAGCAGGAATACCGGGGTGCGGTAGCGCAGCGCGATCCGCGCGGCGTCGATCGCGGCGTCGAAGCAGTCGGCCGGGGTCATCGGCGCGACGATCGGCACCGGGGCCTCGCCGTTGCGCCCGAACATGGCCTGGAGCAGGTCGGCCTGTTCGGTCTTGGTGGGCAGACCCGTGGAGGGGCCGCCGCGCTGGATGTCGACGATGAGCAGCGGCAGTTCGAGCGAGACCGCGAGCCCGATGGCCTCCGACTTGAGCGCCACACCCGGACCGGACGTGGTCGTCACCGCGAGCGAACCGCCGAACGCGGCGCCGATCGCGGCGCCGATGCCCGCGATCTCGTCCTCGGCCTGGAAGGTCCGCACGCCGAAGTTCTTGTGCTTGCTGAGCTCGTGCAGGATGTCCGAGGCCGGGGTGATCGGGTACGACCCCAGATACAGCGGCAGATCGGCCTGCTGACCTGCGGCGACGAGCCCGTAGGAGAGGGCGAGGTTGCCGGAGATATTGCGGTACGTGCCCGTGGGGAACGCCTTCGAGGCGGGCGCCACCTCGTAGCTCACCGCGAAGTCCTCGGTGGTCTCGCCGAAGTTCCACCCGGCCCGGAAGGCCGCCACGTTCGCCTCGGCGATCTGCGGCTTCTTGGCGAACTTCTGCCGCAGGAACTTCTCGGTTCCCTCGGTCGGCCGGTGGTACATCCACGACAGCAGCCCGAGCGCGAACATGTTCTTCGAGCGCTCGGCCTCCTTGCGGGAGAGCCCGTACTCCTTCAGCGCCTCGACGGTCAGCGTGGTGAGCGGCACCGGATGGACGTTGTACGCCTCCAGCGACCCGTCTTCCAGCGGACTCGTCTCGTAACCGACCTTCGCCATCGGACGCTTGGTGAACTCATCGGTGTTCACGATGATTTCGGCGCCGCGCGGTACGTCCTCGATATTGGCCCTGAGCGCGGCCGGGTTCATCGCGACCAGCACGTTCGGCGCATCACCCGGCGTGAGGATGTCGTGGTCGGCGAAGTGCAGCTGGAAGGAGGAGACGCCCGGCAGGGTGCCTGCGGGGGCCCGGATCTCGGCGGGGAAGTTGGGCAGCGTCGAGAGGTCGTTCCCGAAGGAGGCCGTCTCGGAGGTGAAGCGGTCGCCGGTGAGCTGCATACCGTCGCCGGAGTCGCCCGCGAACCGGATGATCACCCGGTCCAGGCGGCGGACCTCTTTCTCGCCGGTGCCGCCCGGACTGCCGGACACGGGGACTCGTTGTTCCCCGACGACAGCCTCACTGGCCTCGTCGGCTGGGCTACTGACCTGGGTCACTGAACTGGACCTCCCTCGGGGCGGCGGCTCGGGATCGGCCGGCCCACCGGCGGTCCCGCAACCCACCCTACGTCGGTAAGGGTCGCCTTCCCTGGACCGCTCACATGGTGGACGTCTTTTTGAGACGCGCGTTTGTCCTGGTTCGTCATAGTTAACAGGCCCCCCGGCCGTTCATCGAAGACGCCGTGCGCTCATTCTTTGGGTCTAGGTCTCCCGCCCTCCGTCGCTATCTGACGGAGTATCAGCTTTTTACGATTTCAAGTAGGTCAGGACGGCGAGAACGCGCCGGTGATCTCCGTCACTGGGTGACAGGCCCAGCTTCTGGAAGATATTGCTGACGTGCTTCTCCACGGCCCCGTCGCTGACCACCAGCTGCTTGGCGACCGCCGAATTCGTCCGGCCCTCCGCCATCAGACCGAGGACCTCCCGCTCGCGCGGCGTCAGCCCCGCCAGCACGTCCTGCTTACGGCTCCGCCCCAGCAACTGCGCCACGACCTCGGGGTCCAGCGCCGTACCGCCCTGCGCCACCCGGACCACGGCGTCCACGAACTCCCGGACCTCGGCGACCCGGTCCTTCAGCAGATAGCCCACGCCCCGGGTGCTGCCGGCGAGCAGCTCGGTGGCGTACTGCTCCTCGACGTACTGCGACAGGACGAGCACCCCGATCTCCGGGTAGTCCTTGCGCAGCCGTACGGCGGCCCGCACCCCTTCGTCCGTGTGGGTCGGAGGCATCCGTACATCGGCGACCACGACATCGGGCAGCGTGTCCTGCGCGGCGAGATCCGCCACGGTCTTGATCAGTGCCTCGGCGTCTCCCACCCCCGCGACGACGTCGTGCCCGAGATCGGTCAGAAGCCGGGTGAGTCCTTCCCTGAGCAGCACCGAATCCTCGGCGATGACCACCCGCACCCTGTCCTCCACGACGCTGTGTCCCCCCACTGTTGATGTGTGCGCGTGCTGATGTGTACACGCGGGCATGCGTCCGCTGACGCACGCCCCGCCCCTTGCGGGTTCCAGCATCCCAGCATCGGCGCCCCTATGGGCCGGGCCGGGACACTTTCGGGCCGTGTACACGGGAGGAGGTGGGGGAGGTACGCGGGAAAATGGCCGGTTCAGCCCCGCCAGGGCAGCTCGGCCGTGACCTTCGTCGGGCCGCCGGCCGGGGAGTCGACGACGAGGATGCCGTCCACCGCGTCCAGCCGCTCGGTCAGACCGGCAAGACCGCTGCCGCCCGCCACATCGGCGCCGCCCCGGCCGTTGTCGGTGACCTGGAGCATCAGCCGGTTCGACGCGCGCCAGACGTCCACCGAGGCGCGGGTCGCGTGCGCGTGCTTGCTGACGTTCTGCAACAGCTCCGACACCGTGAAGTACGCGATGCCCTCGATTGCCTGCGCGGGCCGGGATTCCAGGTCCACATCGACCTTCACGGGGACGGTGCAGCGGGAGGCGATGGCGGAGAGTGCGGCGTCGAGGCCGCGGTCGGTGAGGACGGCGGGGTGGATGCCGCGGGCGAGGTCGCGGAGTTCCTGGAGGGCGACCTTCACTTCGCCGTGGGCTTCGTCGACCATGCGGGCCGCGGCCGCGGCCTCGGGGTCCTTGGTCAGTTTCTCCTTCGCGAGGCCCAGATCCATGGCGAGGGCGACGAGGCGGGCCTGGGCGCCGTCGTGCAGATCGCGCTCGATGCGGCGCAGGTCGGCGGCGGCCGTGTCGACGACGACACCCCGGTCCGATTCCAGCTCGGAGACCCGGGTCGCCAGCCGGGACGGGCTCAGCAGACCGAGGACCATCACGCGGTCCACGGACGTCAGACCGCGGATGATCCACGGCGTGATCACGACGAGGAACAGCCCCACGGCGCTGGTCACCGCCAGTTCGAAGGGGGAGTCGAGGTAGACGCGATGGCCCCTGTCCCCGTAGAGCTGAATGCCGTCGACCCCGGCGTACACCGGGAAGACCCAGTGCCACAGCGGATAGGTGAGCGCACTCCACCCGTACGCCCAGAGCGTCAGCGAGACGGAGAAGGCGAACACCGCCCACGGGAAGTGCAGCAGCGCATACAGCAGGTGCCGCCAGGACACGCCGCTCTTCAGGACCGCGCCGACCCAGGACATGAGGCCGCTCTTTTGGCCGCGCACCGGCGCGGGGTCCGCCACGTCCAGGTTCAGCAGCGAGCGCGCCCGGGTGCGCTCCATCGCGCCGAAGCCGCGGCACATGGCGAGGCCGGCGGCGAGTACCGGAATCCCGAGGAAGGTGATCAGCAGACCGATGCCCAGCGAGGTCATGGCAATCGCGAAGCTGAACAGCACCGCGCTGATCGGCAGGCTCAGCATCAGATAGCCGAACTCGCGCCAGGTCCGCGCCTCGAACGGCGCGCGCAGGGCCGCCGGGAAGAAGTGCTTCGCCGGGGGAAGGTCCCCGGAGCCGGACCCGTACCTCTGGTGGTCCCGGGTGTCCGGTCCGTATGCCGTGGCCATGGGTGCCGTCCGTTTCTTCTCAGCGGTCATCTCACCGGGGCTGTTCTATGTCTCAAGAGTGCTGTGCCGGAAGGTCCCGCACCATGAGGGCGGTCGCCGTATCGGAGCGGGGGTTTTCCCCACCCCCAGGGGGGGTCTACGGCTTCTGCGCCGTGCCCACGCGGTCCCGCCACGGCAGCTCCGCCGTGACCGTCGTCGGACCGCCCACCGGGGAGTCGAGGACGAACACCCCGTCGACCGCCCCGAGCCGCTCCGCGAGCCCGGCCATGCCCGTACCGCCGTCCATCCGTGCGCCACCGTTCCCGTCGTCCTGCACCTGGATCAGCAGCCGGTCCCCGGAACGCCACACATTGACGGACGCCGACCGGGCGCGGCTGTGCTTGCTGACGTTCTGCAGCAGCTCCGAGACCGTGAAGTACGCGATCCCCTCGATCGCCTCCGCCGGCCGCCCGGGCAGTTCGACCCCTACCTTCACGGGGACGGTGCAGCGGGAGGCGATGGCGGAGAGTGCGGCGTCGAGGCCGCGGTCGGTGAGGACGGCGGGGTGGATGCCGCGGGCGAGGTCGCGCAGTTCCTGAAGGGCGACCTTGACCTCACCGTGGGCTTCGTCGACCATGCGGGCCGCGGCCTCGGGGTCGTCGGTCAGCTTCTCCTTCGCCAGACCGAGCCCCATGGCGAGGGCGACGAGGCGCGCCTGGGCGCCGTCGTGCAGATCGCGCTCGATGCGGCGCAGGTCGGCGGCGGCCGTGTCGACGACGACACCCCGGTCCGACTCCAGCTCCGCGATCCTGCGCTCCAGTTCGTCGGAGGGGGAGAGGAGCCCCCGCACCATGGCCCGGTCGGCATTGGTCAGACCGCGGGCGATGAAGGGGAGTACCGGCCACAGGACGAAGAGGCTGACCAGCGCCACCGTGAACGTCAGTACGCCCCAGGGCAGCCGGATGAACGCGTACAGCAGGGAACGCCACCCCACCGGGTCCTTCAGCCCCGCCCACAGCCAGGAGAAGAACCCCGTCTCGCGACGGCCGCGCGTGATCGCGCTCGGCTCCTCGATCCGGACCCCGAGCATCGCCCGCGCCCGGGCCCGCTCCACCCGGCCGATCCAGCGGGCGCCCAAGAGCCCTGCCACCAGGAGCGGCAGGCCGACGACGGTGACCGAAAGCCCCACGCCGACACCGATCATGAACACTGTGTAAACAAAACCGGCAATCGCCATGGGGAGATTCGCCAGCAGGTAGGCGATCTCCTTCCAGGCCCACGGACCCAGGGCGAAGTGGGCGGGCGGCGGCCGGTCGTTGTCCGGTGCGGAAGGGCTCATGGTCATACGCCCAGCCTGCCGGGCCGGACCTGCGCACGCCATGGGGTACGTGGGTGGGGTGACGTAGGGATAACCCCACCGTTGTCCGACGCGGCTGCTTACCGTCCCTTTAGCAGGGCCTAGACTCCCGTGCGTACAGATCGTCGAACAGGTTCGAGGGAGCGAGGGGCGGACGTGGCGGACGTGCGGAGCGTGCCGGAATCGACCGTTCTCGCGGCGGAGTACTTCGAGAGCTATTCAGTGGTCGGACTGCTCGCCGTCATCGGCGTGCTGTTCGTTGCCGTCGCCTTCGGGGCCGGCCGACTGCTCAGGCCCGTGGTCCCGACGCCGGAGAAACTCCTCACCTACGAGTGCGGTGTCGACCCTGTCGGAGAAGGCTGGGCGCACACCCAAATCCGTTATTACGTCTATGCCTTCCTGTACGTGATCTTCGCCGTCGATTCGATCTTCCTATTCCCGTGGGCGACCGTATTTGCCGCACCCGGATATGGGGCGACGACGCTGGTGGAAATGTTCATCTTCCTCGGCTTCCTGGCCGTAGGACTGCTCTACGCATGGAAGAAGGGCGTCCTCGAATGGGCGTGACGAGCGAACCGCAGCCCGGACCCGTCGCGCTGCCGGACCCGACGCTGCTGGAGCCGAAGAAGCTCGGCGTGCTGTCCCGGCTCGCGCCCGAACCCATGAAGGTGGTCCTGAACTGGGGCCGCCGCTACAGCCTCTGGGTCTTCAACTTCGGGCTCGCCTGCTGCGCCATCGAGTTCATCGCCGCGTCCATGGCGCGGCACGACTTCATCCGGCTCGGTGTGATCCCGTTCGCCCCGGGCCCCCGCCAGGCCGACCTCATGGTCGTGTCCGGCACGGTGACGGACAAGATGGCCCCGGCCGTGAAGCGGCTCTACGAGCAGATGCCCGAGCCGAAGTACGTCATCTCCTTCGGGGCCTGCTCCAACTGCGGCGGCCCCTACTGGGACTCGTACTCCGTGACGAAGGGCGTCGACCAGATCATCCCGGTCGATGTGTACGTACCGGGCTGCCCGCCCCGGCCGGAGGCCCTGCTCCAGGGGATCATCAAGCTCCAGGAGAAGATCGCCCGCGAGTCGCTCGCCGAGCGGTACGGCGCGCCCGAAGCGGGCCGCCTCTCCGCCGCCGCACTCCGCAGCGGCCTGGTCGCGCCCCCGACGACGCCGGGGGAGGGGAAGAAGTGAACGCGAACACGAACGCTTCCGACACGTACGACCGTCTCCCGGACGCCGTCACCGAGATCTTCGGTGCGGAGGCCACGGCCGAGTACGCCTACGACCTGCTGACCGTCGATGTTCCGGCGGCCTCGTGGACCGCCGCGCTCGAAACGGCTCGCGACGAGCTGGGCCTCAGCTACTTCGACTGGCTCAGCGCCGTCGACGAGGCGGACACGGGCTTCCGGGTCTGCGTCCATGTCGCGGCACCCGGGACCGGAAGGGTGCGGCGCCTCCTGGTCCGTACGACCGTCCCGCACGACGCCCCCTCCCTTCCCACCGCCCGCGGCGTCTACGCGGGTGCAGACTGGCACGAGCGCGAGACGCACGAGATGTTCGGCATCGCCTTCGAGGGCCACCCGCATCTGGTCCCGCTGCTGCTGCCCGAGAACTTCGAGGGCCACCCGCTGCGCAAGGACTTCGTCCTGGCCGCTCGCGTCGCCAAGGCCTGGCCGGGCGCGAAGGAGCCGGGCGAGTCCGAACACGGCGGCCCCAAGCGGCGCACCATGCTCCCGCCGGGAGTCCCCGACCCGAACGAGTGGGGCCCCCTGAAGGGCCAGCTCCCCCCTGCCCCGGCCCGCCCGGCCAGAGCGGCCCGCCCCGCAGGCGACCGCCCGGCCCGCCGGACCGCCCCCGCAACAGGGGCCGAACCCACGACCCCGGCTGGAACCACGCCCCCGGCCACCCCCGCGCGCCGCACCCGCAGCGTGTCCGAGGGCTCGGCGAGTCAGCAACCGGAACCGACCACGGCCCCGGAACCGACCACGGCCCCGGAACCGACGCCGCGCACCCCGGACGCCCCGTGGCACGACGCCGCCCCCGCACCGGGCCCGGGGGCGGAGCCCCCGGTTCGGGAAGGGGCGGGTAGGGGAGAAGCCCAGCGCAGCGCCACCCCCGAGGCTGAGCCCACCAACGCCGCTGAGCCCACCAACGCCGCCGAGCCCACCAACGCCGCCGAGCCCGCCGACACCACCGCGCAGCCCGACACCGAAACCCCCGCCCCGCCCCCCGAGGCCGAGGCCACTCCCGACCCCGACCACCCCGCCGGAGGCGATACCGCGTGAACGACGTACTCGACGTCGCCCTCCGGCTCCTCATCGTCTTCGCGGTCTTCATGGTCGCCCCCCTCATCGTGGGCCAGACCGAACACAAGGTGATGGCCCACATGCAGGGCCGCCTGGGCCCCATGTACGCGGGTGGCTTCCACGGCTGGGCCCAGCTCGCCGCGGACGGCGTGAAGTTCGTGCAGAAGGAGGACATCGTCCCGGCGGAAGCCGACCGGCGCGTCTTCCAGCTCGCCCCCGCCGTCGCCCTCCTCCCGTACCTCCTCGTGCTCGTCGCCATCCCCATCGGCCCCAGCGAGGGCGCGGTCGGCCAGGTCGTCGACGCGGGCATCTTCTTCGTGCTCGCCGTGATGGGCGTCGGCGTGCTCGGCTCGCTCATGGCGGGCTGGGCATCGGCCAACAAGTTCTCCCTCCTCGGCGGACTGCGCACCGCCGCGCAACTGCTCGCGTACGAGCTGCCGATGCTGCTCGCCGCCGCCTCCGTGGCCATGGCGGCGGGCACGGTCTCCCTCCCCGGCATCCTCAACGCCTTCGAGTGGTGGTGGCTGCCCTGGCAGATCGTCGGAGCCCTGGTCTTCTTCGTGGCCGGCCTCGCCGAACTCCAGCGCCCCCCGTTCGACATGCCGGTCGCCGACTCGGAGATCATCTTCGGTGCCTACACCGAGTACACCGGCCTGCGCTTCGCGCTGTTCCTGCTCGCCGAGTACGCGGGCATCGTCGTGCTGTGCGGACTGACCACAGTCCTTTTCCTCGGCGGCTGGCACGGCCCGCTCGGCGCCGACGGACTCGGCTGGGTCTGGACGCTCCTCAAGATCGCGGTCCTCGCCTTCGTCGTCATCTGGCTCCGCGTCACCTATCCCCGTCTCCGCGAGGACCAGTTGCAGAAGCTCGCCTGGACCACGCTCATCCCGCTCGCCCTCGCGCAGATCGCGCTCACCGGCATCGTGAAGGTGGCGATCAACTAATGGCCCCGATCCCCGGCGCCGGGCTGGCCAAGGGCCTCGCCGTCACCCTGCGGACCATGACGAAGCGCACGGTCACCGCGCAGTACCCCGATGTCCAGCCCGAACTGCCGCCCCGCAGCCGAGGCGTCATCGGACTGTTCGAGGAGAACTGCACGGTCTGCATGCTCTGCGCCCGTGAGTGCCCCGACTGGTGCATCTACATCGACTCCCACAAGGAGACGGTGCCCGCCGCCGCTCCGGGTGGCCGCGAGCGCAGCCGTAACGTCCTCGACCGCTTCGCGATCGACTTCGCCCTCTGCATGTACTGCGGTATCTGCATCGAGGTGTGTCCTTTCGACGCGCTGTTCTGGTCACCGGAGTTCGAGTACGCGGAGACGGACATCCTCGAACTCACCCATGAGCGCGACAAGCTCCGCGAGTGGATGTGGACCGTGCCGGAACCGCCGGCGCTCGACCCGGGAGCCGAGGAGCCGAAGGAGCTCGCTGCCGCCCGCAAGACGGCGGACAAGCTGAAGGCCCAGGAAGCCGAGCAGGCCCAACAGGCCCAACAGGCCCAACAGGCCGAGGACACCCAGCAGCCCAAGGAACCCGGACAGGAGGGCCAGGAGTGACCCTCGCAGCCGCCGCGGCCCACCCCGGCTTCCTTTCCCCGACCGGTGTGGAGATCGCCTTCCTCCTGGTCGGCCTCGCCACATTCGGCGCAGCCGTCATCACCGTCACGACCAAGCAGCTCGTGCACGCCGCACTCTGGCTCGTCGTGGCGCTCGGCGGCATCGCCGTCGAGTACCTCCTGCTCACCGCCGAGTTCATCGCCTGGGTGCAGGTACTGATCTACGTCGGTTCCGTCGTCGTGCTCCTCCTCTTCGGACTGATGCTCACCAAGGCCCCCATCGGCCACTCCCCGGACGCCGACTCGGGCAACCGGTGGGTCGCCCTGGCCGTGGCCGCAGCCGCTGCCGCCGCGCTCGTCTGGGTGGTGGTGGACGCCTTCCGCACCACCTGGATCGACCTCGACGGCCCGGCCCAAGGTTCTACCGACGCCACCGGGGAGTTCCTCTTCCGGCACTGGGTGCTGCCCTTCGAAGCACTCTCCGTCCTGCTGCTCGCCGCCCTCATCGGCGCGATCGTCCTGTCCCGCAAGGACCGAGAGGGCAAGAGCCACCGAGAGGACAAGAGCTGATGCACCTCGCCTATCCCGCCGTGCTCGCCGCCCTCCTCTTCTGCACCGGGCTGTACGGAGTCCTCGCCCGCCGCAACGCGATCCTGGTCCTGATGTCCGTCGAGCTGATGCTCAACGCCGTCAACCTCAACCTGGTCGCCTTCGACGTGTGGCTGCGCGACGCGCTCCACTCCGGCCAGGCCCTCACGCTCTTCACCATCGCCATCGCCGCAGCCGAGATCGGCATCGGCATGGCGATCGTCCTCGCCGTCTACCGCAACCGCGGCAGCTCCGACGTCGACCGTCTCCGCGACACCGCCGAGACCGACGCGGCCGAGACGCTCCCCGGTGACGAGGACATCCACGGCACCGAAGACCAGGCCACTGCTCCGGCAGGGAAGGCAAAGAAGGCTGAGGCCACCGCGTGACCACCACGACCCTGGCCGTCCTCGTCCCCCTCCTGCCGTTCCTCGGTGCCGCGGCGGGCCTGCTGCTTGGCCGCACGGCCCCCGGGTTCGTACGCCCCCTCGCCGTGCTGCCCACGTTCGCCGCAGCCGTGATCGCCGTCGTCGTCGCCGCACGTCAGGGCGGTGGCCGGGCCATCGACGCCGCTACCCAACTGACGCCCACCGGCTCCGTACCGATCGATCTCGCCCTGCACCTCGACGGCTTCGCGGTCCTCGTGGCCGTGCTCGTCGGACTCGTCGCCACCTGCGTGCAGATCTACTCGACCGCCTACCTGCGCGACGACCCCCGCTACCCCTCGTACGCGGCCCTGGTCTCCCTCTTCACCTCCGCGATGCTGCTCGTCGTCTACTCGGGCGACCTGATGGTGCTCCTGGTCGGCTGGGAGATCATGGGCATCTGCTCGTACTTCCTCGTCGGCCACTACTGGGAGACCCCGGAAGCCCGCGCCGCCTCCCTCAAGGCCTTCCTGGTCACCAAGCTCGGCGACGTCCCCTTCCTCATCGGTCTGTTCGCGCTCGCCGCCGACACCGGCACGTTCCGCATCACCGGCATCCTCGGTGCCGTCGCGAACGGCGGCCTCGACCACCCCACCGTCATCGCCCTGCTGCTCCTCGCAGGCGTCGCGGGCAAGTCCGCGCAGTTCCCCCTGCACACCTGGCTGCCCGACGCGATGGCCGGCCCCACCCCCGTCTCCGCGCTCATCCACGCGGCGACGATGGTCGCCGCCGGTATCTACTTCGTGGCCCGGCTGCTCCCCGTCTTCGCCGCGTCCGGCGCGGCGCTGGTCGTCCTCGCCGTGATGGCCGCCGTCACGATGATCGGCTCCGGACTCGCCGCCCTCGCGCAGGACGACATCAAGCGCGTCCTCGCCTACTCGACCATCGGCCAGCTCGGCTACATGGCGGGCGCCCTGGCCGTCGCCGACCGCGGTGCCGCCGTCTTCCACCTCATCTCGCACGGTGCGTTCAAGGCCGTCCTCTTCCTCGCCGCAGGCGTCGTCATCCACGCCGCCGGGACCAATTCACTGGCCGCCATGTCCCGCATGGGCGGCCTGAGGAAGCGCATCCCGGACGCCTACTGGACGATGACCGTCGCCCTCCTGGCCCTGGCCGCCATCCCGCCGTTCGCCGGCTTCTTCTCCAAGGAAGCCGTCCTCGTCGCCGCCGAGCACACCGCACTCGGCGACCGTGATGTCGCTCCGGCTGCCGCCGGCTGGACGATCCTCGTCGCCGGACTGCTGGCGGCGGTCCTGACCGCCGCGTACGCCACCCGCCTCTGGCTCCTCGCCTTCAAGGGGCGGGGCGCCGAGGCGCCCGACCACGGCAAGCAGCCCGTCGCGATGACATCCGTCCTCTGGCTCCTCGCCGTCCCCACCATCGGCTTCGGACTGACCGTCGGCGTGATCACCGACTGGTTCGACGGCCACAGCCTCACCCCGTCCGTCACCACCGCCGTCCTCTCCACGGGCGTCGGTCTCGTCGGCGGCCTCGTCACGTACGGCGCCTGGCGTCACACCACCGCCCTCGCCGCCCGCACCCCGGCCGGCATGGTCGTCGCCCACCCCGACGCCGAACCGGCACTCGTCGAGATCGAGGCACTGACCGCGCACACGGCGGCCTACGGCACCAACGGTGACGCCCCCGACCCCGCGGACCCCGGCCGACTGCTGCTCGGACCGCTCCACCACCACGCCGCCACCGGCTTCCACCTCGACGCGCTGTACACGACGCTGTTCGTCCGGCCCGTCGAGGCCGCCGCCCGCCTCGTCCGCTTCCTGGACCGGGAAGTGGTCGACACCTATGTACGCGGCTCCGGCACCGGCGCACGCTGGCTCGGCACCGCCGTCCGCCGCGCCCAGACCGGCAACGTGCAGACCTACCTCAGCGCACTGCTGGCCGGTTCACTTGTCCTGGCGATCGCCGCCGTCGTTTTTGCCAACGTCAACGCCGGGTCGTGACCGTGTTCGATATCAGCGAATCCGTGATGCAGTTCCTTCTCGCGTTCATCGTCGTCGCCCCGCTCCTCGGTGCCGCCGCGGCTCTGCTCCCCGCCCCGCCCGGACTGAAGGGCAGGAACCCGGACCAGGCCGTGCTCCGCCACGGCGTGACCGTCACCGGCGCGATCCTCCTCGCGGCGATCGTCCTGGCCATCGGCTTCGACCACGACCAGCCGTCGAAGATGCAGGCCAGTACCGATATCAGCTGGATTCCGGCGCTCGACGTCCGCATCCACCTCGGTGTGGACGGCATTTCGCTCCCCCTTCTCGTACTGACCGCGCTGCTGACCTTCCTCTGCGCGCTGTACAGCTACTTCAAAATGCCCGCCGGCCCGTCCCCGAAGGCATTCGTCGCACTGATCCTCGTGCTCGAGTCCGGCACCCTCGCGACCTTCGCCGTCCTCGACCTGCTGCTGTTCTTCCTGGCGTTCGAGATGGTGCTCATCCCGATGTACTTCCTCATCGCCCGCTGGGGCGGCGAGAGGAAGCAGGCCGCTGCCTGGAAGTTCATCCTCTACACACTGCTCGGCTCGGTGATCATGCTGCTGGGCCTGCTCCTCATCGGTCTGAAGAGCGGCACTTTCGACATGGTGGCACTCGCCACTGACAACGGCCGTGGGCTCACCTCGTCCGTGCAGGTCATCGCCGTACTGGCCATCGGGATCGGCCTCGCCGTGAAGACCCCGATGTGGCCGCTGCACAGCTGGCTCCCCGACGCCCACACCGCCGCCCCGACCGTCGGCTCGGTCCTGCTCGCGGGCGTCCTGCTGAAGATGGGCACGTACGGGTTCGTACGCATCCTGCTCCCCATCACCCCCGACGGGATGCGCACCTTCGCGCCCTACCTCGCCGCGTTCGCGGTGGTCGGCATCATCTACGGATCGCTCGCCTGCCTCGCCCTCGTCCGCACCGGCGCCAAGGGCGACCTAAAGCGCCTGATCGCGTACTCCTCCGTCGGCCACATGGGCTTCGTGCTGCTCGGCATCGCGACCATGACGCCCACCGGCGTCAACGGGGCGCTGTTCGCCAACATCGCCCACGGCCTCATCACCGGCCTGCTGTTCTTCCTGGTCGGCGCGGTCAAGGACCGGTACGGCACCGCCGATCTCGACACCCTCGCCGGTGCGACCGGAGCCGCGCTCTACGGCCGGGCCCCCCGCCTCGGCGCCCTTCTCGCCTTCGCCGCGGTCGCCTCGCTCGGTCTCCCCGGACTCGCCGGATTCTGGGGCGAGATGCTCACCCTGTTCGGCGCGTTCGACCCCGCCGACGGGCTCAGCCGCCCCGCCTTCCTCACCTTCATGGCGATCGGCGCCCTCGGCACCCTGCTCACCGCCGCGTACATGCTGCTCGTCGTACGCCGCGTCTGCATGGGCGAGCCCGCCAAGCACCAGCAGCAGCCGCATGTCGCGGACATCCAGACCTACGAATTCGCCGCCTGGACCCCGCTCGTCGCCCTCACCGTCCTCGCCGGACTCTGGCCCGCCGTCCTCCTTGGCCTCACCGACCCGGCCGTGCAGAAGCTCCTCGCAGGAGGCAAGTCGTGACCGCAGCCGTCGTCACCACCGCGGCCGAGAGCACCACAAGCCTCGTCCAGTCCGTCGACTGGCTCGCGATCGCGCCCCCCGTCATCGTCGCCACGGTGGCCCTCGGGGTGCTCGTCGCCGACCTCTTCATCAGTGAACGGCACAAGCCGCTCCTCGGGTACGCGTCCATCGCGGGACTCGTCGCAGCTCTCGCCTTCCTCGTACCGCTGCGCGCCGGCGACCGTTCCACGTTCTGCGTCACCGGCCCCAACGACGCGTGCAGCTACACCGCCGATCACTTCGCCCTGGTCATCCAGGCCCTCGTACTCGGCGGCGCCCTGCTCACCGCGCTGCTCTCCCTCGACGACACCCGCAAACTCCCCGCGGGCGAGTACTGGTTCCTCCTGCTCTCCTCCGCGGCCGGCGCCGCGCTCCTGCCCGCCGCCCGCGACCTCGCCACGCTCGTCGTCGCCCTCGAAGTCGCCTCGCTCCCCGCGTTCGCGCTCGTCGGCATCAAGCGAGGCGACCGGCGTTCCTCCGAAGCGGCGCTGAAGTTCTTCCTGTCCTCCGTCGTCGCCACCGCCGTCATGCTCCTCGGCGTCAGCTTCGTGTACGCGACGACCGGCACCATGTACCTCACCGAGATCGCGGCCCGCCTCGACGACGTGCCGGGCCAGTTCGACACCCTCGCCAAGGCCGGTGTCGTCCTCACCCTCGTCGGATTCGCGTTCAAGACGGCCGCCGCCCCGTTCCACTTCTGGGTGCCCGATACCTATGTGGGCGCCCCGCTGCCCATCGCCGCGTATCTCTCCGTCGTCGGCAAGGCGGTCGGCTTCTCCGGCCTCATCCTCGTCACCGTGATCGCGTTCCCGTCGTACGCCGACGTCTGGGGACCGGCCGTCGCCGTCCTCGCCGCGCTCACCATGACGATCGGCAACGTCGCCGCCCTCCGCCAGAGCGCAACCCGCGCCCGCAGCGCCGTACGCCTGCTCGCCTGGTCGTCCGTCGCCCAGGCCGGCTACCTCCTGGTCCCGATCGCCGCCGCCGCGTACTCCAGCGACGAACAGATCGGCTCGACCGTCGCGTACGCCCTGATGTACGCCGTCGTGAACCTCGGCGCCTTCGCGGTGGCCGCCCTGGTGGCCCGTACGCACCCGGGCAACCGGATCTCCGACTACCGCGGCCTGTACGCCACCCGCCCCCTCGCCGCACTCGCGATGGGCTTCTTCCTGCTCTGCCTGGCCGGTCTGCCACCCGGCATCATCGGCCTCTTCGCCAAGGTCACCGTGTTCTCGGCGGCCGTGGACGCGGGGCTCGGCTGGCTCGCGGTCGTGATGGCGATCAACGTCGTGATCGCCCTCTACTACTACCTCCAGTGGACCGCGACCCTCTTCAGGGCCCCGGAGGCCACCGAGGACAGCACAGAGGCCCCCGCCGAACCGGGACTCCGCGCCCCGGCCCCCCTCACCACCGCGCTCGTCCTCACCACCGTCGTCGGCATCGTCCTCTCCGGCGCCCCGCAGCTGGTCCTCAGGTTCGCCGCCGTCAACCTCTTCTGACCCGCCCTCCTCCGGCCCGTCCAAGATCGGTTTGCCCGGAGCAGCCGGCACACGGCATGGTCTTGCCTGCATACGTCACGTATTGAGCAAGAGGAGCAAAGCGGTGCTGAACGGGTTCAAGGACTTCATCCTGCGCGGGAACGTCATCTCGATGGCCATCGGCCTGGCCGTCGGAGCGGCGTTCACGGCCGTCGTCACCGGCTTCAGCAACGCCTTCATCGTCCCGCTGATCGGCCTCTTCACCCGCGGGACCGGAGACTTCAGCAAGGCCACCTTCACCGCCGACGGTGTGAAGTTCCCGTACGGCCTCTTCATCAGCGCCGCCATCGCCTTCCTCATCACCGCCGCGGTCCTCTACTTCCTCGTCGTCCTCCCCATGGCCAAGGTCCAGAACCGCTTCACGGCCAAGGAGGAAGAGGCGAAGGCCGACATCAAGGCCGCTCTGCGTGACTGCCCCCGCTGCTTCTCGGAGATCCCGGCCGTCGCCTCCCGCTGCGGTCACTGCACCAGCGAGGTCGAGCCCGACCAGGAGGCCCTGGCGCTCGCGGGTCTTCCCGCCCAGCGCTGAGACAGTCGCGACGACGCCCTCCGAACACGGCACAGGCAGCGCCCCGGCACCCGGACGGCCTATGCCTGCGCCCGCGCGCACAAGGGAACTAGCTCTCCTCGCCTGGCGTTGACCAGTACGGGAGGCTCCACTGGGGAGTGGAGCACCACCAGGCAAAGGGTTCCCCTGCCGCACCATCTGGAGGGCGTACCGTGCACCGCCGGCACAACGGGCTGAGAACCGCCGTACTCCTCGGGGGCCTGTCAGCACTCATCATCGTCATCGGCAGCTTCTTCGGGCGTACGGGTCTGATCGTGGCCCTTGTCGTCGCGATCGGCACCAACGCCTACGCGTACTGGAACAGCGACAAGCTCTCGCTCCGCGCCATGCGGGCAAGGCCCGTCAGCGAGTTCGAGGCGCCACAGCTCTATCGCATCGTCCGTGAGCTCTCGACCGCCGCCCGACAGCCCATGCCCAGGCTCTACATCTCCCCGACCCAGGCACCCAACGCGTTCGCCACGGGCCGCAATCCGCGCAACGCGGCCGTGTGCTGCACCGAGGGCATCCTCCAGATCCTCGACGAACGCGAGCTGCGAGGGGTACTGGGACATGAGCTGAGCCACGTCTACAACCGCGACATCCTGATCTCCTCCGTCGCGGGAGCGCTCGCCTCCGTCATCATGTTCCTGGTGAACTTCGCCTGGCTGATTCCCATTGGCCGGTCCAACGACGACGAGGGCCCCGGGCTCTTCGGCATGCTGCTGATCATGATTCTCGGCCCGCTTGCGGCCACGGTGATCCAGCTCGCCGTCAGCCGCTCCCGGGAGTACGAGGCGGACGCCTCGGGAGCTCAGCTCACCGGCGACCCGCTTGCCCTGGCGAGCGCCCTGCGTAAGCTCGATGCAGGGACGAAGCAGCTTCCGCTGCCACCCGAGCCGAAGATCGAGACCGCGAGCCACATGATGATCGCGAATCCTTTCGGCCCCGGCCGGGGCATGTCCAAGATGTTCTCGACCCACCCGCCGATGGCGGAACGTATCGCCCGACTCGAGCAGATGGCAGGTCATCGCCCGTGAATACAATTCTGAACGTCATTTGGCTGGTTCTCTGCGGCTTCTGGATGTTCCTCAGCTACCTGGCCGCGGGTCTCCTGCTCTGCATCACGATCATCGGCATCCCGTTCGGGCTGGCGGCGTTCCGGATCGGCGTCTACGCCCTCTGGCCCTTCGGCTACACGGTCGTGGACCGCCGGGACGCGGGCGCCCCCTCCTGCGTCGGGAACGTCCTCTGGCTGATCCTCGCCGGATGGTGGCTCGCCCTCGGCCACATCTTCACGGGCATCGTCCTGTGCATCACGATCATCGGCATCCCGCTGGGTATCGCGAACTTCAAGCTCATCCCCATCTCCCTGATGCCGCTCGGCAAGGAGATCGTCCGGTCGGACCAGCCGTTCGCCACCCGCTAGAAGCCACTCGCCGCGCGCCTACAGCCCGGTCTCGCGCAGGGTCAGATTGAGCCGGCCGCCGCGCATCCCGCTCGCGGGATCGGCTGTCCCGGCATACACCTTGGGCACCCCGTGGAACGCGTAGCGCGACGGGCCGCCGAACACGAACAGATCACCCGAGGCCAACTCCACGTCCGTGTAGGGACGTCCACGGTCCTCGGTGTTCCCGAAGCGGAACACGCACCGGTCGCCGATGCTCAGCGACACCACAGGAGCCCCGGAGCGCTCCTCCTTGTCCTGATGCATGCCCATCCGTGCGGCATCGTCATAGAAGTTGATCAGCGCCGTGTCCGGTGTGTACGCCTCGGCCGCACCCTCGTCCCCGTACGCCTCGGCCACCGCCGCCCGTCCCAACTCGCCGAGCCAGTCGGGGAACGGGGCGACCCGGGCACCGTTCACGTCATCGGCGGTACGGGAATAGCGGTACGGCTGCCAGTGCCACCCCAGGCACACCGTCCGGACCGACATCACCCCACCACCCGGCAGCACCGTGTGCCGCAGGGGCACGGGCCCCCGGGCCCACTCCCGGCACGCCTCGACCAACTCCCGCTGTCGCTCCACCGAAAGCCACTCGGGCACATGGACGGCACCCGGGGCGAGGACGGTCCGAGGCCGCGGGAAGAGACCTGACACCGCGACACCACCCGTCACCGGCGCAGAAGAGTCATCCTGCGCACTGTGTTCACCGTCCGGTCACCGGAGCGCCCTCCAGCCCCAGCAACTGCTTCTTGCGCTCCAGGCCGCCCGCGTAGCCACGCAGAGCACCGTCCGCACCGATGACCCGGTGACAGGGACGCACGATCAGCAGCGGGTTGCGCCCGATCGCCGTCCCCACGGCCCGTACTCCCGGTCCCGGGGACCCGACCTGCTCGGCCACATGGCCGTACGACACCGTCTCCCCGTACGGAATCGAGTCCAGCGCTTTCCAGACACGCCGCTGGAAGTCCGTGCCCACACCGTCGGCGTACTTGATGTCGAAGCGGGTCAGCCGCCCGTCGAAGTACGCCGCCAGCTGACCGGCGATCCCGGCGAACGCCTCCGGGGCGTGGAGCCAGCCGTCCTGGACCGCCGAACCGCCCTTCTGGCCCGGCAGGGACAACGACACCAGGGCAACACCGGAGGCGTCACCGGCTGCCCCGGCCGGCCGCTCGCCGACGAGCAGCAGCTCACCCAGCGGGCTGCCGACCCTCGCGTACATCGTCATGACCGTCACGCTCCCTTGCCCGTATCGCTTCCTGCCCTGCCGAGTCTGCGACCCGCGCCGCCTCACGACCGGCGGTATTCGGACATGACATCCGACGCCCCCGCCTTCCAATAGTCCGCGACCCGAAACGAATACGGGGCGACCGCGCCGACCGGCACGCCCGCCCCGTCCGCGACTGCCGCACGGCAGTCACCGCACTACCGGTAGTTCGCGAACTGCACCGCGAAGTCGAGGTCCTTCTCCTTCAGCAGCGACTGGACGGCCTGCAGATCGTCCCGGCTCTTCGAGCTGACCCGCAGCTCGTCGCCCTGGACGAGCGCCTTGACGCCCTTGGGGCCCTCGTCGCGAATGATCTTCGCCACCTTCTTGGCGTTCTCCTGGGAGATGCCTTCCTCGATCGTGGCGAAGATCTTGTACTCCTTGCCGGAGAGCTGCGGCTCGCCCGCGTCCAGGGACTTCAGCGAGATACCGCGCTTGACCAGCTTGGACTGGAAGATGTCGAGGATGGCCTTGACCCGCTCCTCGCCGTTCGCCTCCATCAGGATCTTCTCGCCGGACCACGAGATCGTGGCGCCCGTGCCCTTGAAGTCGTAGCGCTGGGAGATCTCCTTGGCGGCCTGGTTGAGGGCGTTGTCGACCTCCTGCCGCTCGACCTTCGAGACGATGTCGAAACTGGAGTCGGCCATGACGTGTGGCTCCTTGCGTCGAATGCTTGGGTTCGCCCAAGCCTAGTCATCCCGGCCCGTCACAAGTGCTGATCAACTGGGTAGCGGAGCACCCCCAGTCATCAGGTATCGTTTACGTCGTCGCCAAGGGGGTCCTCACGGACTGCCTAGGCGCTGTTCTAGGCGGCGTGCCCGAGTGGCCAAAGGGAGCAGACTGTAAATCTGCCGGCTCAGCCTACCCAGGTTCGAACCCTGGCGCCGCCACAGGAACGAAGGGGCCCGTGACCAGCAGAAATGCTGATCACGGGCCCTTTGCATGGCCGGGGCACCCGATAGGCCTCTACGGGGCAGGCGTGGGGCAGCGCTCAGGGGTTGGCCACCTCCCGCCCCGCAGTGTTGCTTCGATCCGGGCGTTCGCCGTCGCTGCAGAGCTGTCCAGACATGTGGCGCAGACCCGGAAGAGAACCGGCGCACTGTGCCATCACCTGAGGTTCCACGCCCGAACTGAGCCAGGTCGAGACTGCTGTGTGACATAGGTCGTACGGGCCCTTGGCCGGCGAGGAACCTGCTGGGCGGGTGTCAGGGCCGACCATCGGGAGCCACCCCGTAGGTGACGATGTGTCAGCGGAGCAGGGCGACCAGGTCTGGGGTATCGGCACGGCGCGTATCGCATTCCGGGGGCGGTCGCCTTGAGCCCGCGCCGGTCGTGAGCCGCCGCTGTTGTCCACGCGGACCCTGATCGGGGCCGGGGTCTCACGTAGTCGCAGCACGCCCCAGCCGCGTAGTACGTGCCGTCTCCCGGGGCCGGACGCTGCGGATGGAGCTGTCCAGAGCGCTGCGGATGGTGGCGCGGTCAGTCGGTAGCGGTGAGTTCCCGGGCCTCTCCAGCCCTTTGTAAGGCCGCTTCCACCTCGTGCCGGGCAAGGTCGCCCCACGCACGAAGCGCCCCACCTTGAAGGCGCACCGGTTGAGCGTGTTGCCCTGCTTCTCCGGCGCTTCAAGGTGGATCGGAGCGGTTACTCACCGATGAGCTTGAGTTGGTACCTGTCGGTCAGTTCAGCGACCCACTTGTCCGAGAACTCGAGACCGTACTGTTTGCCCAGCTCGGCGCGCCGTTGGACGAACTCTGCAGGATCGGCCGCCGTCTCGGCGATCGTGCCCATCTCATCGAAGAATCGCTCAAAGCCTGCGGGGGAGAGGATTTCCAGGATCCTCGCCGGTTCCGGTCCGGCGTTCCAGAAGGTGTGCAGGATCCCGCGCGGCTTGAGGATGTACGAGCCCGGACCTGCCGTGGCCTCCTGGTCGCCCACCCGTGCACCGACCTGGCCCTGCAGGACGTATGAGAACTCGTCTTCACGGCTGTGCAGATGCGGCGGTACGAGACGGCCCGGCTCGATCGGGTGCTCGACGATCGAGAACTGGTTACCGGTCTCCTCAGCCCAAATCTTGAAATCGACCCCGATGCCTCCGAGCCAGATCGACTTGCCCTCGTC
The DNA here is from genome assembly GCF_042670885.1 of Streptomyces sp. NPDC057136. Taxonomy (NCBI): domain Bacteria; kingdom Bacillati; phylum Actinomycetota; class Actinomycetes; order Kitasatosporales; family Streptomycetaceae; genus Streptomyces; species Streptomyces sp. NPDC057136. The sequence continues at coordinate 101,887 of NZ_JBHUUV010000019.1, forward strand.
CGGTTCGACTACAAAGCGGAGAGCCTTCACGACGGCCTCCCAGATGTCGTTCCTGCTACCTTTTACAACTCTATTCCGGTCTTACGTCTCAGTCACCGGCACCGCTGAGTGAACGGGGCCGACCGCTGCGTCGAAGCGTTCTCCGGGCTCGCAGAGGACCTTTACGCGCATCTCCGCCATGGGCGAGTAAGCGACTACCGAACGGACGTCCACGCCTTGCGTGCTCAGTGGCCCGTCAGTTGCCCGCGATGTCCTTCACCGCGACCGTCAGCGGCACGTTCCCGGAGATGAGCTCCAGCGTGAGGCCCGCGCTGGCCGGAGTGTCCAGGAGCTCCAGGAGCGAGGCCGCCACGTCGTCGCGCGGGACGGGGCCGCGGCCGGTCGAGGCCGCCAGCAGGATCTGGCCGGTGCCTGCGTCGTTCGTGAGCATGCCGGGGCGCAGGATCGTCCAGTCCAGTGAGGGCCGGGAACGTACGTAGTCGTCGGCGGCACCCTTGGCGCGCAGATAGATGTCGAACACCTCGTCGCCCGGGTGGCCGGCATCGGCACCCATGGACGAAACCACCACGTAGCGCCGCACGCCCGCCCGTTCCGCGGCGTCGGCGAAGAGCACCGCCGCTCCCCGGTCGACGGTGTCCTTGCGGGCGCTGCCGCTGTCCGGGCCCGCCCCCGCGGCGAAGACCACGGCATCCGCGCCGCGCAGCACCTCCGCGGTCTCCTCTACGGAAGCCGATTCCAGATCGAGGACGACCGGTTCGGCACCCGCTTCGCGGAGGTCGTCGGCTTGTTGGGGATTGCGGATGATTCCGACCGCTTCGTCTCCGCGCGCAGCGAGCAGCCGCTCCAGCCGCAGCGCGATCTGACCATGTCCACCTGCGATGACAATGCGCATGCTCCCGACCGTACGCCGCGCCGGGCGGCCGTGCTCACGAGCCGCTGCCGGGACCCCTGCCGGGCCCGTCATCCGGTGTGCGGGCACCACCCGAAGGTGGGCCCTTCTCGACACGGCCCTGGCGGGGGAGGTCGAGCGCGACGGCCGCTTCCGAGTCGCAGTACTCGCGCACCGCGCTGGTCCGCGCGACCACCCGGCCCCGGTGGATCACGATCCTGCTGTACGCGAGGGAGAGCACGCCCGAGAGCCGTTCCCCGCGCACCGCCAGCAGCTCGGCGGGGAAGCCCGCCTCGACGCGTACCTCGGGCAGCCCCATGGCCGCCCTGGCGGCCGCGGAGACGGCCTCGTAGGCGTGCTCGGCGCGCAGGCCGTGCTGGGAGGCCAGGAGGTACGCGGCTTCGAGGGGGTCGCCGCGGCCTACGGGGTTGGCGACGTCCCGCAGCGCCCCGCTGCCCGCCGCGACCCGGACTCCGGCGGCCCGCAGCAGCCGTACGGGCGCGGCGCCCCGGCGCTCGGCACCGGAACAGCCGCCCTGGGGGAGGCAGATGACGGTCACTCCGGTGGCCGCCAGCTGGTCGGCGGCACGGACGGCGGCTTCGAGGGGCAGCTGCGACAGGCCCCCGCAGGGACCGATGGAGACGCCGGGACGCAGCCCGCCGGCCATGGCGGCGAGCCGGGCCAGCCGCGCCGGATCGTCACTGTCCGTGTGCAGATCGACGGGGCAGCCGTGCTGGGCGGCGATCTCCAGGACGGCTTCGGCGTAACCGGCCGGGTCGGGATCGAGGTCGGGGCAGCCGCCGACCACGCCCGCGCCCATCTTCACGGCGTCGCGCAGCATGGCGAGGTTGCCGGCGCCCGCGATGCCGGTGAGCAGGCGGGGTACGGCGACTGGAGTGAGGTCGGCGAGCCCGCGCAGTGCGCGCCGGGCCTGGAGGACGGCTTCGAGCGGGGCGAGCCCCTGGACGTCCCCGATGCGTACGTGGGAGCGCAGTGCGGTCGCGCCGTGGCCGACCTGGAGCAGGGCCGCCTCGGTGGCGCGGCGCTGGATGTCCTCGGCGAGATGGGACGCGGGGCCCGGGCTGTCCGGCCCGGCGCTGTCGGCGGTGAGCGCCGTGTCGCTGTGCGCGTGAGGCTCGGCGGGTGCCGGCAGCAGCAGGTAGCCACGCAGGTCCACACGGGGGCCCCGGGCGGTCAGGCTGCCCGCGGTGCCGACGGCTTCGATACGGCCGCCACTGAGCCGTACGTCCACGATGCGGCCGTCGGTGAGCCTGGCGCCGCACAGCACGAGCGCTGCGTCGGGAGTCGCGCCGGCGTCGGGGCTGCTCGCGGGGCCGGCCGCGCCGGCGCCGTCGGCAGCGCTGTCGTCGGGCCGCCGCGGCTGGCTGTCGGGCATCGCGCTCCTGAAGACGGGTCAAGATCACACAGAGTGAGTCGAGCCTAGGGCGGTGGCCGGTTCGCTTCGATGAGGAGCGAAATAGTCGTACCGGCGTGGCCTGGTGGGGCGTACGGGGCCGATGTGAACGGCAGGGAGCGGAGTGGTCCGTGTGCCGGTCGGGACGCTGTCCGTCACACGGGTCGACGCCTTGTACGACTGTCCGATCAAGAGCCTGCTCAAGGCCCTGGTCAGGGGCCTGATCAAGGGGTCGGACGCGGGTCCGGTCGGCGCCGGGAAGAAGGCCATGGAAACGGATTTGGGCGACGGCGACAGACCGTGTAATGTCTTCATCGCTCGCCCCAATAGCTCAGTCGGTAGAGCGTCTCCATGGTAAGGAGAAGGTCTGCGGTTCGATTCCGCATTGGGGCTCTGGTGATCGGGAAACCCTGCTTCGGCGGGGGAACTCGTCATCAAAGCGGTGTAGCTCAGTCGGTAGAGCAAGCGGCTCATAATCGCTGTGTCACCGGTTCAAGTCCGGTCACCGCTACTTACGGTAGCCGATTGTGGGGTCGGTCCTTCGATCGGCTACTCTTTTTTGCGTTCATCCGTCCATCCGTCCGTCCAAGGAGCACTCACGTGGCTGCCACCGACGTCCGCCCGAAGATCACGCTGGCCTGCGTGGAGTGCAAGGAGCGGAACTACATCACCAAGAAGAACCGGCGTAACAACCCGGACCGTCTTGAGATGAAGAAGCACTGCCCGCGCTGCAACTCGCACACCGCGCACCGCGAAACCCGCTAAACAGGCTCGTACACGAGGCCGTCCCCATTGGGGGCGGCCTCGTGTCGTTTGCGAGGGCCGCACTGCGGCCCATTCGTCTTTACACCAGGAGGGAGCGAGCCCATGGCGCTCGACCAGACCTTCGTGGGGCGGACCTATCCGCCCACCGCGCCGTACGAGGTCGGCCGCGAGAAGATCCGTGAGTTCGCCGAGGCAGTGGGCGACGCGAATCCCGCGTACACCGATCCGCAGGCCGCGGCAGAGCTCGGTCACGCCGATGTGATCGCCCCGCCGACTTTCGTCTTTTCCATCACGTTCAAGGCCGCGGGAGATGTTGTCAGGGACCCGCAGTTGGGGCTGGACTACAGCCGTGTGGTGCACGGGGACCAGAAGTTCGCGTACGTGCGTCCGGTGCGGGCGGGGGACCGGCTGACGGTCACCTCGACGATCGAGGGCATCAAGTCCCTCGCGGGCAACGACATCGTGGACATCCGCGGCGAGGTCCACGACGAGGCCGGCGAGCACGTGGTGACCGCCTGGACGAAGCTGGTGGCCCGCGCCGCCGAGGAGGCGTGATGACGGCCAAGGTCTCTTACGAGTCGGTCGAGGTCGGTACGGAGCTGCCGGCGCAGTCCTTCCCGGTCACCCGCGCGACGCTGGTGCAGTACGCGGGCGCCTCCGGTGACTTCAACCCGATCCACTGGAACGAGAAGTTCGCGCGCGAGGTCGGCCTGCCGGATGTGATCGCGCACGGCATGTTCACCATGGCCGAGGCGATTCGCGTGGTCACGGACTGGGTCGGCGACCCCGGAGCCGTCGTCGAGTACGGGGTGCGCTTCACCAAGCCGGTCGTCGTCCCCAACGACGACAAGGGTGCGCTGGTCGAGGTCAGTGGCAAGGTGGCCGCTCTGCTGGGCGACAACCAGGTGCGGGTCGATCTGACGGCCATGAGCGACGGCAAGAAGGTGCTGGGCATGTCCCGCGCCGTGGTCCGGCTCGCCTGAGTCTCGTAGCTGTGAGTAAGGGGCGTCCCTCCTGGAGGGGCGCCCCTTACTGCGTTCCGGGTACCCACTTGCCAAGTTAGTGATTGAGCAATAACTTAGCTTCATGGCAAGGATGAGTGCGGAGGACCGGCGCGAGAGCGTCGTGCGGGCGGCGATCACCGAGTTCGCCCGCGGGGGTTACAACGGCACCTCCACGGAGGCGATCGCCAAGCGGGTGGGCGTCTCGCAGCCGTACCTCTTCCGCCTCTTCCCGAACAAGCAGGCCATGTTCCTCGCCGCTTCCGAGCGCTGCCTGGAGGACACCCGGAGGGTGTTCATGGATGCCGCCGAGGGGCTGGAGGGCGAGGCGGCGGTCTCGGCGATGGGCGCCGCGTACCAGCGGCTCATCGTCAGCGACCCCGACAAGCTCCAGATGCAGATGCAGACGTACGCGGCCGTGGCGAGTGCCAGGGCTGCGGGGGATCACGGGTTCGGGGACGCGGTGCGCACCGCCTGGGTCGGGATGTGGGACGAGGTCCACCTCGCTCTCGGTGCCGACATCGAGGAGACGACGTCGTTCTTCGCGTACGGGATGCTCATCAACACACTGGCCTCGCTCGGCTTCCCGGCCGAGCACCGGGTCTGGTCGGGGTTCTACGGCGACACCAGGCCGATCGCCTGAACAGTGCGGCCCGGGGCTCTGCCCGGTTTCCTGCCCAGAAAAGTTAGTCATTGATAACTAATCCTCAGGGGGAGCAGTGGACCAGCACAGATCAGACCGCTCGCGAGCGGTCTGGGCCCTCGTCATCACCAGTGTCGCCAGTTTCATGGCCGCTCTGGACAACCTCGTCGTGACCACCGCGCTGCCGTCCATCCGCGACAGCCTCGGCGGCGGACTCGAAGAGCTCGAATGGACGGTGAACGCCTACACACTCACCTTCGCCGTCCTGCTGATGACCGGCGCCGCACTCGGCGACCGGTTCGGCCGCCGCCGGCTCTTCCTGGTGGGCCTCGCCGTCTTCACCGGCGCCTCCGCCGCGGCCGCCCTCTCACCGGGGATCAACGAACTCATCGCCTTCCGCGCGGTCCAGGGCATCGGCGCGGCGATCATGATGCCGCTGACCCTCACCCTGCTCACCGCCGCCGTCCCGGCCGCCCGGCGTGGCATGGCCCTCGGCATCTTCGGCGCCGTCACCGGCCTCGCCGTCGCCAGCGGGCCGCTCATCGGCGGCAGCCTCACGGAGCACATCTCCTGGCAGTGGATCTTCTGGCTGAACGTCCCGATCGGACTGATCCTGCTCCCGGTGGCCCGGCTGCGCCTCCGTGAGTCGTACGCCCCGAACTCCCGGCTCGACGTCCCCGGCACCCTTCTCGTCAGCGGCGGACTCTTCGGCATCGTCTACGCGCTGGTCAGCGCCACCGGAGACGGCTGGACCAGCCCCACCGTCCTGACCGGCCTGCTCGTGGGGACCGCACTCCTGGCCGGGTTCGTGCACCACGGCTTCACGGCGAAGAACCCGATGCTCCCCATGCGGCTGTTCCGCGACCGCGCCTTCTTCGGGATCAATATCGCCAGCCTGCTGATGTTCCTGGGGATGTTCGGGTCGATCTTCCTGCTCAGCCAGTTCCTGCAGAGCGCGCTCGGCTACTCGCCCACCGAGGCCGGTCTCCGGATGCTTCCGTGGACCGGGATGCCGATGCTGGTCGCCCCGATAGCCGGATATCTCTCCGACCGCTACGGCGGCCGCCCCGTCGTCGTGACCGGGCTCGCCCTCCAGGCACTCGGCCTCGGGCTCTTCGCGACGGTCCTCGCCCCCGATGTGAGTTACGCAGCCCAGCTGCCGGGCCTGATCATCGGCGGCATCGGCATGGCGATGTACTTCGCGCCCGCCGCCAGCCTCGTGATGTCCAGCGTCCGGAGCGGCGAGCAGGGCATCGCCTCCGGGGCCAACAATGCGCTGCGGGAGGTCGGAGGCGCGCTCGGCGTCGCCGTGCTCGGGTCCGTCTTCGCCGCCCAGGGCGGGTACGAATCCCCCCAGGGGTTCTCGGACGGGACCGTTCCGGCCCTCTGGATCGGCGCCGGAGCGGTGGCCCTGGCCGCGCTCGTCGCCCTGCTGATCCCCGGCCGCCGCACCGCCGCGACCCCGGACCCCGAGCCGGCCGAGGACCGGACCCCTGTCGCCGCCTGACCGGCCGCTCCGCCTGTACGGTCCGTGGCCCCGCCCGAGCGGTGGGGCCGCGGACCGTACTCTTGTCCCCGTGCAGGAACTCCACGACGCCCCCCTCGCCCCCCTGACCACCTTCCGGCTCGGCGGACCCGCGACCCGCCTCCTCACGGCCACCACCGACGCCGAGGTGGTCACCGCCGTGCGCGAGGCCGACGAGACGGCCACCCCGCTCCTGGTGATCGGCGGCGGCTCCAATCTGGTCATCGGCGACAAGGGCTTCGAGGGCACCGCGCTGCGTATCGCGACGAAGGGCTTCGCCCTGTCCGGTACGACGCTGGAGCTGGCCGCCGGTGAGGTCTGGACCGACGCCGTCACCCGCACGGTCGAGGCGGGCCTCGCGGGCATCGAGTGCCTCGCCGGAATTCCGGGCTCCGCCGGCGCGACACCGATCCAGAACGTCGGTGCGTACGGCCAGGAGGTGTCCTCCACCATCTCGGAGGTCGTCGCCTACGACCGCCGCACCCGCGAAACGGTCACCATCGCGAACGCCGAGTGCGCCTTCTCGTACCGGCACAGCCGCTTCAAGGCCGAACCCGACCGCTACGTGGTGCTCCGCGTCCGCTTCGAGCTGGAGGACGCCGGCGGCCTGTCCGCCCCCCTGCGGTACCCCGAGACGGCACGCGCCATGGGCGTGGAGCAGGGCGAGCGCGTTCCCGCGACGGCTGCCCGGGAAACGGTCCTCCGGCTCCGCGCGGGCAAGGGCATGGTCCTCGACCCCGAGGACCACGACACCTGGTCGGCCGGGTCCTTCTTCACCAACCCCATCCTCGGCCCGGCGCAGTACGAGGCGTTCCTCGCCCGCGCCAAGGACCGCCTGGGCGACGCCGTGACGCCGCCCGCCTTTCCTGCGGCCGACGGCGGCACCAAGACCTCCGCGGCCTGGCTGATCGACAAGGCCGGCTTCACCAAGGGGTACGGCGTGGGACCGGCCCGTATCTCCACCAAGCACACGCTCGCCCTCACCAACCGGGGCGACGCGACCACCGAAGACCTCCTGGCCCTCGCCCGCGACGTCGTGGCCGGCGTCCACGAGGCGTTCGGTGTCACGCTCGTCAACGAGCCCGTGACGGTCGGCGTCAGCCTGTAGGGCGCGGCTCGCTCAATAGGCCACGCCCACGCCCTGCTTCACCGCCGCCGGATCGTCGATCAGCGCCAGCATCGCGTGCGCCACATCGGCCCGCGAGATGGACCGGCCACTGCGGGGCGTACCGCCCACGACCGTCCGGTACGTCCCCGTGCGCGGCCCCTCGGTCAGTTTCGGCGGACGTACGGACGTCCAGTCCGTCGCACTGCGCGCCAACGCGGCCTCCATCAGCGTCAGATCGGCGTACACCTCCTTGAGGACCGCCCCGATCGCCTTGCGCATCGCCCGGTCCAGCAGCGGTTCGTCCGCCGCCTCCGGGCCGACCGGCGCCGCGCTCACCACCAGCAGCCGCCGTACGCCCTCGGCCTCCATGGCCCGCAGCACCTGCCCGGTCAGCCGCTCGGCGACCCCGTCGGCCTTCCGGCCGCGCGAGCCGAGGCCCGAGAGCACGGCGTCCCGTCCCGCCACCGCCCCGCGTACCGCCTCCGCGTCGTCGAGCCGCACAACCGCGTGGAGGTCCGCCGCGCTCAGCCCCTCCGGCAGCCGGGCGGGGTCTCGGACCACGGCCGTCACCTCGTGCCCCGCCTCCGACGCCTGCCGCACGAGCTGCCGGCCGATGGCTCCCGTGGCCCCGAACACTGTGAGTCTCATGGCACGCCTTCCAGATGGGTGTGGGTGGGTAAGTATTCACTCACCTCTAGAGTGAGTGGACACTCACCGCTCGTCAAGGTTGGTTGGAGCACGCATGGAGCAGAAGCCGGCCCGCGTCCGCATCGTCGAGGCCGCCCACGAGCTCATGCTCGGCATCGGTCTCGCACGCGCGACGACCAAGGAGATCGCGAAGGCGGCGGGCTGCTCCGAGGCGGCGCTGTACAAGTACTTCAGCAGCAAGGAAGAGCTCTTCGTGACCGTGCTCGCCGAGCGGCTCCCCAGGCTCGGCACCCTCCTGAGCCACCTCACCGCCGAGCCGGGCGAGGGCACCGTCGAGGAGAATCTGACCGAGATCGCCCGCCGGGCCGCACTCTTCTACGAGCAGACGTTCCCGATGGCCGCGTCCCTGTACGCCGAACCCCAGCTCAAGCGCCGCCACGAAGCCGCCATGCGCGAGATGGACACGGGCCCGCACAAGCCGATCCAGGGCGTCGACGCCTACCTCCGCGCCGAGCAGAAGGCGGGCCGCATCCACGCCGAAGCGGACACCTACGCGGCCGCGTCCCTGCTCATCGGGGCCTGCTCCCAGCGCGCCTTCGCCTACGACATGGCCCCCGGCGGCACACCACCGCAGCCGCTGGACGCATTCGCCGCCTCGCTCGCCCGTACCCTGCTGCGCGGAATCAGCTGAGCCAGTCGTCGATCCCGCCGAGCAGCTTCTCCCGTACGTCCGCCGGCGCCGCCGACCCCCGTACGGACTGCCGCGCCAGCTCGGCCAGCTCCTCGTCGGTGAAGGCGTGGTGCCGCCGTACGAGGTCGTACTGGGCGGCCAGCCGGGAGCCGAAGAGCAGCGGGTCGTCCGCGCCGAGCGCCATCGGCACCCCCGCTTCGAACAGGGTCCGAATGGGGACGTCCATCGGCTTCTCGTAGACCCCGAGCGCCACATTGGAGGCCGGGCAGACCTCGCAGGTCACCCCGCTCTCCGCCAGCTTGCGCAGCAGCCGCGGATCCTCGGCGGCCCGCACGCCGTGCCCGATACGGGACGCTTCGAGGTCGTCCAGGCAGTCCCGCACGCTCGAAGGCCCGGAGAGTTCGCCGCCGTGCGGGGTCGCGAGCAGCCCGCCCTCGCGGGCGATGGCGAAGGCCCGGTCGAAGTCACGGGCCATGCCGCGGCGTTCGTCGTTGGAGAGCCCGAAGCCGACGACGCCTCGGTCCGCGTACCGCACGGCCAGCCGCGCCAGCGTCCGCGCGTCCAGCGGATGCTTCATGCGGTTGGCCGCGATCACGACCCGGATGCCGAGCCCGGTGTCCCGCGCCGCGGAGTCCACGGCGTCGAGGATGATCTCGATCGCCGGAATCAGCCCGCCCAGCAGCGGGGCGTACGAGGTGGGGTCGACCTGGATCTCCAGCCACCCCGAGCCGTCCGCGACGTCCTCCTGGGCAGCCTCGCGCACGAGCCGCTGGATGTCCTCAGGCGACCGCAGACAGGACCGGGCGATGTCGTAGAGGCGCTGGAAACGGAACCAGCCGCGCTCGTCCGTCGCCCGCAGACTCGGTGGCTCACCCCCGGTCAGCGCCTCGGGCAGACGCACGCCGTACTTGTCGGCGAGTTCGAGCAGGGTCGTTGGCCGCATCGACCCGGTGAAGTGCAGGTGCAGGTGGGCCTTGGGCAACAGACGTACATCACGCTCCATCCCAAGATCCTGCCGTACGGGCGGGTCGTCGCGGTAGCCGCTTTCTCTCTTGGATTGCCCCTCGAACAAAAAAGCAGACCCCCGGCTCGGAGCCGGGGGTCTGCCTGTTTCGACGAGAGGGCAATCAGTCCTTGGCCTCGCCCAGCAGCTTCTGGAGCCGCGTGACACCCTCGGCGAGGTCCGCGTCACCGAGCGCGTACGACAGTCGCAGATAGCCCGGCGTACCGAATGCCTCACCCGGTACAACGGCGACCTCGGCCTCGTCCAGGATGAGCGCCGCGAGCTCGACCGAGGTGGCCGGACGCTTGCCGCGGATCTCCTTGCCGAGCAGCGCCTTCACCGAGGGGTACACGTAGAACGCGCCCTCGGGCACCGGGCACACGACGCCGTCGATGTCGTTGAGCATCCGCACGATGGTCTGGCGGCGGCGGTCGAAGGCGGTGCGCATCTCGGCGACCGCGTCCAGGTTCCCGGAAACGGCGGCCAGCGCGGCGATCTGGGCCACGTTGGAGACGTTCGAGGTGGCGTGCGACTGCAGGTTGGTCGCGGCCTTCACCACGTCCTTGGGGCCGATGATCCACCCGACGCGCCAGCCGGTCATCGCGTACGTCTTGGCGACACCGTTGACCACGATGCACTTGTCGCGCAGCTCGGGAAGGATCGCCGGGAGCGAGGTGAACGTGGCGTCGCCGTAAACGAGGTGCTCGTAGATCTCGTCGGTCAGCACCCACAGGCCGTGCTCGACGGCCCAGCGGCCGATCGCCTCGGCGTCGGCCTCGCTGTAGACGGCGCCGGTCGGGTTGGACGGCGAGACGAAGAGGACGACCTTCGTGCGCTCGGTGCGCGCCGCTTCGAGCTGCTCGACGGAGACCCGGTAGCCGGTGGTCTCGTCGGCCACCACCTCGACGGGGACACCGCCGGCGAGACGGATGGACTCCGGGTAGGTGGTCCAGTAGGGGGCCGGGACGATGACCTCGTCGCCCGGGTCGAGGATCGCGGCGAAGGCCTGGTAGATGGCCTGCTTGCCGCCGTTGGTCACCAGGACCTGGGAGGCGTCGACCTCGTAGCCGGAGTCGCGCAGCGTCTTCTCTGCGATGGCGGCCTTGAGCTCCGGGAGCCCGCCTGCCGGGGTGTAGCGGTGGTACTTCGGGTTGCGGCATGCCTCGACCGCGGCTTCGACGATGTAGTCGGGCGTCGGGAAGTCGGGCTCACCGGCGCCGAAGCCGATCACCGGACGGCCGGCGGCCTTCAGGGCCTTGGCCTTGGCGTCGACGGCGAGGGTCGCGGACTCGGAAATCGCACCGATGCGGGCGGAGACCCGACGCTCGGAGGGAGAAGTTGCAGCGCTCATGACGCCCATGGTCCCAGACCGGAAATGGCGTCGGCACACGGGTTTCAGGGACCGGACACCACTCGGACAACATGCGGACAGGACCGGTCGGTTCCTATCTGTTCGACGCAGCGGCCCTGAGCACGTACACTCACCTGTCGTTGGCCTTCACCAGTCACACCGTTCTCGCGCCCGGTCCATCCGGGAGGGATGCGGTAGGTTGGTGGAAACCACAAAGGGTCGTAGCTCAATTGGTAGAGCACTGGTCTCCAAAACCAGCGGTTGGGGGTTCAAGTCCCTCCGGCCCTGCTACACACATCTTCGCCAGGATGTGTGCGCATGTACGTACTTCATTGCACAGTCGTGCGGCTCCCCCGGGCGCGGCACGGCCACGACCCGGAATCAGGTGAGTAGCGTGACGGACGCCGTGGGCTCCATCGACATGCCTGATGCCGAGGATGAAGTCCCCGAGTCGAAGAAGAAGACTCGGAAGGGCGGTAAGCGCGGAAAGAAGGGCCCCCTGGGCCGTCTCGCGCTGTTCTACCGCCAGATCGTCGCCGAGTTGCGCAAGGTCGTCTGGCCGACCCGCAATCAGCTGACGACGTACACATCCGTGGTGATTGTGTTCGTAGTCGTCATGATCGGCCTCGTTACCGTGATTGACTTCGGATTCGCGCGGGTCATCAAGTACGTCTTCGGCTGATCCCGCGGAGGGCGCCTCACCGGCGCCCCTTTCGCATGTTCCACCCATTTGTATCCAGGAAGAAGCAGCCATCGTGTCTGACCCGAACCTGAACGACGCCGCCGAACCTACGGTGGACGCCGTCGAGTCCGCCGAAGACGAGCTCGACATCGTTGAGGCGGCGGATTCCGTGGAGCCCGACCAGGCCGAAGCTGCCGACGAAGCCGCGGGCGAGCCCTCCGAGGAGGGCGCCGTAGCCGTCGAGTCCGACGCTGAAGAGTCCGCGGACGAGGAGTCCGACGCAGAGCTCGCCGACGAAGAGGTGGCCGAGGCCGCCGACGACGAGAGCGCCGACGACGAGAGCGCCGACGACGAGAGCGCCGACGACGAGAGCGCCGACGAGGAAGAGGCCGAGCCGGCCGCCCCCGTCGACCCCGTCACCGCCCTGCGCGAGGAGCTCCGCACTCTCCCCGGTGAGTGGTACGTCATCCACACGTACGCCGGTTACGAGAAGCGCGTGAAGGCCAACCTCGAACAGCGCGCCGTCTCGCTCAACGTCGAGGAGTTCGTCTACCAGGCGGAAGTCCCCGAGGAAGAGATCGTTCAGATCAAGAACGGTGAGCGGAAGAACGTCCGTCAGAACAAGCTCCCGGGTTACGTCCTGGTGCGCATGGACCTGACGAACGAGTCCTGGGGCGTTGTCCGCAACACCCCCGGCGTCACCGGCTTCGTGGGCAACGCCTACGACCCGTACCCGCTGACCCTCGACGAGATCGTGAAGATGCTCGCCCCCGAGGCCGAGGAGAAGGCAGCCCGCGAGGCCGCCGAGGCCGAGGGCAAGCCGGCTCCGTCCCGCAAGGTCGAGGTCCAGGTGCTGGACTTCGAGGTGGGCGACTCGGTCACCGTCACCGACGGCCCGTTCGCGACGCTCCAGGCGACGATCAACGAGATCAACGCCGACTCGAAGAAGGTCAAGGGCCTCGTCGAGATCTTCGGTCGCGAGACTCCGGTCGAGCTCAGCTTCGACCAGATCCAGAAGAACTAGCAGCTTTCGCAGGTTTCTGGACACATGCCTACCGAGCAGGTCAGACAGGCTCTCGCAGCCGTCTGACCTGCTCGTTTTTGGTCGCGCAGCTATACCCGTTATCGTTGTGCGGTATGCCTGCATCCGGATGACCGGATGTCGGCGAAAAACTCTCACTAGGACCCGGAGAGAGCAATGCCTCCCAAGAAGAAGAAGGTCACGGGGCTTATCAAGCTCCAGATCAACGCCGGTGCGGCCAACCCGGCTCCGCCGGTCGGCCCCGCACTGGGCCAGCACGGCGTCAACATCATGGAGTTCTGCAAGGCCTACAACGCGGCGACCGAGTCGCAGCGTGGCATGGTCGTGCCGGTGGAGATCACGGTCTACGACGACCGCTCCTTCACCTTCATCACGAAGACTCCGCCGGCCGCCAAGCTGATCCTCAAGGCCGCGGGTGTGGACAAGGGCTCCGGCGAGCCGCACAAGACCAAGGTTGCCAAGCTGACGGCTGCCCAGGTCCGCGAGATCGCCACGACGAAGCTCCCCGACCTGAACGCCAACGACCTCGACGCCGCGTCGAAGATCATCGCTGGCACCGCCCGTTCCATGGGCATCACGGTCGAAGGCTGATCCAGCCCTTCAAGCCCTCAGTGGTAGGACCAAGCGCTGGTCCGCACCACGACTCCACACTCTGAAACCACAGGAGTAGAAGTGAAGCGCAGCAAGAACCTCCGCGCTGCGGACGCAAAGATCGACCGGGAGCGCACCTACGCCCCGCTCGAGGCCGTCCGTATCGCCAAGGACACCGCCGCCACCAAGTTCGACGGCACCATCGAGGTCGCGTTCTGCCTGGGCGTTGACCCTCGCAAGGCCGACCAGATGGTCCGTGGCACCGTGAACCTCCCGCACGGCACCGGCAAGACCGCCCGGGTCCTGGTCTTCGCGACCGGTGACCGTGCTGCGGCCGCGGAAGCCGCGGGCGCCGACATCGTCGGCGCCGACGAGCTCATCGACGAGGTGGCGAAGGGCCGTCTGGACTTCGACGCCGTCGTCGCCACTCCGGACCTCATGGGCAAGGTCGGCCGCCTGGGCCGCGTGCTCGGTCCGCGTGGTCTGATGCCGAACCCGAAGACCGGCACCGTCACCCCCGATGTCGTCAAGGCTGTCAACGACATCAAGGGCGGCAAGATCGAGTTCCGCGTCGACAAGCACTCGAACCTGCACTTCATCATCGGCAAGGTTTCCTTCGATGACACGAAGCTGGTCGAGAACTACGCCGCGGCGCTGGAGGAGATCCTCCGTCTGAAGCCGTCCGCCGCCAAGGGCCGCTTCATCAAGAAGGCGGTCATGAGCACGACGATGGGTGCCGGCATCCCGCTGGACTCCAACCGCGTGCGCAACCTCCTCGTCGAGGAGGACCCGGCCTCCGTCTGAGCCCCCGTGCTCACCCGGTAGCCGCGTCACGGCATTCCGACGGGCCCCGTACCTTTTGAGGTACGGGGCCCGTCCTCGTACGCGCAGGGGCGGGGGCTGTGGCCGAACGGGGCCCGGACACCCGGGTTCCAAACCTCCCGCACTACTCGAACCGGGACGGATTTGCTCCGCGCGCCCCGGGTCGCGTACTCTCCTGAAGAAGCCAAAGACCGCTGGTCGTTGCTGTGCTCTCGTAAGAGGGACCGGTGACCGAAGGATCCGTCAAGAACGGACGACCTGCGCAGGTGACTGTGGAAAGCTCCCGGACTTCGTGCGGTTGAGCTACGCCCTGGCACTTGTGCCGGGGCGTTTTGTTTTTCCCGGTTCCTTCTGAGCGGTCCTCATCACCCGGAAGGAGGCCGACGCTCATGGCAAGGCCCGACAAGGCTGCCGCGGTAGCCGAGCTGACGGACCAGTTCCGCAGCTCGAACGCCGCTGTGCTGACCGAGTACCGGGGTCTCACCGTGGCGCAGCTCAAGACGCTGCGTCGTTCGCTCGGTGAGAACGCCCAGTACGCCGTGGTGAAGAACACGCTGACCAAGATTGCGGCCAACGAGGCCGGGATCGACACGCTGGACGACCTGTTCTCGGGTCCGACGGCGGTTGCCTTCATCACCGGTGACCCGGTGGAGTCGGCGAAGGGTCTTCGTGACTTCGCCAAGGACAACCCCAACCTCATCATCAAGGGCGGTGTCCTTGACGGTAAGGCGCTGTCCGCCGATGAGATCAAGAAGCTCGCGGACCTCGAGTCCCGCGAGGTTCTGCTCGCCAAGCTGGCCGGCGCCATGAAGGGCAAGCAGACTCAGGCTGCGCAGCTCTTCCAGGCTCTGCCGTCGAAGTTCGTCCGCACCGCGGAAGCGCTTCGCGCCAAGAAGGCCGAGCAGGGCGGTGCCGGTACGCCGGCTCCCGCCGAGGCTGCCGAGTAACCACTCGGTGGTCCAGCGGGCACCACGTACGCCCGCCGACATATACATCCGGCACCTGCCGAATTAGTGGAAGGACGCCATCATGGCGAAGCTCAGCCAGGAAGACCTGCTCGCCCAGTTCGAGGAGCTCACCCTCATCGAGCTCTCCGAGTTCGTTAAGGCGTTCGAGGAGAAGTTCGACGTCACCGCCGCCGCCGCGGTCGCCGTTGCCGGTCCCGCTGGCGTCGGCCCCGCTGCCGAGGCCGCTGAGGAGCAGGACGAGTTCGACGTCATCCTCACGGGTGCCGGCGAGAAGAAGATCCAGGTCATCAAGGTCGTGCGTGAGCTGACCTCCCTGGGCCTCAAGGAGGCCAAGGACCTCGTGGACGGCGCCCCGAAGCCCGTCCTCGAGAAGGTCGCCAAGGAGGCCGCCGAGAAGGCTGCCGAGTCCCTCAAGGGCGCCGGCGCCTCCGTCGAGGTCAAGTGACCCTGCGAGTCATCTGACTCCTCAGGACCGTCCCTGCCGCAAGGCGGAGATGTCACATCGCAAAGGGCGATCACCCATTCGGGTGGTCGCCCTTTGGCGTGCCCGTAGTGGCTGCCTTGCTCTTCCGCCGGTGACGAGTATCGTGATCTTCGCCGTGCGCCTCTCAGGGGGCGCCAGCAGGCGTTCTGGGGCGGTCGGAGGGGAACGCTGGGACCTCGTTCCGGCTGAGGGGCCTTGACGAACCGCACGCGGCGCGCAATTCTCAGGACGCGTCGTCACATCGATCCGCATCCGAGGCATGGATCGAGAGTGAAGAGGGCAGTAAAGAAGTGCGCACCCCGCGCGAGGGCTAGGCATAGGTGTTGAGAACAGCTGTTGAGAGCAACGTGGGTCTCTGAGAACCCCGACTGGACATCAGTGTGGCACTTGGCTACACTGACCCTTTGCGCTGCCTGTTAGCTGCCTCCTGCCCGTCACCAGGGGCATACTCAATCTGAGCACCGATGGCCGATCTTCCCTGACCTGGGATTTCTGTCATTGTGTCCACTTTGGGACCGGTACGCGCGTAGTGAGTCCGAGCCCTCGGAAGGACCCCCTCTTGGCCGCCTCGCGCAACGCCTCGACCGCGAATACGAACCACGGCGCCAGCACCGCCCCGCTGCGCATCTCTTTTGCAAAGATCAAGGAGCCCCTCGAGGTTCCGAACCTCCTCGCGCTGCAGACCGAGAGCTTTGACTGGCTCCTCGGTAATGCCGCCTGGAAGGCTCGCGTCGAGGCTGCTCTGGACAGTGGACAAGACGTCCCCACCAAGTCCGGCCTGGAGGAAATCTTCGAGGAGATTTCACCGATCGAGGACTTCTCCGGGTCGATGTCGCTTACGTTCCGCGACCACCGTTTCGAGCCCCCGAAGAACTCGATCGAGGAGTGCAAGGAGCGCGACTTCACGTTCGCCGCGCCGCTCTTCGTCACCGCCGAGTTCACCAACAACGAGACCGGCGAGATCAAGTCCCAGACGGTCTTCATGGGCGATTTCCCGCTCATGACCAACAAGGGCACCTTCGTCATCAACGGCACCGAGCGTGTCGTCGTGTCGCAGCTGGTCCGCTCGCCGGGTGTCTACTTCGACTCCTCCATCGACAAGACGTCCGACAAGGACATCTTCTCCTCGAAGATCATCCCGTCCCGGGGTGCCTGGCTGGAGATGGAGATCGACAAGCGCGACATGGTCGGTGTCCGCATCGACCGCAAGCGCAAGCAGTCCGTGACCGTTCTCCTGAAGGCTCTCGGTTGGACCACCGAGCAGATCCTCGAGGAGTTCGGCGAGTACGAGTCCATGCGCGCCACCCTGGAGAAGGACCACACCCAGGGCCAGGACGACGCGCTTCTCGACATCTACCGCAAGCTGCGCCCGGGCGAGCCGCCCACGCGCGAGGCTGCTCAGACGCTGCTCGAGAACCTCTACTTCAACCCGAAGCGCTACGACCTCGCGAAGGTCGGCCGCTACAAGGTGAACAAGAAGCTCGGCGCGGATGAGCCGCTGGACGCCGGCGTGCTCACCAGCGATGACATCATCGCGACGATCAAGTACCTGGTGAAGCTGCACGCGGGCGAGACCGAGACGACCGGCGAGTCGGGCCGGGAGATCGTCGTCGAGACCGACGACATCGACCACTTCGGCAACCGTCGTCTGCGTAACGTCGGCGAGCTCATCCAGAACCAGGTCCGTACGGGTCTGGCTCGTATGGAGCGCGTCGTGCGTGAGCGGATGACGACCCAGGACGTCGAGGCCATCACGCCGCAGACCCTGATCAACATCCGGCCGGTCGTCGCCTCCATCAAGGAGTTCTTCGGCACCAGCCAGCTGTCGCAGTTCATGGACCAGAACAACCCGCTGTCGGGTCTCACCCACAAGCGCCGCCTGTCGGCTCTTGGCCCGGGTGGTCTGTCCCGTGAGCGGGCCGGCTTCGAGGTCCGTGACGTGCACCCGTCCCACTACGGACGCATGTGCCCGATCGAGACCCCTGAAGGCCCGAACATCGGTCTGATCGGTTCGCTCGCCTCGTACGGACGCGTCAACGCGTTCGGTTTCATCGAGACGCCGTACCGCAAGGTCGTCGACGGTCAGGTCACCGACGAGGTCGACTACATCACGGCCGACGAGGAAGACCGTTACGTCATCGCCCAGGCGAACGCGACGCTCTCCGACGAGCTGCGCTTCACCGAGCCCCGCGTCCTGGTCCGCCGTCGTGGCGGAGAGGTCGACTACGTGCCCGGCACGGACGTCGACTACATGGACGTCTCGCCGCGCCAGATGGTGTCCGTCGCCACCGCGATGATTCCCTTCCTGGAGCACGACGACGCCAACCGTGCCCTCATGGGCGCGAACATGATGCGGCAGGCGGTGCCGCTCATCAAGTCCGAGGCGCCGCTCGTCGGCACCGGCATGGAGTACCGCTGCGCCACCGACGCCGGTGACGTGCTCAAGGCGGAGAAGGACGGTGTGGTCCAGGAGGTTTCCGCGGACTACATCACCGTCACGAACGACGACGGCACGTACACCACGTACCGCATCGCCAAGTTCATGCGCTCCAACCAGGGCACCTCGGTCAACCAGAAGGTTGTCGTCTCCGAGGGCGACCGGGTCGTCGCCGAACAGGTACTCGCCGATGGACCGGCCACCGAGAACGGTGAGATGGCCCTCGGTAAGAACCTGCTCGTGGCGTTCATGCCGTGGGAGGGTCACAACTACGAGGACGCGATCATCCTGTCGCAGCGCCTCGTGCAGGACGACGTCCTCTCCTCGATTCACATCGAGGAGCACGAGGTCGACGCCCGTGACACCAAGCTCGGCCCGGAGGAGATCACCCGGGACATCCCGAACGTCTCCGAAGAGGTCCTCGCGGACCTCGACGAGCGCGGCATCATCCGTATCGGTGCCGAGGTCACGGCCGGAGACATCCTCGTCGGCAAGGTCACGCCCAAGGGCGAGACCGAGCTGACGCCGGAGGAGCGTCTGCTCCGTGCGATCTTCGGTGAGAAGGCGCGCGAGGTGCGCGACACCTCGCTGAAGGTCCCGCACGGCGAGATCGGCAAGATCATCGGCGTCCGTGTCTTCGACCGCGAAGAGGGCGACGAGCTGCCGCCGGGCGTGAACCAGCTGGTTCGCGTCTACGTCGCGCAGAAGCGCAAGATCACCGATGGTGACAAGCTCGCCGGCCGTCACGGCAACAAGGGCGTCATCTCGAAGATCCTGCCGATCGAGGACATGCCGTTCCTGGAGGACGGCACCCCGGTCGACATCATCCTCAACCCGCTGGGTGTCCCGTCCCGAATGAACCCGGGACAGGTCCTGGAGATCCACCTCGGCTGGCTCGCCAGCCGTGGCTGGGACGTCTCCGGCCTCGGTGACGAGTGGGCCCAGCGCCTGCAGGCCATCGGCGCCGACCAGGTCGCCCCCGGCACCAACGTCGCGACCCCGGTCTTCGACGGTGCCCGTGAGGACGAGATCACCGGCCTCTTCCAGGCCACGATCCCGAACCGCGACGGAGACCGGCTGGTCCAGCCCTCGGGCAAGGCCAACCTCTTCGACGGCCGCTCCGGCGAGCCGTTCCCGGAGCCGGTCTCGGTCGGGTACATGTACATCCTCAAGCTCCACCACCTCGTCGACGACAAGCTCCACGCTCGTTCGACGGGTCCGTACTCCATGATCACCCAGCAGCCGCTGGGTGGTAAGGCTCAGTTCGGTGGTCAGCGCTTCGGTGAGATGGAGGTGTGGGCGCTCGAGGCTTATGGCGCCGCTTACGCCCTCCAGGAACTGCTGACCATCAAGTCCGACGACGTGACCGGCCGCGTGAAGGTCTACGAGGCCATCGTCAAGGGCGAGAACATCCCCGAACCCGGCATTCCCGAGTCCTTCAAGGTGCTCATCAAGGAAATGCAGTCGCTCTGCCTCAACGTGGAGGTGCTGTCCTCGGACGGCATGTCCATCGAGATGCGCGACACGGACGAGGACGTCTTCCGCGCTGCGGAAGAGCTCGGTATCGACCTGTCCCGGCGTGAGCCGAGCAGCGTCGAAGAGGTCTGACGGGCCTGGCCGGGGCCTCCTCGTGAGGCCCCGGTCGCCCCGGACCGTTCAGACCATGTTTGACACTCGACCCTGAAAGAGGGATTGACGACAAGTGCTCGACGTCAACTTCTTCGACGAGCTGCGGATCGGCCTTGCCACCGCGGACGACATCCGGACTTGGTCGCACGGCGAAGTGAAGAAGCCGGAGACCATCAACTACCGCACGCTCAAGCCCGAAAAGGACGGACTCTTCTGCGAGAAGATCTTCGGTCCGACCCGGGACTGGGAGTGCTACTGCGGCAAGTACAAGCGTGTCCGCTTCAAGGGCATCATCTGTGAGCGCTGCGGCGTCGAGGTCACTCGCGCCAAGGTGCGTCGTGAGCGGATGGGCCACATCGAGCTTGCCGCTCCCGTCACCCACATCTGGTACTTCAAGGGCGTCCCGTCGCGCCTCGGCTACCTGCTTGATCTCGCTCCGAAGGACCTCGAGAAGGTCATCTACTTCGCCGCGTACATGATCACGTTCGTGGACGAGGAGCGCCGTACGCGTGACCTGCCCTCGCTGGAGGCGCACGTCTCCGTCGAGCGTCAGCAGGTCGAGAACCGTCGCGACTCCGACCTGGAGAACCGCGCCAAGAAGCTCGAGACCGACCTGGCCGAGCTCGAGGCCGAGGGCGCCAAGGCCGACGTACGCCGCAAGGTGCGCGAAGGTGCCGAGCGCGAGATGAAGCAGCTGCGTGACCGTGCGCAGCGCGAGATCGACCGCCTCGACGAGGTGTGGAGCCGCTTCAAGAACCTCAAGGTCCAGGACCTCGAGGGCGACGAGCTGCTCTACCGCGAGCTGCGTGACCGCTTCGGCACGTACTTCGACGGCTGCATGGGTGCCGCTGCTCTGCAGAAGCGCCTCGAGTCGTTCGACCTCGACGAAGAGGCCGAGCGCCTCCGCGAGATCATCCGTACCGGCAAGGGCCAGAAGAAGACCCGTGCGCTCAAGCGCCTCAAGGTCGTCTCCGCGTTCCTGCAGACCAGCAACAAGCCCAAGGGCATGGTGCTCGACTGCGTGCCGGTCATCCCGCCGGACCTGCGTCCGATGGTGCAGCTGGACGGTGGCCGCTTCGCGACCTCCGACCTGAACGACCTGTACCGCCGTGTGATCAACCGCAACAACCGCCTCAAGCGTCTCCTTGACCTCGGTGCCCCCGAGATCATCGTGAACAACGAGAAGCGGATGCTGCAGGAGGCCGTCGACGCACTGTTCGACAACGGCCGCCGCGGTCGCCCGGTCACCGGTCCCGGTAACCGCCCGCTGAAGTCCCTGAGCGACATGCTCAAGGGCAAGCAGGGTCGTTTCCGTCAGAACCTTCTCGGTAAGCGTGTGGACTACTCCGCGCGTTCCGTGATCGTTGTCGGTCCGCAGCTGAAGCTGCACCAGTGCGGTCTTCCCAAGGCCATGGCGCTGGAGCTCTTCAAGCCGTTCGTGATGAAGCGCCTGGTCGACCTGAACCACGCGCAGAACATCAAGAGCGCGAAGCGCATGGTCGAGCGCGGCCGCACGGTCGTGTACGACGTCCTGGAAGAGGTCATCGCCGAGCACCCGGTTCTCCTGAACCGTGCGCCGACGCTGCACCGCCTCGGCATCCAGGCCTTCGAGCCCCAGCTCGTCGAGGGCAAGGCCATCCAGATCCACCCGCTCGTCTGCACCGCGTTCAACGCGGACTTCGACGGTGACCAGATGGCCGTGCACCTTCCGCTCTCCGCGGAGGCGCAGGCCGAGGCCCGCATCCTGATGCTGTCCTCGAACAACATCCTGAAGCCGGCCGACGGTCGTCCCGTCACCATGCCGACCCAGGACATGGTGCTGGGTCTGTTCTTCCTGACCACCGACGGTGAACTCCGTGACACCAAGGGCGAGGGCCGCGCGTTCGGCTCCACGGCCGAGGCGATCATGGCGTTCGACTCCGGCGAGCTGGCGCTCCAGTCGCCCGTCGACATCCGCTTCCCGGTGGGCACCATCCCGCCGCGTGGCTGGGTGCCGCCGGTCGCCGAGGAGGGCGAGCCCGAGTACCAGCCGGGTGACACCTTCCGGCTGCGGACGACCCTGGGTCGCGCGCTCTTCAACGAGCTGCTGCCCGAGGACTACCCGTTCGTCGACTACTCGGTCGGCAAGAAGCAGCTCTCCGAGATCGTCAACGACCTCGCCGAGCGCTACCCCAAGGTCATCGTGGCGGCGACGCTCGACAACCTGAAGGCGGCGGGCTTCCACTGGGCCACCCGTTCCGGCGTCACCGTCGCCGTTTCGGACATCGTCGTCCCCGAGGCCAAGAAGGCCATCGTCAAGGGCTACGAGGACCAGGACGAGAAGGTTCAGAAGCAGTACGAGCGCGGTCTGATCACCAAGGACGAGCGCACGCAGGAGCTCATCGCGATCTGGACCAAGGCGACCAATGAGGTTGCCGAGGCGATGAACGCGAACTTCCCCAAGACGAACCCCATCTTCATGATGGTTGACTCGGGTGCCCGAGGAAACATGATGCAGATGCGTCAGATCGCCGGTATGCGTGGTCTGGTGTCCAACGCCAAGAACGAGACGATTCCTCGTCCCATCAAGGCGTCCTTCCGTGAGGGCCTCACCGTTCTGGAGTACTTCATCTCCACGCACGGTGCCCGTAAGGGTCTGGCGGACACCGCCCTGCGTACCGCCGACTCGGGTTACCTGACCCGTCGTCTGGTGGACGTCTCGCAGGACGTGATCATTCGCGAGGAGGACTGCGGCACCGACCGTGGCCTCAAGCTGAAGATCGCGGTCAAGGGTGCCGACGGCGTGCTCCGCAAGACGGACGACGTCGAGACCTCGGTCTACGCCCGCATGCTCGCCGAGGACGTCGTCATCGACGGCAAGGTCATCGCGCCTGCCAACGTCGACCTCGGTGACGTCCTGATCGACGCCCTGGTGGGCGCCGGCATCGAGGAGGTCAAGACCCGTTCGGTCCTGACCTGTGAGTCCGCGGTCGGCACCTGTGCCTTCTGCTACGGACGCTCGCTCGCCACCGGCAAGCTGGTCGACATCGGTGAGGCGGTCGGCATCATCGCCGCCCAGTCCATCGGTGAGCCCGGTACCCAGCTGACGATGCGTACCTTCCACACCGGTGGTGTGGCGGGTGACGACATCACGCAGGGTCTGCCGCGTGTCGTCGAGCTCTTCGAGGCGCGTACGCCCAAGGGTGTCGCCCCGATCTCGGAGGCCAAGGGCCGCGTCCGGATCGAGGAGACCGAGAAGACGAAGAAGCTCGTCGTCACCCCGGACGACGGGAGCGAGGAGACGCCGTTCCCGATCTCCAAGCGTGCCCGTCTGCTGGTCGGCGAGGGCGACGCGGTCGAGGTGGGCCAGAAGCTCACCGTCGGTGCGACCAACCCGCACGACGTGCTGCGGATCCTCGGTCAGCGCGCGGTCCAGATCCACCTGGTCGGCGAAGTCCAGAAGGTCTACAACTCGCAGGGCGTGTCGATCCACGACAAGCACATCGAGATCATCATCCGGCAGATGCTGCGCCGCGTGACGATCATCGAGTCCGGCGACGCGGAGCTGCTGCCGGGCGAGCTGGTCGAGCGGTCGAAGTTCGAGGTCGAGAACCGTCGTGTGGTCACCGAGGGCGGTCACCCCGCCTCCGGCCGTCCGCAGCTGATGGGTATCACCAAGGCCTCGCTCGCCACCGAGTCGTGGCTGTCGGCGGCGTCCTTCCAGGAGACGACCAGGGTTCTGACCGACGCGGCGATCAACGCCAAGTCGGACTCCCTGATCGGCCTCAAGGAGAACGTCATCATCGGTAAGCTCATCCCGGCCGGTACGGGTCTGTCCCGCTACCGCAACATCCGGGTCGAGCCGACCGAGGAAGCCAAGGCCGCGATGTACTCGGCCGTCGGCTACGACGACATCGATTACTCGCCGTTCGGCACGGGCTCCGGCCAGGCCGTTCCGCTGGAGGACTACGACTACGGTCCGTACAACCAGTAAGCGAGTCGTTCGACGACCGGAGGGCGGTCACCCCGTTGCGGGGTGGCCGCCCTCCGGCGTATCCGGGGGCCGGCGAGCGGCGGCGTGCCGTCGTGACGGCCTTCTGCCGGTCCTCTGGGAGGTCGCGGTCGCGAGGTCGGCCGGGCAGGACTCGGCGGTCGGGGGAGTGGTGCTGTGCCGCTCGTACGGGACCGGCGAGGTGGGGGCCCGTTGTGATGGACAGCATTTGTTTTGACCGGAGTCCGTGAGGTAGGTACGCTCAAGCCTTGTGCCTGGGGTGTGCCTGGGCTCGGGTGCGTGTCCTCAACCGCATGGCGAGTCCGTAAGTGGCCACCGCAATCTGCGCTTTTCCTGCCTTCGGGCAGGAGCTTGCAGTATTCGACACACCCGACCGCGTGGGTCGGTGGGTTCCAGGTTAGTTTCAACGAACGGCACACAGAAACCGGAGAAGTAGTGCCTACGATCCAGCAGCTGGTCCGGAAGGGCCGGCAGGACAAGGTCGAGAAGAACAAGACGCCCGCGCTCGAGGGTTCGCCCCAGCGTCGTGGCGTCTGCACGCGTGTGTTCACGACCACCCCGAAGAAGCCGAACTCGGCGCTCCGTAAGGTCGCGCGCGTGCGTCTGACCTCCGGTATCGAGGTCACGGCCTACATCCCGGGTGAGGGACACAACCTGCAGGAGCACTCCATCGTGCTCGTGCGTGGTGGCCGTGTGAAGGACCTGCCGGGTGTTCGCTACAAGATCATCCGCGGCTCGCTCGACACCCAGGGTGTCAAGAACCGCAAGCAGGCCCGAAGCCGCTACGGCGCCAAGAAGGAGAAGTAAGAATGCCTCGTAAGGGCCCCGCCCCGAAGCGCCCGGTCATCATCGACCCGGTCTACAGCTCTCCTCTTGTCACCTCGCTGATCAACAAGATCCTCCTCGACGGTAAGCGTTCCACCGCCGAGCGGATCGTGTACGGCGCCATGGAAGGCCTCCGCGAGAAGACCGGCGCTGACCCGGTCATCACGCTGAAGCGCGCGCTTGAGAACGTCAAGCCCTCGCTCGAGGTCAAGTCCCGCCGTGTCGGTGGCGCCACCTACCAGGTGCCGATCGAGGTCAAGCCCGGTCGCGCCGCCACCCTCTCGCTGCGCTGGATCGTGGGTTACTCCCGCGCCCGTCGCGAGAAGACGATGACCGAGCGGCTCATGAACGAGCTGCTCGACGCCTCCAACGGTCTTGGCGCTGCCGTCAAGAAGCGCGAGGACACGCACAAGATGGCCGAGTCGAACAAGGCCTTCGCGCACTACCGCTGGTAGTCGCTCACCCCATCGAGACCGAGAGAAGATTGAGCCTTATGGCCACCACTTCGCTTGACCTGGCCAAGGTCCGCAACATTGGGATCATGGCCCACATCGACGCGGGGAAGACGACCACCACCGAGCGGATCCTCTTCTACACCGGTGTGAGCTACAAGATCGGTGAAGTCCACGATGGCGCTGCCACGATGGACTGGATGGAGCAGGAGCAGGAGCGCGGCATCACGATCACGTCTGCCGCGACGACCTGCCACTGGCCGCTCAATGAGGTTGATCACACGATCAACATCATTGACACCCCCGGTCACGTCGACTTCACCGTCGAGGTGGAGCGTTCGCTCCGCGTCCTCGACGGTGCCGTCACCGTGTTCGACGGTGTGGCGGGCGTCGAGCCCCAGTCCGAGACTGTCTGGCGTCAGGCGGACCGCTACGGCGTGCCGCGTATCTGCTTCGTCAACAAGCTCGACCGCACCGGCGCGGAGTTCCACCGCTGCGTCGACATGATCGTGGACCGCCTTGGTGCGGTTCCGCTGGTCATGCAGCTCCCGATCGGTGCCGAGGCAGACTTCAAGGGCGTCGTCGACCTCGTGACGATGAAGGCCTTTGTCTGGTCCGCCGAGGCGACCAAGGGTGAGATGTACGACATCGTCGACATCCCGGACACCCACACCGAGGCTGCCGAGGAGTGGCGCGGCAAGCTCCTTGAGGCTGTCGCTGAGTACGACGACGAGATGATGGAGCTCTACCTTGAGGGCAAGGAGCCCTCGGTGGACGAGCTGTACGCCGCCATCCGCCGTATCACGCTGGCCTCCAAGGGCAGCGCCGACTCGGTCACCGTCTCCCCGGTTTTCTGCGGTACGGCGTTCAAGAACAAGGGCGTCCAGCCCCTGCTCGACGCCGTTGTGCGCTACCTGCCTTCTCCCCTGGACGTCGAGGCCATTGAGGGCCACGACGTCAAGGACCCGGAGAAGATCGTTCAGCGCCAGCCGTCGGACGACGAGCCGTTCTCCGGTCTTGCTTTCAAGATCGCGAGCGACCCGCACCTCGGCAAGCTCACCTTCGTCCGGATCTACTCCGGTCGCCTCGAGGCCGGCACTGCGGTGCTGAACTCGGTCAAGGGCAAGAAGGAGCGCATCGGGAAGATCTACCGTATGCACGCGAACAAGCGTGAGGAGATCCCCTCGGTGGGCGCCGGTGACATCGTCGCGGTCATGGGTCTGAAGCAGACCACCACCGGTGAGACGCTCTGCGACGACAAGAACCCGGTCATCCTGGAGTCCATGGACTTCCCGGCGCCGGTCATTCAGGTCGCCATCGAGCCCGCGTCCAAGGGTGACCAGGAGAAGCTGGGTGTCGCCATCCAGCGTCTCGCGGAGGAGGACCCCTCCTTCCAGGTGCACTCCGACGAGGAGACCGGCCAGACCATCCTCGGTGGTATGGGCGAGCTCCACCTCGAGGTGCTCGTCGACCGCATGAAGCGCGAGTTCGGCGTCGTGGCGAATGTCGGCAAGCCCCAGGTCGCTTACCGCGAGACGATCCGCAAGACCGTCGAGCGCATCGACTACACGCACAAGAAGCAGACTGGTGGTACCGGCCAGTTCGCGAAGGTGCAGATCGCCCTCGAGCCCATGGAGGGTGGCGACTCGTCCTACGAGTTCGTCAACAAGGTCACCGGTGGCCGCATCCCCCGTGAGTACATTCCCTCGGTGGACGCGGGTGCCCAGGAAGCCATGCAGTTCGGCATCCTGGCCGGTTACGAGATGGTCGGCGTCCGCGTCACCCTTCTCGACGGTGGTTACCACGAGGTCGACTCCTCCGAGCTCGCCTTCAAGATCGCCGGTTCGCAGGCGTTCAAGGAGGGTGCTCGCAAGGCGTCCCCCGTGCTCCTTGAGCCGATGATGGCCGTCGAGGTCACCACGCCCGAGGACCACATGGGCGATGTCATCGGCGACCTGAACTCCCGCCGTGGTCAGATTCAGGCCATGGAGGAGCGCAGCGGCGCTCGCGTCGTGAAGGGCCTCGTGCCCCTCTCGGAGATGTTCGGCTACGTCGGAGATCTCCGCAGCAAGACCTCGGGTCGCGCAAGCTACTCGATGCAGTTCGACTCCTACGCCGAGGTTCCGCGGAACGTCGCCGAGGAGATCATCGCGAAGGCCAAGGGCGAGTAACTCCCCCGAGTTGACGCTTTAGGCTTATCACCGGAGCCCGGTGGGGCATTTGACGCGACGCGCGAGCGATGCGGCGAATGCCCCCGGGCCCCGGCATCCCAGCAAAGATCACCTGGCGCCGATGAAGCAAGGCGTACAGAACCACTCAGGAGGACCCCAGTGGCGAAGGCAAAGTTCGAGCGGACTAAGCCGCACGTCAACATCGGCACCATCGGTCACATTGACCACGGTAAGACGACCCTCACGGCCGCCATTACCAAGGTGCTGCACGACGCGTTCCCCGACCTGAACGAGGCCTCGGCCTTCGACCAGATCGACAAGGCTCCCGAAGAGCGCCAGCGCGGTATCACGATCTCGATCGCGCACGTGGAGTACCAGACGGAGTCGCGTCACTACGCGCACGTCGACTGCCCCGGGCACGCCGACTACATCAAGAACATGATCACGGGTGCGGCGCAGATGGACGGCGCCATCCTCGTGGTCGCGGCCACCGACGGCCCGATGCCGCAGACCAAGGAGCACGTGCTCCTGGCCCGCCAGGTCGGCGTCCCCTACATCGTTGTCGCGCTGAACAAGGCCGACATGGTGGACGACGAGGAGATCCTGGAGCTCGTCGAGCTCGAGGTTCGTGAGCTCCTCTCCGAGTACGAGTTCCCGGGCGACGACCTTCCGGTCGTCAAGGTCTCGGCGCTCAAGGCTCTTGAGGGCGACAAGGAGTGGGGCCAGACCGTCCTCGACCTGATGAAGGCCGTCGACGAGTCGATCCCGCAGCCCGAGCGTGACGTCGAGAAGCCGTTCCTCATGCCGATCGAGGACGTCTTCACGATCACCGGTCGTGGCACCGTCGTCACCGGTCGTATCGAGCGTGGTGTCCTCAAGGTCAACGAGACCGTCGACATCGTCGGTATCAAGACCGAGAAGGTCACCACCACGGTCACCGGTATCGAGATGTTCCGCAAGCTGCTCGACGAGGGCCAGGCCGGTGAGAACGTCGGTCTGCTTCTTCGTGGCATCAAGCGCGAGGACGTCGAGCGCGGCCAGGTCATCATCAAGCCGGGTTCGGTCACGCCGCACACCGAGTTCGTGGCGCAGTCCTACATCCTGTCGAAGGACGAGGGTGGCCGTCACACCCCGTTCTTCAACAACTACCGCCCGCAGTTCTACTTCCGTACCACGGACGTAACGGGCGTTGTGACCCTTCCCGAGGGCACCGAGATGGTCATGCCGGGCGACAACACCCTCATGAACGTCTCGCTGATCCAGCCCGTCGCCATGGAAGAGGGCCTGAAGTTCGCCATCCGTGAGGGTGGTCGGACCGTGGGCGCCGGCCAGGTCACCCAGATCGTCAAGTAATTACTTGACTGTCTGACCTGGTTGCTCCGCACAGAGCACCAAGAAGGGCCCCGGCCCGCCGCGCAAGCGGTGGACCGGGGCCCTTCTGCATGTCCCCGCAGGGCCGGGCAGGGCCGGTGCCTATGCGGGCCGCCAGATCCAGGGCACGGCGTCCGGCCCCAGGCCCACCACGCTCGGCCGTCCGTCGGCGCCGATGTGGAGCGCGGTCCCGTCGAGGGCCGCCGGCCCCTGTGTCCGTACGCGGAGCCCGCTGCCCGTACGGAGCTGGACCCGGCCCTCCGTGGTGCGGCCGAGCAGAACGACGCCGTGGGGCGAAGCCGCGGCGGTGACGGGTCCGTATCCGCGGAAGTCGCTGCGCTCCACGACGGCGCCCTGCGAGCTCACGGTGGTCAGCCCGGAATCCGCCTCCGTCCGGTAGAACACCTCTACGGACCCGTCAGCGGCCGTGAGCGCGGCCGGCGCCACACCGGGCCGCGGTGCCCGGTCGAGCTGCGTACGGGCGGTCAGGGCGTCGCCAGGCGCGTCCTGCGTCCAGTGGTGCACCGCGTGATGGCCCGCCGCGTAGACATGGACGCGGCCCGCCCCGTCGACGGCGGTACCGAACCCGTCCTGCACCTGCCCGCCGCCGGTGTCCTGCCACCCGCTCCACCGCCCGGATGCGTGCCGTGCCCGCGTACTGAGCCCGCCCTCGGCGTTCCGTACGAGGAGATGGACCCGCCCGTCCGGGGCTGCGACGGCGACCGGGATGCCGATGCGGCGCCCGTGGTCCTGTCCCCGGGCCGGATTGCCGAGGCCACGCCAGGAACTGAACTCGCCGCCGGGGGACCGCTGCTCCAGCAGCACGATCTCGCGTTCGTTGTCACTGCCGTGCCCGCCGAGCGCGGAGAAGCGCAGCCCGAACAGGAGCTGTCTGCCGTCGGTGAGGGTCACCGAGCCGAGTACGGGAGCGAGCGGGCCGCCGCCGAGGTCGTCGGGCCCGTCCCAGGTGCCGCTGCCGGGTGCGCTCTCGCGCCACCGGACCGCGCGCAGGCCCAGCACCCCGTACGCGACGAGCCGGCCGTCCGGCTCGGCGGCGAGGGCGGGCCTGGCTCCCGGGTAACGGTGGTGGGTGGAGCGGACCCAGCCCTTCTTGTTGGTCAGGGGCCTCTCGCCGCCCACGTTGTAGTCCCCGCAGCCGGCCGGGTTGCCGCACTCCCAGTCGGGGGAGCCGCCGTAGGGGACGAGGTGGCCGGCCTTCCGGGTGAGTACGGCGGGCGGCAGGTTCTTGGGCCAGTGGCGGTTGTAGTAGCCGCGGAACGAGGTGGCGACGAAGGTGGGCACGGTCCCGCCGTCCCCGGTCGACCGGGCCGCCCAGCGGATCATCGCCTCCCAGGCGAAACAGGCCGCCGCGGTGTGGTCGGCGTGGTCGGAGTAGCCGTGCTGCTCGCTGTCCCGCCGGCGGACCGCCTCGGTGCTGTGCTGGATGTCCGGGTCGGGGTCCAGGGTGTGGACGACGGTCGGCCGGTATTGCTCCAGCAGCCCCGCGAGTACGTCGACGAGACCCTCGTACGTATACGAACCCGCCCTGGGCAGTGGGGAGTTGTCAGCGATCACGGTACGCAGGACGCGGTGCCGGTCGTGCCAGAGGCTCGGCAGCCCCAGGCGGCCGTGCGAGGTGTGCATGGCCGTGTTGAGGAAGATCAGCTCGACCCGGCGGGCGCCGTTGACCAGGACGTCGCTCTCGGCCCGGTGATGCCCGTGCAGGGTCACCACGGACCGCTGCCAGGGCGTGAACCGGTCGAGGCCGAGCAGGGTGGCGTACGCCTGCCGGAGCCCCTGGTGGCGGGAGGAGGAGTACGCGGACCTGTCCGGGGCCGGGCGCGGTTCACCGGGGACCTTGTTGACGCCGTCGGCCTCGCCCGCGGTGAGGTAGACGCAGACCAGGGGCGTCCCGGAGTCGAGGGTCTGCCGGGCGTCCGGGTTCATGAAGTACAGGTCGTCGTCCGGGTGGGCGAGGATCTGTATCAGCCGCGCCCGCCCGGAGGCGCTGATCGGGAAGCCCGGAGCGGGATTCGGCATCGGGTTCCGGCGCCGGGGGGCCGGTACGGAACAGGCGGTGAGCGCCACCAGGCCGGTGGCCGCCAGCACCGCTGTCCGCCGCCGTACGCCGACTATGGGCAGAGCAGGTCGATCCGTCACGCCGTGCACCCTTCGCATTCCGCTTCCCCCGCAGCGGGCGCATGGGGTGCCCTGAGCTGCGTACCACTGCTTCGACGCAGGTCACGGCCGGTCGAGCCATTCCTGCGAGGGAGTAGACGGGCGCGGGGGCGTAAGGGTTGCCCGGCTCAGGCCCCGGGTGCGCGGACCATGAAGACGTCGACGGGGTCCTCGGACTCCAGGACGAAGCCGTGGCGCTCGTACAGACGCCTGGCCGCACTGCCCTGGAGCACGTCGAGGCGGACAGGCGTGTCCTCGGCGTCCGTACGGGCGAGCAGGGCGCCGAGGACGGCGGAGCCGAGTCCGTGGCCCTGGTGGGCGGGGGAGAGGTAGAAGTGCTCCAGCCAGTGCGCGTCCTGGTGCGGGCGCAGGGCGACGCACCCGGCGAAGGCGCCGTCGGCCAGGACGACGGAGGTGTGCTCGGCGGAGAAGCCGTCCCGCAGCCGCTGCCGTACGCGATGGTCGTCGTAACGCCCCAGGCGTTCCAGATCGGGGCGCATCACGACCGCCCGGAGCTCGGCGATCGTCTCGATATCTCCCGCTTCGGCGGGGCGCAGGGTCCAGGTCGGCCGGGTGTTCGTTTCCATGGGAGGAGTTTCCCAGGGAGGCCGGAAGCCCCCACGGGTGCGGCCCGGATCGTGCCCGCGTTTGACCATCCGACCACGGGGGGTAAGATCCTCCGCCCGATTGGCCAGGCTCGCGCCCCGTATGGCACACTGACCAGGTTGCTCGGTTGAGTGTCAATGTTGCGCGCCTCCCGCCGGGAGGACCGGAAGCGAGTCCCACGGTACTCGTCGACCCCATGCGGGTCGGACGTACGGGAATCTTTCGGGAAGTTCAGCAGGGCGCAGACCAGGCACCCGGTGGGTGTTCCGCCCCCGGTCGCGAGGTTCAGGCCCGCACCCCCTTGGTTGGGAAATCCTTCGGGAGATCTTCGTAGAGGGGATGCGACACGCCCGACCGCGTGGGTCGGAGGTGGAGTTGGTAGAACTCCCGGGTTCCAGAGCGTTATGAGAGACAGGACTACTAGTAGCCATGGCGGGACAGAAGATCCGCATCCGGCTCAAGGCCTACGACCACGAGGTCATCGATTCCTCGGCGAAGAAGATCGTCGAGACGGTGACCCGCACTGGTGCGTCGGTCGCGGGCCCGGTGCCGCTGCCCACTGAGAAGAACGTGTACTGCGTCATCAAGTCGCCGCACAAGTACAAGGATTCTCGCGAGCACTTCGAGATGCGCACGCACAAGCGCCTCATCGACATTCTCGACCCCACGCCGAAGACGGTTGACTCGCTGATGCGCCTCGACCTGCCGGCTGGCGTCGACATCGAGATCAAGCTCTGAGGGGACGGGCCGAGATGAGCAAGAACATCAAGGGCGTCCTGGGCGAGAAGCTCGGCATGACCCAGGTCTGGGACGAGAACAACCGGGTTGTCCCGGTGACCGTCGTCAAGGCCGGTCCGTGCGTCGTGACGCAGGTTCGTACGAACGACAGCGACGGCTACGAGTCGGTCCAGATCGCCTTCGGCGAGATTGACCCGCGCAAGGTGAACAAGCCCCTCAAGGGCCACTTCGCCAAGGCCGACGTGACCCCCCGCCGCCACCTGGTGGAGCTCCGCACCCCTGACTCCAGCGAGTACACGCTGGGCCAGGAGATCACTGCCGAGGTGTTCGAGTCCGGCGTCAAGGTTGACGTCACGGGCAAGAGCAAGGGCAAGGGCTTCGCCGGTGTCATGAAGCGTCACAACTTCAAGGGCCTCGGCGCCGGTCACGGCGTCCAGCGCAAGCACCGTTCCCCCGGTTCGATCGGTGGCTGTGCCACCCCTGGGCGTGTCTTCAAGGGCATGCGCATGGCCGGCCGGATGGGTAACGAGCGCGTCACCACCCAGAACCTGACCATCCACGCGGTTGACGCGGAGAAGGGTCTGCTGCTCATCAAGGGCGCAGTCCCCGGTCCGAACGGCGGCCTCGTCCTGGTCCGTACCGCGGCCAAGGGGGCTTGAGGTAATGAGCACCATTGACATCCTTTCGCCGGCAGGCGACAAGGCCGGTACCGTCGAGCTCCCTGCGGAGATCTTCGACGCGAAGACCAGCGTTCCGCTGATCCACCAGGTCGTTGTCGCACAGCTGGCAGCTGCCCGTCAGGGCACGCACTCGACCAAGCGCCGCGGTGAAGTCCGTGGTGGTGGCCGCAAGCCTTACCGCCAGAAGGGCACCGGCCGCGCCCGCCAGGGTTCGACCCGCGCGCCGCAGTTCGCAGGCGGTGGCGTCGTCCACGGCCCGAAGCCGCGCGACTACTCGCAGCGCACCCCGAAGAAGATGAAGGCCGCCGCTCTGCGCGGTGCCCTCTCGGACCGGGCGCGTCACTCCCGCATCCACGTCGTCACCGGCGTGGTCGAGGGTGGAGTCTCCACGAAGGCCGCCAAGACGCTGTTCGGCAAGATCTCGGAGCGCAGCAACCTGCTCCTGGTCGTCGACCGCGCCGACGAGGCCGCGTGGCTGTCCGCACGCAACCTGCCCCAGGTGCACATCCTGGAGCCGGGCCAGCTGAACACGTACGACGTGATCGTCTCTGACGACGTGGTCTTCACCCAGGCCGCTTTCGAGTCCTTCGTGTCTGGCCCCCAGACCGCTGAGACCGAAGGGAGCGACGCCTGATGAGCGAGGCGACCGTTACCAGCTCGACCATCACGAGCAAGACCTACTCGGACCCGCGTGACGTTCTCGTCAAGCCGGTTGTGTCCGAGAAGAGCTACGCGCTGCTCGACGAGAACAAGTACACGTTCATCGTCGCGCCCGGCTCCAACAAGACCCAGATCAAGCAGGCCGTGGAAGCGGTCTTCTCGGTCAAGGTCACCGGGGTCAACACGATCAACCGGCAGGGTAAGCGCAAGCGCACCAAGACCGGCTTCGGCAAGCGTGCTGACACCAAGCGCGCCATCGTGACCCTTGCCGAGGGCGACCGTATCGACATCTTCGGCGGTCCGACCGCCTAACGGCGGTCTGGATCGTCCGGAATCGGACGAGGACTGAGAAATGGGAATCCGCAAGTACAAGCCGACGACCCCGGGCCGTCGTGGCTCCAGCGTCGCCGACTTTGTCGAGATCACGCGGTCCACGCCGGAGAAGTCGCTGGTCCGCCCCCTGCACAGCAAGGGCGGCCGTAACAACGCCGGTCGGATCACTGTTCGCCACCAGGGTGGCGGACACAAGCGCGCCTACCGCGTGATCGACTTCCGTCGTCACGACAAGGACGGCGTGCCGGCCAAGGTCGCGCACATCGAGTACGACCCGAACCGCACCGCGCGCATCGCGCTGCTCCACTACGCGGACGGCGAGAAGCGTTACATCGTCGCCCCGCGTGGCCTGGCGCAGGGTGACCGCGTCGAGAACGGTCCTGCCGCAGACATCAAGCCGGGCAACAACCTGGCGCTGCGCAACATCCCGGTCGGTACGACCATCCACGCCATCGAGCTGCGGCCCGGTGGCGGCGCGAAGTTCGCCCGTTCCGCGGGTACTTCCGTGCAGCTGCTGGCGAAGGAGGGCACTATGGCCCACCTTCGTATGCCGTCCGGCGAAATCCGGCTGGTCGACGCCCGCTGCCGCGCCACCATTGGTGAGGTCGGCAACGCCGAGCAGTCGAACATCAACTGGGGCAAGGCCGGCCGTATGCGCTGGAAGGGCGTACGCCCGACCGTCCGCGGTGTCGCGATGAACCCGGTTGACCACCCGCACGGTGGTGGTGAAGGCAAGACCTCCGGTGGACGTCACCCGGTCTCGCCGTGGGGTCAGAAGGAGGGTCGTACTCGCTCGCCGAAGAAGGCATCGAGCAAGTACATCGTCCGCCGCCGCAAGACGAACAAGAAGCGCTAGGAGCGGGTTTAGATGCCGCGCAGTCTCAAGAAGGGGCCCTTT
Organism: Streptomyces sp. NPDC057136; assembly: GCF_042670885.1. Taxonomy (NCBI): domain Bacteria; kingdom Bacillati; phylum Actinomycetota; class Actinomycetes; order Kitasatosporales; family Streptomycetaceae; genus Streptomyces; species Streptomyces sp. NPDC057136. The sequence goes on from NZ_JBHUUV010000019.1 coordinate 136,483, forward strand.
GTCGACGGCCACCTCGTCAAGAAGGTGGACGTACAGAACGAAGCAGGCACCAAGAACGTCATCAAGACCTGGTCCCGTCGCTCGATGATCATCCCGGCCATGCTGGGTCACACCATCGCGGTGCACAACGGCAAGATCCATGTCCCGGTGTTCGTCACCGAGTCGATGGTCGGCCACAAGCTCGGCGAGTTCTCGCCGACTCGCACCTTCCGCGGCCACGTCAAGGACGACCGGAAGTCGAAGCGCCGCTAAGCGCGGGGTGGAAACGACTATGACTTACACCGAAGGGACAACCATGGAAGCCAGGGCCCAGGCGCGGTACATCCGCGTCACGCCCATGAAGGCCCGCCGAGTGGTGGACCTCATCCGTGGCATGGATGCCACGGAGGCTCAGGCGGTCCTGCGTTTCGCCCCGCAGGCCGCGAGCGTGCCGGTTGGCAAGGTGCTTGACAGCGCCATTGCCAACGCTGCACACAACTACGACCACTCCGACGCCTCTTCGCTGGTCATCAGCGAGGCGTACGTGGACGAGGGCCCGACCCTGAAGCGGTTCCGACCGCGTGCTCAGGGCCGTGCCTACCGGATCCGTAAGCGGACCAGCCACATCACCGTGGTCGTCAGCAGCAAGGAAGGAACCCGGTAATGGGCCAGAAGGTTAACCCGCATGGGTTCCGGCTCGGCATTACCACGGACTTCAAGTCCCGTTGGTACGCCGACAAGCTGTACGCGGACTACGTCAAGGAAGACGTTGCCATTCGTCGCATGATGACGAAGGGCATGGAGCGTGCCGGTATCTCGAAGGTTGAGATCGAGCGCACCCGCGACCGCGTCCGCGTCGACATCCACACCGCCCGCCCGGGCATCGTCATCGGTCGCCGTGGCGCCGAGGCCGACCGCATCCGTGGCGAGCTGGAGAAGCTGACCGGCAAGCAGGTCCAGCTGAACATCCTCGAGGTCAAGAACCCCGAGGTTGACGCTCAGCTGGTGGCCCAGGCCGTCGCCGAGCAGCTCTCCTCCCGCGTCTCCTTCCGTCGTGCGATGCGTAAGAGCATGCAGAGCACGATGAAGGCCGGCGCCAAGGGCATCAAGATCCAGTGCGGCGGTCGCCTCGGCGGCGCCGAGATGTCCCGCTCGGAGTTCTACCGCGAGGGCCGTGTGCCCCTGCACACGCTCCGCGCGAACGTGGACTACGGCTTCTTCGAGGCCAAGACGACCTTCGGCCGTATCGGTGTGAAGGTCTGGATCTACAAGGGCGACGTCAAGAACATCGCCGAGGTCCGCGCCGAGAACGCCGCAGCCCGTGCCGGCAACCGTCCGGCTCGTGGCGCTGAGCGTCCCGCCGGCCGCGGTGGCCGCGGTGGCAGCGGTGGTGGCGGCGAGCGTGGCGGTCGCGGAGGCCGCAAGCCGCAGCAGTCCGCGCCGGCAGCAGAGGCCCCCAAGGCCGACGCTCCCGCCGCCGCTGCTCCGGCTGAGAGCACCGGAACGGAGGCCTGACCGAAATGCTGATCCCCCGTAGGGTCAAGCACCGCAAGCAGCACCACCCGAAGCGCAGCGGTATGTCCAAGGGTGGCACGCAGGTTGCGTTCGGCGAGTACGGCATCCAGGCGCTGTCCCCGGCGTACGTGACGAACCGCCAGATCGAGGCCGCTCGTATCGCGATGACCCGCCACATCAAGCGTGGCGGAAAGGTCTGGATCAACATTTATCCGGACCGTCCCCTGACGAAGAAGCCTGCCGAGACCCGCATGGGTTCCGGTAAGGGTTCTCCCGAGTGGTGGATCGCGAACGTCAAGCCCGGTCGGGTGATGTTCGAACTGTCCTACCCGAACGAGAAGATTGCTCGTGAGGCGCTTACCCGCGCTGCTCACAAGCTTCCGATGAAGTGCCGGATCGTTCGGCGCGAGGCAGGTGAGTCGTGATGTCGGCCGGTACCAAGGCGTCCGAGCTGCGCGAACTGGGCGGCGAGGAGCTCCTCAACAAGCTCCGCGAGGCCAAGGAAGAGCTGTTCAATCTCCGCTTCCAGGCGGCGACGGGCCAGCTCGAGAACCACGGTCGGCTCAAGTCCGTCCGTAAGGACATCGCCCGGATCTACACCCTGATGCGCGAGCGCGAGCTCGGCATCGAGACGGTGGAGAGCGTCTGATGAGCGAGAAGAATGTGACTGAGACGACTGAGCAGCGCGGTTTCCGCAAGACCCGTGAGGGTCTCGTCGTCAGCGACAAGATGGACAAGACCGTCGTCGTCGCTGTCGAGGACCGCGTCAAGCACGCGCTGTACGGCAAGGTCATCCGCCGTACGAACAAGCTCAAGGCCCACGACGAGCAGAACGCTGCCGGCGTCGGCGACCGTGTTGTCATCATGGAGACGCGGCCGCTGTCTGCGACGAAGCGCTGGCGCATCGTCGAGATCCTCGAGAAGGCCAAGTAATCCCTGAGGGGGTTTCCCCTCAGGACAGTTCCGCCAGGCTCGGTGGGGGTCCGCTCCGTAACGGAGTGGCCCCCGCCGGGAACCGGCAGACGATCAGGAGATAGACGTGATCCAGCAGGAGTCGCGACTGCGCGTCGCCGACAACACGGGTGCGAAGGAAATTCTCACCATCCGTGTTCTCGGTGGCTCGGGTCGCCGCTACGCGGGCATCGGTGACGTCATCGTCGCCACCGTCAAGGATGCAATCCCCGGTGGCAACGTGAAGAAGGGTGACGTCGTCAAGGCCGTCATCGTTCGCACCGTCAAGGAGCGTCGTCGTCAGGATGGCTCGTACATCCGCTTCGACGAGAACGCTGCCGTCATTCTGAAGAACGACGGCGACCCCCGCGGCACCCGTATCTTCGGCCCGGTGGGCCGAGAGCTGCGCGAGAAGAAGTTCATGAAGATCATCTCGCTCGCGCCGGAGGTGCTGTAAGCATGAAGATCAAGAAGGGCGACCTGGTTCAGGTCATCACCGGTAAGGACAAGGGCAAGCAGGGCAAGGTCATCGTTGCCTACCCTGCTCAGGACCGCGTCCTCGTCGAGGGTGTCAACCGGGTCAAGAAGCACACGAAGGCCGGTCAGACCGCTCGCGGTTCGCAGACCGGTGGCATTGTGACGACCGAGGCTCCCGTCCACGTCAGCAACGTGCAGCTGGTTGTTGAGAAGGACGGCAACAAGGTCGTTACTCGCGTCGGCTACCGCTTTGACGACGAGGGCAACAAGATCCGCGTTGCCAAGCGCACCGGTGAGGACATCTGATGACTACCACCACAGCGCCGCGTCTCAAGACGCGCTACCGCGAGGAAATCGCCGGCAAGCTGCGTGAGGAGTTCTCCTTCGAGAACGTCATGCAGGTTCCCGGTCTGGTCAAGATCGTGGTCAACATGGGTGTGGGCGACGCCGCCCGCGACTCCAAGCTGATCGACGGGGCCGTCAAGGACCTCACCACGATCACTGGCCAGAAGCCGGCCGTCACCAAGGCCCGCAAGTCGATCGCGCAGTTCAAGCTGCGCGAGGGGCAGCCGATCGGCTGCCACGTCACCCTCCGTGGTGACCGCATGTGGGAGTTCCTGGACCGTACGCTGTCGCTCGCGCTTCCGCGTATCCGTGACTTCCGCGGCCTGTCGCCGAAGCAGTTCGACGGCCGTGGCAACTACACCTTCGGTCTCACGGAGCAGGTCATGTTCCACGAGATCGACCAGGACAAGATCGACCGGGTCCGGGGCATGGACATCACCGTGGTCACCACGGCGACCAACGACGACGAGGGTCGTGCCCTCCTTCGTCACCTCGGCTTCCCGTTCAAGGAGAACTGACCGTGGCGAAGAAGGCTCTGATCGCTAAGGCCGCCCGCAAGCCGAAGTTTGGCGTGCGCGGGTACACCCGCTGCCAGCGCTGCGGCCGGCCCCACTCCGTCTACCGCAAGTTCGGCCTGTGCCGCGTGTGCCTTCGTGAGATGGCTCACCGTGGCGAGCTGCCGGGCGTGACCAAGAGCTCCTGGTAATTCTCCTTCGCCCTTTGGGCGTTGGGAATACCCGGAGACTCTCGGTAAGTATCTGGTCGGCAGGAGCCCCGTCTTACATGCCGTAGGCTTGTGGGGTTGGGCGCCTGCCGCCCTAGACCGACTTACTACGCCGTAGGTCCCCGCACCGCACCCGTCCCGCCACTGAGTGGGGAGAGGGATGGCGCATACAGGAAACCCCGGCGAGAGAGGCCGAAGGCCAACTCATGACCATGACTGATCCCATCGCAGACATGCTCACGCGTCTGCGTAACGCGAACTCGGCGTATCACGACGATGTCGCAATGCCGCACAGCAAGATCAAGTCGCACATCGCGGAGATCCTCCAGCAGGAGGGCTTCATCACCGGCTGGAAGGTCGAGGACGCCGAGGTTGGCAAGAGCCTCGTTCTCGAGCTGAAGTTCGGGCCGAACCGCGAGCGTTCGATTGCCGGCATCAAGCGCATTTCGAAGCCGGGTCTGCGTGTATACGCAAAGTCCACCAACCTGCCGAAGGTTCTCGGCGGCCTGGGCGTGGCGATCATCTCCACGTCCCACGGTCTCCTGACCGGCCAGCAGGCCAGCAAGAAGGGCGTAGGTGGGGAAGTCCTCGCCTACGTCTGGTAGTCGGGAACGGAGGAATAGCTCATGTCGCGAATCGGCAAGCTCCCCATCCAGGTTCCCGCCGGTGTGGACGTCACCATCGATGGCCGCACGGTTGCAGTGAAGGGCCCCAAGGGCACCCTCTCGCACACCGTTGCCGCGCCGATCGAGGTCACCAAGGGTGAGGACGGCGTGCTCAACGTCGTTCGCCCTAACGACGAGCGTCAGAACAAGGCCCTTCACGGCCTGTCCCGCACGCTGGTGGCGAACATGATCACCGGCGTGACCGCGGGATACAGCAAGGCGCTCGAGATCAGCGGTGTCGGTTACCGAGTCCAGGCGAAGGGCTCCAATCTGGAGTTCGCCCTGGGCTACAGCCACTCGATTCTCATCGAGGCCCCTGAGGGCATCACCTTCAAGGTCGAGTCGCCCACGAAGTTCAGTGTCGAGGGCATCGACAAGCAGAAGGTCGGCGAGGTCTCCGCGAAGATCCGCAAGCTGCGGAAGCCGGACCCGTACAAGGCCAAGGGCGTCAAGTACGCCGGCGAGGTTGTCCGCCGCAAGGTCGGAAAGGCGGGTAAGTAAGCCATGGCATACGGTGTAAAGATCGCCAAGGGTGACGCCTACAAGCGTGCCGCCCTCAAGCGCCGCCACATCCGCGTCCGCAAGCACATCTCCGGTTCGCCGGAGCGGCCGCGCCTGGTTGTGACGCGTTCCAACCGCCACATGGTGGCTCAGGTCATCGATGACGTCGCGGGCCACACGCTCGCCTCGGCTTCGACCCTGGACGCTTCCATCCGTGGTGGCGAGGGTGACAAGAGCACCCTGGCCAAGCAGGTCGGGGCCCTGGTCGCCGAGCGCGCCAAGGCCGCAGGCGTCGAGGCCGTCGTGTTTGACCGCGGTGGTAACCAGTACGCCGGGCGGATTGCCGCTCTGGCTGACGCCGCCCGTGAAGCCGGGCTGAAGTTCTAAGCCCCGGTTCCTACGCACAGCGGACGTAACAGAGAGAGGTAATTCCAATGGCTGGACCCCAGCGCCGCGGAAGCGGTGCCGGTGGCGGCGAGCGGCGGGACCGGAAGGGCCGTGACGGTGGCGCAAGCGCCGCCGAGAAGACCGCGTACGTCGAGCGCGTCGTCGCGATCAACCGCGTCGCCAAGGTTGTGAAGGGTGGTCGTCGCTTCAGCTTCACCGCGCTGGTCGTGGTGGGCGATGGTGACGGCACCGTCGGTGTCGGATACGGCAAGGCCAAGGAAGTTCCCGCGGCCATCGCCAAGGGCGTTGAAGAGGCCAAGAAGAGCTTCTTCAAGGTTCCGCGTATCCAGGGCACCATCCCTCACCCGATCCAGGGCGAGAAGGCTGCGGGCGTCGTTCTGCTCAAGCCTGCTTCCCCCGGTACCGGTGTGATCGCGGGTGGCCCGGTGCGCGCCGTTCTGGAGTGCGCCGGCGTTCACGACATCCTGTCGAAGTCGCTCGGTTCTTCGAACCCGATCAACATCGTGCACGCGACCGTGGCGGCCCTCCAGGGCCTGCAGCGTCCCGAGGAGATCGCGGCTCGCCGTGGTCTGCCCCTCGAGGACGTCGCCCCCGCGGCTCTCCTGCGTGCTCGCGCGGCAGGTGTGTGATGGCTCGCCTCAAGATCACGCAGACGAAGTCGTACATCGGCAGCAAGCAGAACCACCGCGACACCCTGCGTTCGCTCGGGCTCAAGCGCCTGAACGACACGGTTGTCAAGGAGGACCGCCCCGAGTTCCGCGGAATGGCTAACACCGTCCGCCACCTCGTGACGGTTGAGGAGGTTGACTGACATGGCGGAGAACAGCCCGCTGAAGGCCCACAACCTCCGGCCTGCCCCGGGTGCCAAGACCGCCAAGACCCGTGTGGGTCGTGGTGAGGCGTCCAAGGGTAAGACCGCAGGCCGTGGTACCAAGGGTACGAAGGCTCGTTACCAGGTTCCGGAGCGCTTCGAGGGTGGCCAGATGCCCCTCCACATGCGTCTCCCGAAGCTCAAGGGCTTCAAGAACCCGTTCCGCACGGAGTACCAGGTCGTGAACCTGGACAAGCTCGCGACGCTCTACCCCGAGGGTGGAGAGGTCACGGTGGCCGATCTGGTCGCCAAGGGCGCTGTGCGCAACAACCACCTCGTCAAGGTCCTCGGACAGGGCGAGATCTCCGTGGCGCTGCAGGTTTCGGTTGACGCCGTTTCCGGCTCCGCCAAGGAGAAGATTGCCGCTGCGGGCGGCACTGTCACCGAGCTCGTCTGAGACAACTCGGACAAGCTGGTGGCCTGAACATCCGACCGGGGATGCCTCTCATATGGGGCATCCCCGGTTGGTCGTTCCTAGGGGGGCATGGTCGCCGGTAAGGTGGCCAGCGTTGTTGTGTGCTAACCCCCTGGGCGCCTGCCCGGGGACCTTTGACTGTTACCTAATCGTCGATCCTCAAGACCGTCACCTCTACGCATTGCGCGGGGGTCGCAGGAGGCACCGTGCTCACCGCGTTCGCCCGGGCGTTCAAGACGCCCGACCTGCGCAAGAAGCTGTTCTTCACGCTCGGCATCATCGTGCTCTACCGTCTCGGGGCACACATCCCCGTACCGGGAGTGAGCTACGAGAACGTCCAGACCTGTGTTGATCAGGCAAGCAAGGGCAACAACAGCCTCTTCGGCCTGGTGAACATGTTCAGCGGTGGTGCACTGCTGCAGATCACGATCTTCGCGCTCGGCATCATGCCGTACATCACGGCCAGCATCATTCTTCAGCTGCTGACCGTCGTCATCCCCAGGCTCGAAGCCCTCAAGAAGGAGGGACAGTCGGGCCAGGGCAAGATCACGCAGTACACGCGTTATCTGACCGTGGCGCTCGCCATCCTCCAGGGCACGGGCCTGGTGGCAACCGCCCGCAGCGGGGCGCTGTTCAGCGGCTGTCCTGTCGCCGATCAGATCGTTCCGAACCAGTCGATCTTCACCACGGTCGTGATGGTTCTCACCATGACCGCCGGAACTGCCGCCGTGATGTGGCTCGGTGAGCTCATCACCGACAAGGGCATCGGCAACGGCATGTCGATCCTGATGTTCATCTCGATCGCGGCCAGCTTCCCCGGCGCACTGTGGGCCATCAAGACGAGCGGCAAGCTCGCGGACGGCTGGATCGAGTTCGCCACCGTCATCCTGATCGGCTTCGTGATGGTCGGGCTCGTCGTATTCGTCGAGCAGGCCCAGCGCCGTATCCCGGTGCAGTACGCGAAGCGCATGATCGGGCGCCGGTCCTACGGTGGTACGTCCACGTACATCCCGCTGAAGGTGAATCAGGCGGGTGTGATCCCCGTCATCTTCGCTTCTTCGCTGCTCTACATCCCGGCCCTGATCGTCCAGTTCTCCAACTCCACCGCGGGCTGGGCGACATGGATCAAGGACCACTTCGTCAAGGGTGACCACCCCTACTACATCGCGACGTACTTCCTGTTGATCGTGTTCTTCGCCTTCTTCTATGTGGCGATCTCGTTCAACCCCGAGGAAGTCGCCGACAACATGAAGAAGTATGGTGGCTTCATCCCGGGCATCCGGGCTGGTCGCCCGACCGCCGAGTATCTGAGCTACGTGCTCAACAGGATCACTTGGCCGGGCTCGCTGTATCTGGGTCTGATCGCTCTTGTGCCGACGATGGCGTTGGCAGGCTTCGGCGGCGCGAACGCCAACTTCCCGTTCGGCGGGACGAGCATCCTCATCATCGTGGGTGTGGGTCTGGAAACCGTGAAGCAGATCGAGAGTCAGCTCCAGCAGCGCAATTACGAAGGGTTCCTCCGCTGATGCGAATCGTCCTCGTCGGGCCGCCCGGTGCCGGCAAGGGAACGCAGGCTGCGTACCTTGCCAAGAACCTGTCGATTCCGCACATCTCCACGGGCGACCTCTTCCGCGCCAACATCAGCCAGGGCACCGACCTTGGCAAGCAGGCCCGCGCCTACATGGACGCGGGGCAGCTGGTGCCGGACGAGGTCACCATCGGGATGGCCAAGGACCGCATGTCCCAGCCGGACGCCGTCAACGGCTTCCTGCTCGACGGCTTCCCCCGCAATGTGGGGCAGGCCGAGGCTCTCGACGGGATGCTCCGGAGCGAGAGCGTAAAGCTGGACGCGGTTCTGGACCTCGAGGTCCCCGAGGACGAGGTGGTCAAGCGCATCGCCGGCCGGCGCATCTGCCGGAACGAGAGCGCGCACGTCTTCCACGTGACGTACAACCCGCCGAAGACCGAGGGTGTCTGCGACACCTGCGGCGGCGAGCTGTACCAGCGTGACGACGACAGCGAAGAGACGGTTCGGACGCGGCTCGAGGTCTACCACACGCAGACCGAGCCGATCATCGACTACTACAGGGCCCAGGGCCTGGTGGTCACCATCTCCGCGCTCGGCAAGGTCACCGATGTGACCGAGCGGGCCATGGAGGCTCTCAAGAAGTCCGACGAGGGCTGAGACCTCCCGCATTACCTTCACAGCCGGCCGCGGGGGGGGGGGGGGGCGCGGGCGGCGGGGTGGGGGGGGTGGGGGGGGGGGGCCCCCCCCCAAACCACCCCCGCGAGGTATTAAAAATATACCGGCCGGCGGAGATAA
>NZ_JBHUUV010000020.1:0-145097 GCF_042670885.1 Streptomyces sp. NPDC057136
GGTACGAAGGAGGGGCGGTGCCCGCGGGCACCGCCCCTCCTTCACGCCTTCACGCCTTCACGCCTTCACGCGCTCAGCTCACTGACCCAGCACGCTGTCGTCGCGACCCGGCCGTTCGTCCGTCGGCTCCGTCGGGTCGACGGGGTCGGTCGGCAGGGTCGCCGAATCGGTGGGCGTGGGAGGCGTCGTCTGACTGGGCGGCGGCTCGGTCGACGGGCTCTCCTCGACGGGGGGCTCGCTCGGCGACTGGGACGGCGACTCGGTCTCGGCCGGCTCCGTCTCCTCGGGCGTCTCGGTCGTGGCCGGCGGCGTCGTGGGGGCCTGGGTGACGCCCGATTCGCCGCGCTCGACGTCCTCCAGGTCGAAGGTGTCGGTCGAGCCGCCGTTCAGCGCGGCCAGCGTGTAGTCCGCCCAGATCTTCGCCGGGAAGCCGCCACCGTTGGCCCGGCCCGAGCTGGCCGTACCGGTCAGGGTGACCTGCTCGCCGCCTGCCTTCACGGACTCGCCGTAGAGCGCGACGGCCGTGGTGAGCTCCGGGGTGTAGCCGGCGAACCAGGCGGCCTTGTTGTTCTCGGACGTGCCGGTCTTGCCCGCCGCGTCGTAGGCCGAGGTGTTGGCCTCGTGCCCGGAACCGTTGTCCACGACTCCGGTCAGCGAACGGGTCACGGTGTCCGCGGTCTTACGGCTGATCGCCTGGCCGCCGGTGCCGTCGACCGGCTCCGCGGTGCGGTCCCGGTGCTCGGCCGACTTGATGATGTGCGGGTTGACCTTCTTGCCGTGGTTGTCGAGGGTCGCGAACACACCGGCCATGTCCCAGGTCGAGGCGTTCATGGTGCCCAGGGTGATCGAGGGGACCGCGGGGAATCCCTTGTCCGGCATCCCCAGGTCGAGGGCGGTCTGCTTCACGACGGAGGGCGTCACGTCGACGACCATCTGCGCGAAGACCGAGTTGACGGACTTGTCCATCGCCCTCTGGACGCTGATGTCGCCGTAGCTGCGGTCGTCCTCGTTCTGCGGCTTGAACGGGATGTCGCTGCCGACGACGGGCCGCCTGCTGGTGCCGTCGTAGACGGTGTCGAGGCCGATCAGCCTGCCGTCCTGGGTCTCCGACTCGTTCTCCAGCGCGGAGGCGAGCACCAGCGGCTTGAAGGTGGAGGCCGGCTGGTAGTCCCGGCGGGTGGCGTTGGAGACCCAGTGCTCGGTGGCGCTCACGCCGCCGTACAGCGCGACGACCTCGCCGTTCTTCGGGTTCACGGAGGTGGCGCCGGCCTGGACCGTGGCGTCGATCTTGTTGCCCTTGCGGTCGAGCTTGGACTCCAGCTGCCGGTCGACCGCCTGCTCCAGCTCCTCCTGACGCTTCTTGTCTATGTTGAGCGTGATCGTCCAGCCGCCGGCCTCGCGGGCCTCCTCGGAGATGCCCTGCCGCTCCAGCTCCTCGTTGGCCGCCTCGACGAGATAGCCGGTCTGGCCCTCCATGCCGGGGGCCGCCTTGGGCTCCTGCGGGCGGGTGAACTTCATCCCGGCGCGCTTCGAGCTGTCGAGCCAGCCCTTCTCGACCATGTTGTCGAGCGTGTATCCCCAGCGCTCGGAGACGAGCTTCTTGCCGGTCGGCGAGGCGACCGCCCAGTCGTACTGGCTGGGGGCCTGGAGCAGCGAGGCGAGGTAGGCGCCCTGGGAGAGGTTGAGATCCTTGGCGTCGACCCCGTAGTACGCCTGCGCGGCGGCCTGGATACCGCTCGCGCCGCGGCCGTAGTACGCGGTGTTCATGTACCCGGCGAGGATGTATTCCTTGTCCATCTTCTGGTCGACCTTGAGCGAGATCACCAGCTCCTTCAGCTTGCGGCTGACGGTCGGGTCCTGCGTCAGGTAGTAGTTCTTCACGTACTGCTGGGTGATCGTCGAACCACCCTGCTTGCCCTTGCCGGACAGCGTGTTGAACAGCCCGCGCGCGGTGCCCTTCAGGTCGACGCCCTGGTCCTGGTAGAAGCTCTTGTTCTCGGCGGCGACGAAGGCGTTCTGGACGTCCTTGGGGACCTCGGAGAGGTCGACGATCTCGCGGTTGACCTCGCCCGCGCGGGCCAGCAGTGTGCCGTCGCTGTACTTGTAGACGTTGCTCTGCTTGTTCGCCGTGGCGTTGGCCGCGGGCACGTCCACATAGACGTAGAGCGCCAGGAAGGCGCCCATGGCCAGCAGGCAGAACCCGAAGAACGTGCCCAGCAGTTTCCGCCAGGTGAAGAGTCCGCGTATGCCGCCGCTCCTCCCGGCACGGCGCGCTCCTCGCCCCTGGCCTCGTCGCGCATCCGCTCGACCCATCGCTGTAGTGCTCCCGTTTCTCTGCTCGACCGGCTTCGCCCGGTCCCGCCAGCTAACACCGTCGGGTTGGACGAAATGCAAGCGATCCGGTCTTTTCCGGACGTGACAATCAGCACCCGTTCCCTTAGGAACCGACTCATGAGGGGCAAGAAGGGTTGCGAGGACTGGAGAATCCACAGATACGGGCCGGGTACGGGAGGGGAGCGTCACCCCCGTATACACCCCGCGTATACACCGCATGTATAGTCCCTCGCATGTCAATCAGTCACACCCTCCTCGGACTCCTGGAGTCCGGCCCCCGCCACGGCTACGACCTCAAGCGCACGTTCGACGAGAAGTTCGGCCACGACCGCCCCCTGCACTACGGACAGGTCTACTCGACCATGTCCCGGCTGCTGAAGAACGGGCTCGTGGTCGTCGACGGAGTCGAGAGCGAGGGCGGTCCCGAGCGCAAGCGGTACGCCATCACGGACGCCGGGATCACGGACGTGTCCGTCTGGCTCACCCACCCGGAGAAGCCGGAACCGTACCTTCAGTCGACCCTGTACACCAAGGTCGTCCTGGCCCTGCTGACCGGCCGCAGCGCCACTCAGCTGCTGGACACGCAGCGCACCGAGCACCTGCGCCTGATGCGGGTCCTCACCGACCGCAAGCGCAAGGGCGACCTCGCCGACCAGCTGATCTGCGACCACGCGCTGTTCCACCTGGAAGCCGACCTGCGCTGGCTCGAACTGACCGCCGCACGCCTCGACAAGCTCGCGGAGGTGGTGGTCAAGTGACTCCCGCCGGCTCCCTGCTCACCGCCCACGACCTGCGCAAGACCTACGGATCGACGCCCGCACTCGACGGTGCGTCCTTCTCCATCCACCCCGGCGAGGTCGTCGCCGTGATGGGCCCCTCCGGCTCCGGCAAGTCCACACTGCTGCACTGCCTCGCCGGGATCATCACGCCGGACTCCGGGACCATCACCTACGCGGGCCGTGAACTGTCCGCGATGTCCGACGCCGAACGCAGTGCCCTGCGCCGCAGCGACTTCGGCTTCGTGTTCCAGTTCGGCCGGCTCGTCCCCGAGCTGACCTGTGTGGAGAACGTGGCCCTGCCGCTCCGCCTCGACGGCGTCCGGCGCAAGGCCGCCGAGCGCACGGCACGCGAGTGGATGGAGCGCCTGGAGGTCGACGACCTCGCCGGCAAGCGGCCGGGCGAGGTCTCCGGCGGCCAGGGCCAGCGCGTCGCCGTGGCCCGCGCCCTGGCCTCGTCCCCGAAGGTGATCTTCGCGGACGAGCCGACCGGCGCCCTGGACTCCCTCAACGGCGAGCGGGTCATGGAACTGCTCACCGAGACCGCACGGTCCACCAACGTCGCCGTGGTCCTGGTGACGCACGAGGCACGCGTCGCCGCCTACTCCGACCGCGACGTCACGGTGCGCGACGGCCGGGCCCGCGACATGGAGTGGTCCGTATGACGCTGCTCGGCCACGAGAAGGCGACGGCCGGCGAACGGCCCAGGCCCTCCGGCTCCCGCGCCTTCCTACGCGACCTCGGCCTCGGCATCCGTTTCGCCTCGTCCGGCGGCCGCGAGGGCTGGATACGCACCGCGCTGACCGCGGTCGGCGTCGGCCTCGGTGTGGCGCTGCTGCTCGTCGCCTCCTCCGTGCCACACATGCTCGACGAGCGGACCGCGCGCGAGCGGGCCCGCACCGAGCCGAGGATCTCCGCCGGGCCGGACGCGGCGGCGAAGTCGGACACCTCGGTCCTGCGGGTCAACGCGGAGACCGAGTACCACGACCGCTCCATCGCGGGCTTCCTCATGCGTGCGGACGGCACGCACCCGGTCACCCCGCCGGGCGTCGCCCGCTTCCCCGGCCCGGACGAGATGCTCGTATCGCCCGCCCTGAAGGAGCTGCTCGCCGCACCGGAGAACCGCCTTCTCAAGGAGCGGCTGCCCTACCGGATCACCGGCACCATCTCCGACGCGGGCCTGGTCTCCCCCGGCGAGCTGCGCTTCTACGTGGGCAGCGGCACGCTGACGACCGAGTCGGGCGGCCACCGGCTGGACGCGTACGGCGACACGGGCCCGGCCCAACGCGTGCCTCCCCTCCTCGTCCTGCTGGTCATCATGATCTGCGTGGTGCTGCTCGTTCCGGTGGGCATCTTCATCGCCACGGCCGTGCGCTTCGGCGGCGAACGCCGCGACCAGAGACTCGCCGCGCTGCGCCTGGTCGGCTCGGACGTCCGGATGACCCGCCGGATCGCGGCGGGCGAGGCACTGTTCGGCTCGGTGCTCGGACTGGCGACCGGTCTCCTCCTGTTCCTGGTGGGGCGGCAGTTCGTGGGCGCCGTGGAAGTGTGGGACGTCAGCGCCTTCCCGGCCGACCTCGTCCCCGCCCCTGCGCTGTGCGCGCTGATCGCCGTCGCGGTGCCGCTCGTCTCGGTCCTCGTGACGCTGATCGCCATGCGGTCGGTGGTGATCGAGCCGCTCGGAGTCGTACGTGAGGGCCGCGGCCGAGGCCGCCGGCTCTGGTGGCGCTTCCTCCTGCCGGTCGCCGGTGCGGCGGTCCTCGGACTGACCGGCAAGGTCGACGAGACCACGCCCGTCGATCCGTACCCGATCGCGATCGGGGCGGTCCTGGTCCTGGTCGGGCTCGCCCTGCTGCTGCCGTGGCTGGTCGAGGCCTGTGTGCACCGGCTGCGCGGTGGCCCGGTGCCCTGGCAACTGGCCACCCGCAGGCTCCAGTTGAGCGGCGGGGCCGCGGCCCGCGCCGTCAGCGGGGTCACGGTCGCGGTGGCGGGCGCCATCGCTCTCCAGATGCTGTTCGCCGCGATGAACGACGACTTCAACCGGATGACGGGACAGGACACGTCACGAGCGCAGCTCTCCCTGTTCTCCGAGCAGGTAAGCGGCGACGCCGCCGCCAGGACCCTCGCGGAGCTGCGGGCCACCGAAGGCGTGGACAAGGTCATCGGCCTGGTCGAGACGTACGCCACCCAGCCGGGCGTGTACAAGGGCAACGATGTCGAGCCCAGCACCTGGGTGTCCATCGGAGACTGCGCGACCCTGCTCGAAGTGGCCCGGATCAGCACCTGCCACGACGGCGACACCTTCGTCGTGCACCCGGCGAACGACAAGGAGACGTCCGACTGGATCGACCAGACCGCCCGTAAGGGCAAGGAGATCGAGTTCGAGTCCTCCGCGGGCACCAATCCGATGCTCTGGACCCTGCCGGCCGGCACCCGGACCGTCACCACCCGTCCCGACCCGATGGGCGAGAGCCGCTGGGGCATCATGGTGACCCCCGGCGCGCTCGACGCGTGCACCCTGCCGGATGCGACGGCCCTGACGCAGGTCCGGATCGATGAGAGCGTCCCGGACGCCGCCGAGCACGTACGCAACACGGCGGCGCGGATCGACCCCGGCATGCTGGTCGGCACCCTGAACTCGGTGGAGCGCGACCGGCAGTACGCCAGCATCCAGACCGGCCTCCAGGTCGGCGCGACCGCCACCCTGCTGCTCATCGCCGCCTCCATGCTGGTCTCCCAGCTGGAACAGCTGCGCGAGCGCAAGCGGCTGCTCTCGGTCCTGGTCGCCTTCGGCACCCGGCGCACCACACTCGGCTGGTCGGTGCTCTGGCAGACCGCCCTGCCGGTGGCGGTCGGGCTGGCCGTCGCGGTCCTCGGGGGCCTGGGGCTCGGCGCGATGCTCACCTGGATGATCGCCAAGCGGGTGTCCGACTGGCTGCTGTTCCTGCCGATGGTGGGCGCGGGCGCCGGGCTGGTCCTCATGGTCACCCTGCTGTCGCTGCCACCGCTGTGGCGCATGATGCGCCCGGACGGCCTGCGTACCGAGTGAGCTGACCCAGGGTCTGTCGTTTGGACCCCGCGAGCCGGCATGATCCAAACGACAGACCCTAGGGCCTCTCGAAAGCCCTACCCGCCGGACGGGCCCGACGACGGGGCCCGTCCGGCGATCCGTACCGGCAGCGTCTCCATCTCCTCGCGCAGCGCCGCCGCGAACTCCTCGAACTCCTCGTGCCTGGCCGCCCCCGAGCGCATCGCCAGCGCCACCCGCCGCGAGGGCGCCGGGTCCGCGAAGTACCCCGTCGTCAGCGCGTCGTCGCGGCCCGCCTCCACCGTCACCGCGGTCCGCGGCAGCAGCGTCACGCCGAGCCCGCCGGCGACCAGCTGCACCAGGGTGGAGAGCCCGGCCGCGGTCGTCGTCACGGGTGCGCCCTGCGTACGTCCGGCCTCCCGGCAGATGTCCAGGGCCTGGTCGCGCAGACAGTGCCCCTCGTCCAGGAGCAGCAGCGGCAGCTCGCGCAGCGCCTCGCGCGGAATATCGACGCGCCCGCCCAGCCGGTGCTCGCGCTCCATGACCAGCACGAAGTCCTCGTCGAAGAGCGGGAGTTCGGTCACTCCCGGCACGCCGAGCGGTACGGCGAGCAGCAACAGGTCGAGCCGTCCGGCGGCCAGTCCCTCCAGCAGCGAGGAGGTCTGCTCCTCGTGCACCTGGAGGTCGAGCGCCGGGTAGCGCCGGTGGACGAGCCGGAGCACGGTCGGCAGCAGATACGGGGCGACGGTCGGGATCACGCCGAGCCTGAGCACTCCGGTGAACGGTGCCCGCACGGCCTCCGCCTCCTCCATCAGCGCACCGACGGCCTCCAGGACCACCTGGGTCCGCACCGCCAGCCGCTCCCCGGCGGGCGAGAGCAGCACCTTGCGCGTCGTACGCTCGATGAGCTGGACACCCAATGCCTCCTCCAGAGCCGATACGGCGCCGGAGAGTGCGGGCTGACTCATCCCGATCGCGGCCGCCGCGTCACGGAAGTGCAGATGCTCCGCGACGGCGGCGAAGGCGCGCAGCTGCGACAGACTGGGCTGTTTGGGCCTGTTGCCCGGGTTCCCCTGGCTCATTGATAGGAACCTCCGATCATCACTATCGAGTATAGCCAGCCAGTCGATCAATGACGCGTGGCCCGGTGGAGCCGATGACGACCGTGTCGCCGTACGTGACGGTGCCGTGGCCGAGGTCGCAGGTGACATGGAGCGCGAACGTCATGCCGGGTCCGACCGGCAGGTCGTAGCCGACCGTCGGGCTGCGCGGGCCCGGCTCGACCCCTCCGCACACACCCCGGGGGTTGAGACCGCGGATCAGCGGGCGGGAGCTCCGGCCGCCCGACCGTTCGAGACTGATCCGCATGGCATCGGCGACCCTTCCGAAGAGCAGACCGGGGCGCAGGGCACGCAGGCCCGCCCGGTGACTCGCGCGCGCGGCGCGCAGCGCGGGCGCGAGCTCCGGGGCGGGCGGGCCGACCGGGACGGTCAGGGTCCGGTGGGTTTCGCGCCCCCGGTACCGGCAGTTCAGTTCGGCCAGGACGACGTCGCCGTCACGCAGCGGGGCCCCCCGCCCGAGCCCCTGTCCGAGTCCCGGTCCGAGTTCCTGTCCGAGTCCCGGTCCGCAGGACAGGCGCACCTCGGGGTCGGCGCCACGCACCTGCCCGGCATGCATCGCCGCCGCATACGGCTCCAGCGGGTCGGCGCCCGGCCGGACGGCAGCCCGGAGCGCGTCCGCCATCACCGCACCGATCCGTCCGCACTCGGCGAGCACCGCGATCTCCTCGGACGACTGGGACATGGCACTGCGGACGAACTGCGACCACACCGGGACGAAGACCGTCTGCGGCAGCAGGCCGAGGAAAGTGGCCCACAGGGTGTACGGCAGCGGCGATCCGCCGTGCTCGGCGGCGTACGGCTCAAGGCCCAGAACGCCGACGCGGGCATGCGTGAGACGCCGCTCCTTCAGCGCGTCGGCCAGCCCGTACGCATGACGGGCCGGGCGGACGTCCTCGATCCAGGGACCCGGCCGGTCGCCCAGGACCAGCGGGCCACCGTACCGGGGGAAGAGCACCAGGGCACCCGGCGGGCCACCCGTGAAGTAGCTGTCCGGCGACATGACCGCCGACGGTTCGCCGTACACGATCAGCGCGTCCACGCCCGCGGCGTCCATCAGCGCACGCGCCAGTTCCCATCGGCGGTCCCGTTCGGCGAGCGAGTACATGCATGCCCCGTCCCTCTGCTGTCCTGTGCCAGGAACGCTAGGGAGAACCGACGGACACCGGTATCGGACGTTCGCCTTGTTCCAGGGGTGCCGGCTCCAGGGGTGCCGGCTCCAGGGGGTGTCGGCCGCCGGACGGACTGAGTAGGTTCCTGATCATGCTTCATGGTCGGGAACGCGAAGAACAGGAGATCGGCCGGCTGCTCTCGGAGGCCGGAGCGGGCCGCGGCGCGGCCCTGGCGGTCGTCGCGGAGGCGGGTGGCGGCAAGTCGGCGCTCCTGCGCCGGGCGGCGGAGTCGGCCGCCTTGCAAGAATCCGCCGCCGAGGGTGCGGGTTTCCAGGTGCTGCGCTGCACAGGGATCGAGAGCGAGTCCGAACTGCCCTTCGCGGCCCTGCAGTTGCTGCTCACCCCCGCGCTCGGCCGGCTCGACGCCCTTCCCGTACCGCAGGCGGACGCCTTGCGGGCCGCCCTGGGTCTCGCTCCGCCCGGTGGCGCGGACCGGTTCCTGGTCGGGGTCGCCGCGCTGTCGCTCCTGGCGGAACTGTCCGCCGAGGGACCGGTGCTGTGCCTGGTGGACGACGCCCAGTGGCTGGACCAGCCGTCGGCCGACGCACTGCTGTTCGCCGCCCGGCGCCTTGCGGCCGAAAGCATCGCCCTGCTGTTCGCGGGCCGGGAGGAGTTCTCCGCGCCGGGCCTGCCGGAGCTGCGTCCAGCGCGTCTGGACCGGTCGGCGGCGCGGAGCCTGCTGGCCGAGCACGCACCCGAACTCCCGTCCCATGTACGGGACCGCGTCCTCGCCGAGGCCGGGGGCAATCCGCTGGCCCTGCTCGAACTGCCCCGTACGGACGTCGATCTGCTGTCGGTGGGGCCCCTCCCCCTGCCGCACCGCCTCCAGGAGACCTATCAGCGGCGGATCGCGGAACTGTCCGGGGACACGAGGACCGCCCTGCTCGTGGCCGCTGCCGAGGAGTCCGGCGAACTGTCCACGGTGCTAAGGGTGTTGGGTGCGTTTTCCCTGGCCGCCGACGCACTGGCCGAGGCGGAGAGCGCCGGCCTGGTGGACGTCACGGACCGGTCGATCGCCTTCCGGCATCCGCTGATGCGCGCCGCCGCCTACCAGGGCGCCCCGTTCACCCGGCGCCTCGCCGTGCACGCCGCGATCACCGACGCCCTGACCGACGACCCCGACCGCGCCGCCTGGCACCGGGCGGCGGCCACGACCGGGCCGGACGAGGAGGCCGCCGCCGGGCTGGCAGCCGCCGCGGTGCGAGCCGGGGAACGGACGGGTTACGCCACGGCCGCGGCCGCGTGGGAGCGGTCCGCGCGACTCACCCCGCCCGGCCCGCTCCAGGTACGACGCCTGGTGTCCGCCGCCGAAACGGCCGCCGACGCGGGACAGTCCGACCGTGCCCTGCAGCTGTCCGGGGAGGCGGGACGGCTCACCGACGATCCCCTCGAACTGGCCCGGCTCGCAGGGGTACGCGCCCGTGTCGAGTGCGAGCACGGCTCTCTGAGATCAGCGTTCGAGGTCCTGGTGCCGGCCGCGGACGCGGTCGCTCCGCTCGCTCCTGGCCTGGCCGCGGAGATGCTGGTCGAGGCCGCACGGACGGCCTGGACCACGGGCGACCCGGGGCGGGTGGAACACGCGCACCGAAGGCTGCTCGCCCTGCCGCTGGACCCGTCCCGGGCCGCGATGATCCAGTCCGTGGCGGGGGCGCTCGACCTCGTCTCCGGCGACGCCGGAGCGGGCGTGGCACTGCTGCGCAAGCATGTGGCGAGCGCCCGCGAGGTGCGTGCAGGGATGCTCTCGCTCCGTCTCACCCTCGCGCTCCAGGCCCAGCTCATCGGTGAATTCACCGCCGCACAGGACATGTTGCTGGCCCTGGCCGATGAGTGCCGCACGCTGGGGATGGTCGGCCGGCTGCCCGCCGTCCTGTCCGCGCTGGCGCTGGCCGAGGCCCATCTCGGCCGGTTCCGCGACGCGGCGGCCGCCGCGGACGAGTGCCGGCGGATCGCCGGGGACACGGGTCAGCCCGGCCGGATCGCCCAGGCCGAAGCCATGCTGGCGTTCCTGGCCGCGGTCGGTGGCGACGAGGAGACCTGCCGGACGCTCGGCGAACGCAGTCTTCGTACGTTCGCCGCGGAGTCCAACGCCGTGGCCGCCTCGCGCGGCGAGTGGGCGCTCGCGCTTCTGGACCTCGGCCTGGGACGTCATGAGGCGGCCCTCGACCGGATGGAGGCGGCCTCCCGCGGACCGGTCCGCTTCGGTGGCTACGACGTCGCCTTCGCCGCCGACCGCGTGGAGGCCGCCGTCCGGCTCGGCAGGCCCGAGCGCGCCGCCGAACCCCTGGCCCGCATCGCATGGTGGGCGGATGTCGCACCCGGCCCCTGGCCGGAGGCGATGCTGCTGCGCTGCAAGGCACTGCTCGGCGGTCACGGAGAGGCGTACGCGCAAGCGCTCCGGCTGCACGCCGAGGACGGCGGCCGGCCCTTCGACCGTGCCAGGACCGGATTGCTGCACGGCGAGTGGCTGCGGCGTCAGCGCCGCAAGACGGAGGCGCGTACGCAACTGCGCGACGTGCTGGAGACCTTCGAGCGGCTGGGTGCCGTTCCGTGGGCCGACCACGCCCGCGCCGAACTGCGGGCCGCCGGTGAGGGTTCCGTCCAGGCCACGGAAACGGACCTGGCCGCCCTGCTCACACCGCAGGAGCTCCAGGTCGTCCGGCTGGCCGCGACCGGGGCGACGAACAAGGAGATCGGATCCCAGCTCTTCCTCAGCTCCAAGACCGTCGGCCACCATCTGTACCGCGCCTTCCCCAAACTCCGCGTCTCGACCCGTACCGAACTGGCCCGTCTCGATCTCGGCTGAGCGCATGCCGCCGTGTCACGCGGGCTTGCGGGTGGCGCGCCCGCCCTTGGACAGGGAGGCACCGACAGTCATGTGCTTGCTGAGGCGGTAGGACTTCAGCGGGGTGCCGCTGATCATTTCCTTGTACGAGACGGCGCTGCGCCCGGTGAGGAACCAGCGCCGCGGGGTGTCGTCGTGGCGGGTGAACTGGATGACGGCGTCCTTCCGGCCGAGGCTGACGGGCTGGTGGAAGTAGCCGAAGCGGAACGGCTTCGCGCTCTTGCCGCGCAGCAGCCGGGCGATCGTGTCCGCGGCGTGGGCACCGGTGGGCAAACCGCTCTGACAGGTGCCGTGCACGGGCCCCCAGGCCTGCCGGACCGCGGCCGCGTCACCGATCGCGTGGATCTCCGGGTGGGACTGCGACCGCAGCGCGGCATCGACCAGGATCAGACCTCGCTCGTCGACGGCGATGCCGGAGTCGGCCGCCAGCGCGGATACCTTTACCCCGGTCGTCCACAGGCAGAGGCCGGACGGCACGAGCTCGCCGCCGTCCAGCTCCACCGCGTCGGGCAGCACCTTGGTGACCGCCGAGCCGGTGCGGACGGCGACGCCGAGGCGCTCCAGCGCCGCGTACAGATAGGCGCGGGCCTTGATGCCCATCAGGGCTCCGGGCGCGTCCCGGCTGATCAGTGTCACCCGCAGCCCCGGGTGGGCCTCCGCGATCTCGGTTGCGGCCTCGACACCGGTGAGCCCGCCGCCGCAGACCGTCACCGTGCCGCCGGTCGCGGCCAGTTCGGCCAGACGCGTGGAGAAGCGGTGTGCGGTGCGCGGGTCGTCGAGCGTGACGGCGTGCCGGTCGGCGCCGGGGACCCTGCTGGTGTCGGTGGAGCTGCCCAGGGCGTACACCAGCCGGTCGTAGCCGATCGGCCGTACGCCGGTGGCCGTGTCGATCGTCAGCTCCCGCCGCGCGGTGTCGATGGCCGTGGCCATGCCCTGTACGAAGGTGACGCCCGTTCCTTCGAGCAGGTCGGGTATCCGCGCGACCGCCAGTTCCTGTCCGGCGGCGACCTGGTGCATCCGCAGACGCTCGGTGAACCGTGCCGACGGGTTGACCAGCGTGACCGAGACGCCGAGGCGGCGGGTGCGCCGGGCGAGGCGGATCGCGCACAGCAGGCCGGAGTAGCCGGCGCCGAGAACGACGATGGTGCGGTCGGTCGTCATGACAGGTGTCCAATCATCGAGTGGTGAGCCGTCTTCGTTGCGCGTCGTTCTTTACGCGTCCTTCTTTACGCGTCCGAGGCGTCCGAGGCGTCCGGGCGGCCGGTGCGGGGCAGCAGGGCGGCCGCGAACACCAGCCAGATGAGGCCGCCGAAGCGGACGACCGGCAGCAGGTAGCCGAAGCCGTCGGACAGCAGGGTGAGCGTGGACACCATGCCCACGGCGGCGAGGGCCAGTCCGATCCCGGTCAGCGCACGGGGCAGCAGCCCGGCCAGCGAGACTCCGGCGACGAGCAGGGCGAACATCACCGCGTAGAGGGGGCCGCCGGACAGGAACGAGAGGTCGGCGAGCGTACGGGCCAGTGCGGAGCCGGCGTTCTCCGGCAGACGGCCGCCGCTCCAGGCGAACATCGCGCTGCCGGTCAGCGCGCTCGCGGCGACCGCGCCGCCGACCAGGGTGATCGCCGCACCCGGCCCGGCGCTGCCCAACGCCCGCAGCCGCCGGTGGAGCACCGCTGCCGCGAGCGCCAGCGGCACCGCTGAGGCGAACAGCAGGAAGGCACCCAGCTCGACCGTGGACGCGTGGGTCCGGGCGTGGCGCAGCACCTCGGCGCCCGAGGCGTCGGGGTGCGGGGTGGACCGGTTGACGACGACATAGGAGACGGTCAGCACGGCGAAGGTCAGGACGGCGGCCAGGAGTGGCGTCCGTCGGGTGGTATCGCGGTCGGCGGTCATGGTGTGTCTCCGATTTCGGTGGCGTTCTCGACTCCCGTAACGCTAGAAGCGCGGGCCGTCACCAGGTATCGGGCAAGTGCCCGGCATACGCACTGATCGAGTGGGGCGATCAATGCGGCCCGTTGAGGCGATTTCCGTGATCAATGCACTCTGTGCCATGGTGGCTCCAGTCCAACCCTCAGGAACCTCCCCAAAAGGGAATTCCTATGCTGCAAGGAGAGCGCGTGCTCACTGTCGGTGACAAGTTCCCCGAGTTCGACCTGACTGCTTGTGTCTCGCTGGAGGCGGGCAAGGAGTTCGAGCAGATCAACCACAAGACCTACGAGGGTCAGTGGAAGATCGTCTTCGCGTGGCCGAAGGACTTCACCTTCGTGTGCCCCACCGAGATCGCCGCCTTCGGCAAGCTGAACGAAGAGTTCGCCGACCGTGACGCCCAGGTCCTCGGCTTCTCAGGTGACTCCGAGTTCGTGCACCACGCCTGGCGCAAGGACCACCCGGACCTGACCGACCTGCCCTTCCCGATGCTGGCCGACTCGAAGCACGAGCTCATGCGTGACCTCGGCATCGAGGGCGAGGACGGCTTCGCGCAGCGCGCGGTCTTCATCGTCGACCAGAACAACGAGATCCAGTTCACGATGGTGACCGCCGGTTCCGTGGGCCGTAACCCCAAGGAGGTCCTGCGGGTCCTCGACGCCCTGCAGACCGACGAGCTGTGCCCCTGCAACTGGACCAAGGGCGAGACCACCCTCGACCCGGTCGCGCTCCTCTCGGGCGAGTGAGCTGAGACGATCATGGCTCTCGACGAACTGAAGTCCGCCGTACCGGACTTCGCCAAGGACCTGAAGCTGAACCTCGGCTCGGTCATCGGCAACAGCGAACTTCCTCAGCAGCAGCTCTGGGGCACCGTTCTCGCCTGCGCGATCGCCTCGCGCTCGCCGATCGTGCTCCGCGAGCTGGAGCCGGAGGCCAAGGCCAACCTCTCCGCCGAGGCGTACACCGCGGCGAAGTCGGCCGCGGCCGTCATGGCGATGAACAACGTCTTCTACCGGACCCGGCACCTGCTGTCGGACCCGGAGTACGGGACGCTCCGTGCGGGCCTGCGGATGAACGTCATCGGCAAGCCGGGCGTGGAGAAGGTCGACTTCGAGCTGTGGTCGCTCGCCGTCTCCGCGATCAACGGCTGCGGCCAGTGCCTCGACTCCCACGAGCAGGTGCTGCGCAAGGCCGGCGTGGACCGTGAGACCATTCAGGAAGCCGTCAAGATCGCCTCGGTGATCCAGGCGGTCGGCGTGACCCTCGAAGCCGAAGCGGTTCTCGCCGAGTAACACAGCAGTACCCTTGTACGAGAAGGGCCCCGAGGACGACCGACCGTCCACGGGGCCCTTCTTACTGCCTTCTTGCTGCCCGCCTGCTGCTCGCCTGCTGGTCCGGTCAGTCTTCCCGGCTCTCTCCCGGCCCCTCCGGCGCACTGTCTGCGGGCAGGTCCGGGGCCTTCGGCGGCGAACCCGGGGCCCGGGTCGGCGCCAGCTCGTACGCCGTGGCGCCGCGCGGCGGGGGCGAGTGCCGCCGGGACTCCTGCTGCCCGTAGGACCGCAGATAGCCGACCACGGTGTTGGTCACGGCGACCAGCGGTACGGCGACCACCGCGCCGCCGATGCCCGCGATCATCCCGCCCGCGGCGACCGAGAGGACGACGGCCAGCGGATGGACCCGCACGGCGCGTCCGAGGATGAACGGCTGGAGGATGTGGCCCTCGATCTGCTGCACGGCGAGCACCACGAGCAGCACCATCAGCGCGGTGAACACGCCCTGGGTGACGAGCGAGACGACCACCGCGAGCGCCCCGGAGACCACGGCTCCGACCAGGGGAATGAAGGCGAAGAGGAAGATGAACACCGCGAGCGGCACCGCCATCGGCACATCGAGGAAGTAGATCCCGAGCCCGATGAAGATGGCGTCGATGAGCGCGATCATCACCGTGCCCCGCACATAGGCGGTGAGCGTGCGCCAGGCACGCGGCCCGGCGCCCGCGACGCCCGGCCTGGCCTGGGCGGGCACGAGCTTCAGCACCCAGTGCCAGATGCGTTTCCCGTCGTACAGCAGGAAGAGCGTCGAGAACATCGCCAGCAGCAGCCCGGTGAGGACCTCCACCATCACGGTGACGCCCTGCAGCCCGGCGGAGGTGATCTCCTCCGTGTTGGTGCCGATGGTGTCGCTGAGATTCTTCGCGATGTCGTTGATCTGCGACTCGGTGACATGGAAGGGGCTGTCGAGCAGCCAGCGCTTCAACTCGTCGATGCCGTCGCGCACCCGGTCGGAGAGCGTGTCGAGGTTGTCCATCACCTGCCACACCACGAACCAGCCGACCAGGCCCATGACGACGAAGCCCAGGACCGCGGTGACCGCCGTCGCCAGCCCTCGCGGCAGACCGAGCCGCTTCAGGCGCACCACGGTCGGCTGGAGCATCGCGGTGACGAGCAGCGCGGCGACGAAGGCCAGGACCACCAGTTGTACGGCGCTGATGATCCGCATCAGCACCCAGAGGGTGCCCGCCAGGACGAGCAGCCGCCAGCCCGCCTCGGCCGCGACCCGCATGCCCCACGGAATCGCCGCGACCGGATCGGGCCTGGCGGCGACGGACGGGGCGTACGCGGGAGGCGGGGGCACATGCTCCGCCACTGCTTCCTCCCGGCCGCCGCCAGCACGGACGTCCGCCTCGCCGTGTACGCGTACCCGGTCGGCGTCCGAGTCCGCCTTCGCATCGGCCTCGGCACGGCGCTGGTCCAGGCGTGCCCCCATGTCGGTCAGTTCGGCGCCGAGCCGGCCGAGCCACCCTGGCAGTTTCGACATGATTGTTCCCTCTCCCCCATGCTGTCTCCCCACCGCTCCCCCGGAGTCGTCCGGAATGTGACCGTACACGCGCGAAGCCCTCCACCGTAGGGACGGTGGAGGGCTTCACAAGGTTGAGAGCCGGTCCCTCATGAGGGACCGGAGGCTCGCCCTAGTACCAGTTGTTGGCCTGCCAGAAGGACCAGGCGCCGCACGGGCTGCCGTAGCGCCCGTCCATGTAGCTGAGGCCCCACTTGATCTGGGTGGCCGGGTTGGTCTGCCAGTCGGCACCTGCGGACACCATCTTGGAACCCGGGAGCGCCTGCATGAGGCCGTAGGCACCGGACGACGGGTTGGACGCCCGGTAGTTCCACGTCGACTCGTGGTTCACGATGTTGCTGAAGCACTGGAACTGGTCGGCGGGGACCATCTGACGGGCCATCGCCTGCACTTCGGCCACGCTGTACGAGCCCTGCGCGGAGAACGAGGAGGCGTCGCGGACCGACGAGCGGCTTGCGCGCTCGGCCTCCGCCTTCGCGTCCGCCTCGGCCTTGCGCTCGGCCTCCAGCTTGTCCTGGGCCGCCTGCTTCTTGGACTCGGCGTCCTTGGAGGCCTGGATACGGGCGGATTCCTCTGCGGACTTCTTCGCTGCCGCGTCGGCTGCGGATGCCTGGGCGTCGGCCTGCTGGGTCAGCGAGGCAGTCTGCACCTGGGCCTGCTGGCCCGCGGGAATGTCTGCGAGCAGCGTGGTGTCGGCTGCGGCCGCCTCGAAGTTGTTGTCGTCGACAGCAGGAGTGCTGCCCGAAGCAACGCCTACGACGGCGCCTACGGTGGTGACCGCTGTGGCTGATGCCACGGCGAACCCCCGGACCGAGATCCGGCTCACACGGTGTCCTTCCAGCAGCGCCCGCTTAGGTGACCTCGCGGGCGCAATCGTGCCCCTGACACTGGCCTCCCTACTGCTTGGGTCACGGGAGGCACGGGCCCGATGGGCAACTCCCTTGCGGGAGTGCCGCGTGGTGCTCGCGGGCGGCATACGGACGGCAAGTGTTGAGTTGTGTGGTGCTGTGCACCTCTGGAGGTGCACGAGTGCCGTATGCGGGGCCTGACGGAAGCAAGACTCTGCCGGACGCGGACGCCGCGAAGCAATTCTGTGTTGCGTGTGAAAGCTCACACCCCGTTTGGCCCCACTCTTTTACGGAAACTGCAGCACAACACGATGCCGCCCGGCTAAGCTCTTCGGCTCGCCGGGCGGCACCAATTGGACTATCCCGTATCAGATCTGACCTTCCTCCAGCATTTCGGTCACCAGTGCGGCGATCTGCGAACGCTCGGAGCGAGTCAGCGTGACGTGGGCGAAGAGCGGGTGACCCTTCAGCTTCTCGACCACGGCGACGACTCCGTCGTGCCGGCCGACCCGGAGGTTGTCCCTCTGTGCCACGTCATGCGTGAGCACGACTCGGGAATTCGACCCGATACGGGACAACACGGTCAGCAGGACGTTGCGTTCGAGCGACTGTGCCTCGTCGACGATCACGAACGCGTCGTGGAGCGAGCGGCCCCGGATGTGGGTGAGCGGCAGGACCTCCAGCATGCCGCGCCCCAGCACCTCTTCGATCACCTCGCGCCCGGCGACCGCCGAGAGCGTGTCGAAGACGGCCTGCGCCCAGGGGCTCATCTTCTCGGCCTCGGAGCCGGGGAGATAGCCGAGTTCCTGCCCACCGACCGCGTACAGCGGCCGGAAGACCATCACCTTCTGGTGCTGCCTGCGCTCCAGTACGGCTTCCAGCCCGGCGCAGAGCGCCAGTGCGGACTTGCCGGTGCCCGCGCGGCCGCCCATCGACACGATGCCGACGTCCTGGTCGAGGAGCAGATCGAGCGCGATGCGCTGCTCGGCGCTGCGTCCGTGAATCCCGAACGCCTCCCTGTCACCGCGCACCAGCCGCACATTGCCCTCGGCCGTGACCCGGCCCAGCGCCTTGCCGCGCTCGGACTGCAGGACGAGGCCGGTGTGCACGGGCAGCTCGGCCGCCTCGGGGACGTACAGCGTCTCCTCGGCGAACAGCAGATCCACCTGCTCGCCGGCGAGCGCCAGCTCCGTCATTCCGGTCCAGCCGGAATCGGTGATGGCGAGCTCGGCGCGGTACTCCTCGGCGAGGAGACCGACCGAGGACGCCTTGATCCGCAACGGGAGGTCCTTGGAGACGACCGTGACGTCGTATCCCTCGGCCTGGAGGTTGCGCGCGACCGCGAGAATCCGTGAGTCGTTGTCCCCCAACCGGTAGCCGGCGGGCAGTACGCCGGGATCGGAATGGTTGAGTTCGACACGGAGCGTCCCGCCCAGATCCCCGAGCGGGATCGGGGCATCCAGCCGGCCGTACCGGACCCGGAAGTCGTCCAGCAGGCGCAGCGCCTGCCGGGCGAAGTACCCGAGCTCCGGATGGTGCCGTTTGGCCTCCAGCTCCGTGACCACGACGATCGGCAGCACGACTTCGTGCTCGTCGAAGCGGGACATGGCGTTGGGATCGGCCAGCAGGACGCTGGTGTCGAGAACATAGGTGCGCCTGTCGGGCATGCGGCGCTTAGTGCTGGTCACCACGGAAGGACGTACCCCCTCGGACGAGGTCGGGGAGTGCGACGGACGTCGCGGAACTTCCCAAGGGAAGAGGACGGACCGGGTTCGGAACCCCCTGCGAGGGCCGAACGCCGGCCCTCCGCGTCGGCCGCACGATGTGTACGGTCCTTCGTGTGCAAAGGGCCTCCCGGGCGAGCGGACTGGGTGCCACTCACTTGGACACGACATCCGCCCGGTTCCTGACCGGATGTCGACCTGTCAGGGGTATTCCCTCGAACGCGCCCAGCCATGCCGATGGCTGCGACACGGTGCGGAAGAGTCCTGGTGGACGCGGGATGACAACAGGGGTACGCCGAAGTCGCCGGCAGCCCCCCTCGCCCTCAATCGCCGGGCAGGCTGAGATGTGCGGCACCGCCTGCCGGAGCACCGCTCTGCCCTCAATCGCCGGGCGGGCTTGAATGTGCCCGGCCCTCGATCGCCGGACAGGGGGCACATTCAAGCCCGTCCGGCGATTGAGGACAAAGCCGGGGGCGGGGGGCGGCGCCCCTTTGGATACGGGTAGATACGGGCCGAGCGTCAGGCGCCGTAGCGCCGGTGCCGCGCCGCGTAGTCGCGCAGGGCCCGGAGGAAGTCGACCTTGCGGAACGCCGGCCAGAACACCTCGCAGAAGTAGTACTCCGAGTGCGCGCTCTGCCAGAGCATGAAGCCGGACAACCGCTGCTCGCCACTCGTACGGATCACCAGGTCCGGGTCCGGCTGCCCCCGCGTGTACAGGTGCTCGGAGATCAGGTCCGTGGAGACCACCTCCGCCAGCTCCTCGAAGGTCGTGCCCTTCGACGCGTGGTCCAGCAACAGCGACCGCACCGCGTCCGCGATCTCCTGACGCCCGCCGTACCCGACCGCGACATTCACGATTATTCCGTCGATACCGGCCGTAGCCTCTTCCGCCTCCTTGAGGACGGTCTGCGTACGGGCGGGCAGCAGGTCCAGCGTGCCGACGTGGTGGACGCGCCACCGTCCGTCGGCCGCGAGGTTGCTCACGGTGTTCTCGATGATGCCGAGCAGCGGAATCAGCTCCGCTTCGGGCCGGTCGAAGTTGTCCGTGGAGAGCAGCCAGAGTGTGACGACCTCGACATCGGTCTCGCTGCACCAGCCGAGCAGCTCGGAGATCTTGTCCGCACCGGCCTGGTGCCCCTGCACCGCCGAGCCGCCGGACGCCTTCGCCCACCGCCGGTTGCCATCGAGGATGACACCGATGTGCTTGGGCACCTGGTCGTGATCCAGGCGGCCTTCCACCCGGCGTGCGTAGAGCCCGTACACCAGGTCGCGCAAGTTCACTGAGTTCACCCTCTCGGTTCCGTACGGGCCGCAGACCCGTCTTCCCCGTTGCCGGGGGTCCGGGGTCGTCCCCCGTGGGGGATAGCCACATGATTCGCACGGTCCGCGCAAACAAGGCGTCGCGCCGCGCATCGGCATTCCCCGAAGCGGCCACATTACTGCGCACGGGTCACACCGGCCCAACCCGGTCTGTCACAACTCCGTGATAAGCAGAGAAACGTGACTGATTCCCTCTCTTACCGCGCCGCCGAGTCGCGCTACGACTCCATGGAGTACCGCCGCACCGGCCGCAGCGGACTCAAGCTCCCCGCTGTCTCCCTTGGCCTGTGGCACAACTTCGGCGACGACCGCACGCTGGACTCCCAGCGGGCGATCCTGCGCCGCGCCTTCGATCTCGGTGTGACCCACTTCGATCTGGCCAATAACTACGGCCCGCCGCCCGGCTCCGCCGAGCTCAATTTCGGAAAGCTCTTCCAGCAGGACTTCGCCCCGTACCGGGACGAGCTGATCATCTCCACCAAGGCCGGCTACGAGATGCACCCCGGCCCGTACGGCGAATGGGGCTCCCGCAAGTACCTGCTCTCCTCGCTCGACGCCTCGCTCAAGCGGATGGGGCTCGACTACGTCGACATCTTCTACTCCCACCGCTTCGACCCGGACACTCCTCTTGAGGAGACGATGGGCGCGCTGGCCTCCGCCGTCCGGCAGGGCAAGGCGCTGTACGCGGGCGTGTCCTCGTACAACGCGGAGCAGACCGCCGAGGCGGCCCGTCTGCTCAAGGAGATGGGGGTCCCCGCCCTCATCCACCAGCCGTCCTACTCGATGATCAACCGCTGG
This sequence comes from Streptomyces sp. NPDC057136, assembly GCF_042670885.1. Classification (NCBI taxonomy): domain Bacteria; kingdom Bacillati; phylum Actinomycetota; class Actinomycetes; order Kitasatosporales; family Streptomycetaceae; genus Streptomyces; species Streptomyces sp. NPDC057136. The sequence goes on from NZ_JBHUUV010000020.1 coordinate 20,742, forward strand.
CTGGAGGACGACGGGCTGCTCGACACGCTGGAGACGGCGGGCATGGGATGTATCTCCTTCGTGCCGCTCGCGCAGGGTCTGCTCACGGACAAGTACCTGACGGGCATCCCGGCGGGTTCGCGCGCCACGCAGGGCAAGTCCCTCGACCCGGACCTGCTCTCCGGCGAGGTCGTCCGCCGCCTCAACGGGCTGAACGACATCGCACAGAAGCGCGGCCAGTCCCTGGCACAGCTGGCACTCACCTGGGTGCTGCGCGACAGCCGTATGACGTCGGCTCTGATCGGCGCATCAAGTGTGAAACAGCTCGAGGAGAATGTGGCCGCTCTGGCCGGACCGGCGCTGTCCGCCGAGGAGTTGAAGGAGATCGACGCCTTCGCCGTGGACACCGCGGGCACCAACATCTGGGCCGGCCGCAGCTGATACCGGCTGTGTGACACAGAGTCCGCACCGGGCCCTCACAGGGGCCTCACAACCCCGGGCACAAAAAATCGGGCCGGTCCGTGGGGGGGGTTACGGACCGGCCCGAGGGGGGGTTTCCACCATAACCCTTCGTAAGTGATGCTGCGTGCCGCGCCACTCCACAACTACTCTCCGAATTCGCCGGACTGCGCTACGGAGACGGTTTTGGGCACTCCGGAGGCCTCTGGGGAGGGTGGGAAATGGAGGCGGACGGTCCTGGGCGCGGCCTTGACGCGGGGATGTCCCTCGCACAGGCATATGGGCCGGATACGGGACCGGTATAGAGGACAGCTTCTGACCTCTAGGCGTCCTAGATTCAGCGCATGACGACACGAGCCCGCACCGTGACCGTGACCTGGCCCGAGGCGAACGCCCGCCGGATCGACCGCCAGGGACTGTCCGTCGCCGCCTCCTCCGCCGCCTCTTCCTCCGCTTCCGAAGGCCGCACCCCGGCCGACGTGGTCGGCGCGATGCTCGGGGCGCACGCCCAGGTGCTGTCGGCGGCTGAGCTGTCCGTCGCGCTGCGCCTGCCCGGGGCCACCCGTACCGCCGTACGCGAGGCCCTGTGGACGGACCGGACGCTGGTGAAGACGTTCGGTCCGCGCGGCACCGTTCATCTGCTGCCCGCCACCGAGCTCCCGCTCTGGACCGGGGCGCTGTCCGCTCTGCCCACCGGTTCCAGTCAGCCCGCCACGGATGCCCGGATGACACCCGGTCAGACCGAGGAGGTGCTCGCGGCCGTGGCCGACGCCCTCACCGGCGCCGAGCTGACCATCGACGAGCTGTCGGACGCCGTCATCGCCCGCACCGGGCCGTGGGCAGGTGACCCGGTGATGCCCGCCTTCCAGGGGATGTGGCCGCGCTGGCGCCAGGTGATGCATCTGGCCGGCCACCGGGGCGTGCTGTGTTACGGCCCGAACCGGGGCCGCAAGGCCACCTACACCAACCCCGGCGCCACCCCGCTCCCCGGACCGGAGGCGGTGGCCGCACTCGTCGGGCGCTATCTGCGCGCGTACGGCCCCGCGACCCCGGCCCACTTCGCGAGGTGGCTCGCCACGGCCGGCGGCTGGGCGAACCGGCTGTTCGCCGACCTGGCCGCGACGGGGACGATCGAGGAGGTGACGTACGAGGGCGCACCGGCCTGGGTGGCGGCGGGCGACACCGGCTTCCCGGCCGCGCCCGCCCGGGGCGTACGCCTGCTCCCGTACTTCGACGCGTTCGCCATCGCCTCACAGCCACGCGAGCGGCTCTACCCGGGCCTCGCGAGTGAACGCGCCCTCGCGGGCGGGCAGGCGGGCAACTACCCGGTCCTGCTGGTGGACGGCACGGTCGCCGGGGTCTGGCACCAGCGCCGCTCGGGCCGCCGGATCGCGGTGACGGTGGAACCGCTGGCGCCGCTCACCGCCGTACAGCTGAGGGAACTGGAGGATCAGGTGGAACGCGTGGCCGAGGTGCTGGAGGGGACGGCGGAGCTGACCGTCGGGACGGTGACGGTGGGGCCGCACGCCTAGGGCCTGGCGTCCCGGTGAGGGCGGCACTGTCAGGGACGACACCGTCAGGGACGGCACCGTCAGGGGCGGACGAAGCGGATCGCCATCGTGTCCCCGGCGACGACCACGAAGTCGCCGTCCTCGCACCGGATGACCGCCTCGCGCACCTCCCCCTTCTCGTCGCGCAGCTCCTCCGTGCCGGTGACCGTCCAGGCCCCGCCGTACGGCGGTACGGGCAGGTTGGCCAGCGGGGAGAACTGCCACTGCCCCGCCGGTACGCACCAGTCGGGGAGCTCCGGCCAGCCGCCGGGCGTTATCCGCAAGGTCCAGTCGGAGGCGCAGGTCAGCAACACCGACTCGCCTCCGGACAGGACGAATTCGATGGCCTCGGGCTCACCCGTGATCCCCTCCGGGCGGTAGAAGAGACCGTGGACGGCGGTGATCCAGGCGCCTTTCAGCCAGTCGGAGTCACCGCCGCGCGGCCGGCCCACGGGTTGGCGGATGTCCTCGCCTGGCTCGTCCCTTCCCACCGTCATGACCAGCTCCCTCACCGTGCGCTCGCCCCACCGGTTCGTCCTGCCCACCGGTAGGACGGTGGAATGGGCGAAGGCGTTGCACTACCCCTCGCCCTTCAAGTGCCGTGTTATGCACGCCCGTTGAGCCGCCGCTGCCAGGCGTCACGCCGGTTTGCGGGCCTCGATCAGGAACCGGGTGGTGTGCGCGACGAACGGCCCCTCGTTCTCGATCCTCCGGTGCAACGCCTTCAGTTGCGGACGGTACGCCTCGACCGTGAAGCCCGGGACCATCCAGATGACCTTGCGCAGGAAATAGACGACGGCGCCGATGTCGAAGAACTCGGTCCGCAGCCGCTCCGGCCGCAGATCGACCACATCGAGGCCGGCGGCGACGGCGTCGGCGCGGGCCTGCTCCCCGTCGCGTGCGCCGCGTACCTCGGGCGGCTGCGGGCCGAGGAAGAACTCGACGAGCTCGAAGACGCTCGCCGGGCCGACCTGTTGCGAGAAGTACGTGCCTCCGGGGGCGAGCACCCGGGTGATCTCCTCCCACCACGTGGTCACCGGGTGCCGGCTGACCACCAGGTCGAAGGCCGCGTCGCCGAACGGCAGCGGCGGCCGGTCCTCGTCCACGACGACGACGGCGCCGAGCGGGTGCAGGAGCGCGGTGGCGCGGGCGATGTTCGGGGGCCAGGACTCGGTGGCCGCGGTCAGCGGTGCCAGCTTCGGTACGGAGGCGAGGACCTCGCCGCCGCCGGTCTGGATATCGAGGGCGCAGCGGGCGCGGCCCATCCGGTCCGCCATGGCGCGCGCGTAGCCCCAGGAGGGGCGCTGTTCGGTGGCCCGGCCGTCGAGCCAGGAGAAGTCCCAGCCGTCGACGGAGACGGCTGCGGCTTCGGCGACGAGTGCTTCGAAGCGCTCGTCGGACGACGCGGTGTCCGGGATCGATGAATCGGGCATGGGGCGATCGTTTCAGCTGGGCCGCGCCGGGCGCGACCGCATTCCGTGGCGCGGGGCCCGTGTCTCAGGCGGCCAGGGCGCCGAACAGTACGCCGAGGAGCGCCCCCGCGATCATGAACGGCCCGAAGGGGATGCCCGTCTTGCGCCCCGCCCTTCGCATGAGCATCAGGCCCAGCCCGTACACCGCGCCGAGCAGGAAGCCCGCGAACCCTCCGGCGAACAGCACCGCCCAGCCGTACCAGCCGAGCGCCACCCCGAGGGACAGGGCGAGCTTCACGTCCCCGAAGCCCATGCCGTTCGGGTTGATCAGGAAGAGCAGGAAGTAGAAGCCGCCCAGCGTGAGCCCGCCGAGCAGGGCGGAGGCCCAGGACCCGGTGTGTTCGGGAGCGAGGGACACCGTACCGAGGAGCAGCGCGGCCGCGCCGGCCAGCGGCAGCGTCAGCCGGTCGGGCAGCCGGTGGACCCGGCGGTCGATGACGGCGAGGAGTACGGCCACGGGAGTGAGCAGCAGCCAGACGACGAGCTCGGGCCGGGCCCCGGTGGCCGCGGCCAGGGCCGTACAGGCGAGCACGGTGACCACGGGCGGGAGGACGGCGGGGGCGTACCGGGATGCGGCGGGCGCGGGTTCCGGCGCTGGTAGCGGCGCGGCTTCCGGTTGATGCTCGGGTTCCGGCGCTGCTGCTCCGGCGTCGGCGCCCTCGTGGGCCATAGGCCCGGGAAGGGAGGGGACGGCCACGGCGCAGCTCGCGCACCGCGTCGATCCGAGCCAGCCGCGGGCCGGTCCGGTGAGCGGGTGCCCGGCGGGGCAGGCGTCGCGCCAGTCCTCGTCCGGCTCGACGGAGAACCGGTACGCGGCACGCGGGACCAGCAGTCCCGTGGCGACGCCCCAGAGAGCGGCGACTGCGATGAGTGTGGCGTCCACACCGGCGACCTTAATCCGGGTGTGCGGTACGGGTCTTGGGCCCTGGGACCCATTGCGCGGCGTTCCGGACCCAGCGGCGGGCGTCGGGGACTACGGTCGGTGCCCATGGGGAAATGGCGCAACGGCAGCGGAACACTCACGGTCGGCACGGGCGGCACGGATGGCACGAGCGGCACGGACGCGGAGACCCGGGAGGTACCGCTGCGGATCGCGGCCTCCTACCGGGCGCGGACGCGCGGCCTGCTCGGTCAGGACGGTGTCGACGGGGCGCTGTTGATCACGCCGTGCGCGAGCGTGCACACGTTCCGGATGCGGTTCACGATCGATGTCGCGTACCTGGACCGGCACTTCAACGTCCTCGCGGTCCACACGATGAAGCCCGGCCGCCTCGGTCTGCCCCGGCTGCGCGCCCGTCATGTCGTGGAGTCCGAGGCCGGAGCGATGGCCCAGTGGGGGCTGCGGCCGGGCACGCGCGTACGGATAACGGCGTCGGCGACGGTCCGCTAGTGCGGCCGAAGGCCGCGAAACCCGATCAGGGCGGGCCCGAGCCCAGCAGGGTCCACGCCCCGTACGCGGCGGAGGCGAGGGCGAGCGCCGCGAGGACTCCGGCGGTGCGTGCCGTCGTCCGTAGCCGGAGCAGCGCCACGGCAGGCGGCAGGAGCAGCGGGAACGCGGGCATCATCAGGCGCGGCCTGGACCCGAAGTAGCCGGAGCCGATCAGCGAGATGACGACGATCGCGATGCCGTAGACGAGTACGGGGAGCGGCTGCCGCTGGCGTACACACAGGTACACCAGCCACCCCAGCAGCCCCAGCGCCGCGCACAGCCCGAGCGCGGCGGGCAGCGGCAGTCCCAGGATGAACGCGGCGAGGGCCCGGCCGCCGTCGATGCTGTTTCCCCACTGCGCCTGGACCTCGAAGTACGCGAAGGGGCTGTCCTGGCGTACGGCGACGAACACCACGTACGCCAGCCAGCCCAGCGGTGCGATGACGACCCCGAGCAGCATGCGGACATGCCGGCGCAGCAGGCCTTCCCGGTCGCCCGCCCGGTACTCCTTCACGAGGGTGACCGCTGCGGTGATCGCCAGCGCGGCGACGAGCGCGGCAGCCGAGGGGCGCGTCAGCCCGGCCAGTACGCACAGAGCGCCCGCCACGATCCAGCGCCCGGTGAGCACCGCATACAGGGCCCAGGCCGCCAGGGCGGTGAACAGGGTCTCGGTGTACGCCATCGACTGCACGAACGCCGTCGGGTAGACCCCCCACAGCGCAGCCAGCACCACCCCCGTCCGGCGGCCGTGCAGCCGCGCGCCGACCGCGAAGATCCCCCAGGCGGCGAGCAGCCCGGCGAACCAGGCGACGAGCAGTCCCGCGCCGCCGACGGTGAGCGGGGTCACGTCGGCGATGCCGCGTTCCAGGGCGGGCAGGAGGGGGAAGAAGGCCAGGTCGGAGTGGACGCTGCCATCGGGAAGCGTGACGGAGTAGCGGTATCCGTCCTCGGCGATCCGCTGGTACCAGACGGAGTCCCAGCGCCCGCTGAGCAGATGGAGGGCGTCCTTACCGGCGAGGGAGGCCCAGGCCCAGAAGACGAGGAGCCCGATGACCCGGACGGCCGCGTAGACCCCCAGTGCGGGGGCGGCGGCGGTGAGCGCCACGGCGGCGCGGTGCCGGAGCTCGCGGCGGCGGGGTGGCTCCGCCGGGGCGGGTGACCGGGTGGCGGTCTGGTTGTCGGGCATGCGGCCGATTATGACCACATGGGTACACCTTGATCCCCATCGCGGTGCGTGGTGGGGACGTCCGGCCCGGCGCCATGGGGGAGCGCCGGGGCGGGCTCTGTTCCCCTACGGCGCCGACGCTAACGGTCACGGGCCCCACCGTCTTGGGCCCCAGGACCCAACCACCGGATCCTGGGGCCCTGCGCGCAGCAGGATCAGACGCAGTTGTGCGCGGCGCTGGTGCTGGAGCCGATCACCACGTCGATCCCGCCGAGGCCGGTCACATGGAGTGCGTTGACCGTGAGCCCGTCAGCGGTCTCCGTCTGTTCGTTGACGACGGCCTTCACACCGATCCCGAGGTCGAGCGTGTGGTTCGGGGTGTCCGGCACCGTGACCGGCGTACCCGCGATGCTCAGAGTGAGCGCCGTGGAGCCCTTCTTCGACGTGCAGGTGCTGGTCGAGGACGCGGTGAGCGCGGCGGTGGCGGAGAGCGCGAGGAGCGCGCCGCGCGTCGATCGGCGCACGGATCGGCGCACGGATCGGCGCACGCTGAAGAGAGGTCTGTACTGAGTGATGCTCGCGGATCCGGCCGCCGCTACCGGTGGGTCACCCGGAATCACGGGGTGTGCTGTTTGCAGCAGGCGCGAAACGGACTGTGGGGGACCGATGAAGCACCGGGTCACCCACTCCGCCTCGCCCGCACCGCAAAGGGGCGTCCACAGAAATCCCACCGCGCCTTCACGGTGCTGATTGTCTGGATGGCGACCGCGGTACGCCGTATTCCGGCATACCGGTCCTATGCGAAGGCGGCGATGTGGCGCCGGGCCCAGTCCTCGAAGGTGTGGGGCGGGCGGCCGAGGATCTGCTCGACTGCGGGGCTGATGCGGAGCTCGGCCGCGTTGGGTTCGCCGAGGATGGTCAGGGTGGTCTCGACGACGGGCTCAGGCATGAACGCGAGCATGTGCGCGCGGGCCTCGTCCCGGGTCAGTTCGGTGAACCGGACCGGCTCGCCCAGTGCCTCGCCGAGCGCGTCGGCCTGCTGGCGCGGCGTCGTGAGGGCCGGCCCCGTCAGCTCGTGGACCTGCCCGGCGTGACCGTCCTCGCGCAGGGCCGCGGCGGCGACCTCGGCGATGTCGGCCGGGTCGACGACCGGCAGGCCGATGTCGGCGAACGGTGCGGCGACGGTCCGCCGCGTACGGACCGACTCGGCCCAGGCGTACGCGTTGGAGGCGAAACCGCCGGCCCGCAGGACCGTCCAGTCCATCCCCGACTGCCGGACCGCGCGGTCCAGGGCCAGGCCCGTACCGCCGTGCGAGTCCGAATCCGCTCGGCTGGCAACGCCGATGGAGGAGAGGAGAACGACCCGTCGCACTCCCCCTGCCTTCGCGGCATCGAGGACGGCCTGCGGATCCACCAGGTGCGCACCGGCTCCGGTGTCGTGGAAGAACAGCGCATCGGCACCTTCGAACACCGGCCGCAGGCTCTCGGGATCGGCCAGGTCCGCCCGGACGGGCCGGACGCCCTCCGGGACGTCGGCGGCGGTGATTCCCCGGGACACCGCCGTCACCTGTTCACCGGCTGCCGCGAGTGCCTGCACCAGCGGGCGGCCGACGTTTCCCGTTGCTCCCGTGACGACGATCATGCGTAACTCCCGCGATATTGGCTTGAGTTGACCCCGCCCGCACGGACAGGAACATCGCCGGGGCCGGTCCGGCCCGCTGCGACTCGCTGAAGCTAACACCGGCGGCATAGTAGGTACCTAGAGGAAAGTGGCTATGCCCGGCGGACCGCCGCGTGGCCTGCCGCGGACGCCGACGGCACCGTGCACGATGGATGTCGCAGCTCCCCCTGCTCCCGCACGCACCGCACGCACCGCACGCACCTGGAGGCGCCACCATGAGTGATCCGAAAGTCGTCGTCGAGCGACGGATCGCCGCCCCCGCCGACAAGGTCTGGGAAGCGCTCACCGATCTCCAGGGCATGCCGTCGGTACTCAGCGGCGTGGACGCGGTCGAGGTCCTCACGGAGGGACCATTCGCCGTGGGTACCCGCTGGACCGAGACTCGCCGGATGTTCGGCAAGGAGGCGACCGAGGAAATGCGCATCACGGTGTGCGAGCCGTCCACCCGCTACGTGGCCGAGGCCGATTCACACGGCGCGCACTACGTCTCGGAGTTCGCCCTGTCCGACGGCGGGCCGGGTATCACCACCGTCCGCATGACGTTCTCCGCCACCCCGCCCGGCGGATTCGCCGGCCTTCTCTCCAAGCTCCTCGGCGGTCTCGGCGCCAAGGCGGTGGCCAAGGCGGTGACGAAGGACCTCGACGACGTCGCGACAGCCGTGGAGCAGTCCGCACGCTGAACCTGCCCTTGATCCATTCGGTTCCGTACCTGTTCAATCTGCGGATGACCGATACCGATGCCGATGTGGATCTGGGCACTGTCACCGCCCCCTCCGGAGTCCTCGTACTGGGGATGGCGGGCTGGATCGACTACTGGCCGCAGGTGGGACCGCCGCTGTCCGAGCGGGCCGGGGAAGCCGCGGCGGCCGGCGGCGGTCATCTGTACGGCCCCGGCGGCGCCGGCGAGCCGACGGCCTGGATGTGCGAGGCGATCGCCGTTCCCGCCGCCGCCGACCGACCGCTGCCGGTACGGGCCCGGACGTCGGAATCACCGTTCGACGGCGAACCGACCGTCGCGGTACTGGAGGTCGGCCTCGGCCTCCCCTGGCCCGGCGGCGCCTCCGTACGACTGGGCGACCTGCCGGTGGACCGGTGCGGCATGGTGCTCGGGGACGCGCGTGCCCTGGACGGCTTCGTCGGCCTGGACGGCGACTCCACCGACGGCCTGGCGGACGTCACGTACTGGGGCCGGTACGGGGACGACGTACACGCCCTCTTCGGCGGCGAACGGATTCCGCAGCACGCCGGACACGGGCCGCGCGGCTGGCTGGACCTCCCCCTGGCCGAGGCCGAGGCGATGGGCGAACGACTGGAGACCTGGACGCGCGAGGGCCCCGGCAAGGGGCTGATGGTCGCGGTCGACGCCCACAGCGACTTCCACCTGTTCAACCGGGCGGGCTGGAACCATCCGCTGCTGGCCGGACTGATCGACGTCGGCGGCTGCCCGGTGCTCGGCCTCGGCTGGGATCCCGGTGACCACTCCATGCGCCACAACGGCGAGCGGGTCGCCGGCCAGGTCTATCCCGCCACGCTCGAACCCCGGGCAGGCGAGACCGTACTGCGCTGGACCATTCCGCCGTACACCCCGGAAGAGCCGGAAGAGGACGACTGACGTGGACCGACGGCGGCCGTTCCCGCTGCTCCCCCTCAACCGTGGACCGGAAACGACGCCTGGCTCGTGTGTCATCCACCACCCCGGCGGCAATGTTTGGTGATGTACGGGCATATCCCACCCCACGTACCGCACCGGCTGCCGGGAGCCCCAGGAGAGGCCGCCACCCCGCCTCTATGATCGGCGGATGGATGCTCGTCTCCCTTGTCCGGTTTCGCGGAGCCTCTCCCGCGTCCGGAGGGGGCCGGCGGCCGTGCGGGAGCCCCTCGCATCGGCCGACTGAAAGCAACGGGGCAGTTCTGTGAACGTACGCAAGCGGTGGACACGCACTCCCATAGGGGCCGGTCTCGCGGTGGCTCTGCTGAGCAGTTGCGGCCTCCAGACCGGAGGAGACGCCTCCGAGTCCGACGACTCCATCGTCGTGGGCATGTCGGACGACGTTCTGGCCTCGGATCCGGCCTCGGGCTACGACCCGGGATCCTGGCTGCTGTTCAACAATGTCTTCCAGTCCCTGATCAGCTTTCCCCGGGGGAGCTCGACACCGCAGCCGGAAGCGGCGAAGTCCTGCGCGTTCGAGAACGGCAACAGGACCTACCGGTGCACGCTCCGCGACGGCCTGACCTTCAGCAACGGCGACAGCCTCACCTCCAAGGACGTCAAGTTCTCCTTCGACCGGGCGATCAGGATCAACGACCCCGCCGGCCCCGCGCCGCTGCTCTCCACGATCGCGGAGATCACCGCTCCGGACGCGCGGACGGTCGTCTTCCAGCTCACGGTTCCCGACGCCACCTTCCCCAGCAAGATCGCCTCGGGCGCCGGCTCCATCGTGGACCACCGCACGTATCCGGCGGACAGCCTGCGCACGGACGGCCAGGCCATCGGGTCGGGGCCGTACGAGCTGAAGTCCCTCGACAAGTCGAAGGCCGTCTTCTCGGTCAACTCCGGCTACCGGGGCACAGCGCAGGTGAAGAACTCGGGCATCACCCTCAACTTCTTCCGGGGCGACCAGAAGAAGCTGGCGTCCGCGCTGCAGAACGGCGATGTCGATGTCGCCTATCGCGGTCTGGCCGCGCAGGACATCGCCCAGCTGGAGGAGTCCTCCGCCGCGGCAGACAAGGGCATCGACGTCGTCGAAGGAACCAGCGCCGAGGTGCAGCACCTGGTCTTCAACATGAAGGACCCGGTGGTCGGACAGCTCCCCGTGCGCAAGGCCATCGCGTACCTGGTGGATCGTGACGCCCTCGTCAGCGAGGTCTACCACTCCACGGCCACCCCGCTGTACTCGATCGTCCCGGCCGGCATCACGGCCCACAACACCGCGTTCTTCGACATGTACGGCGGGAGCCCGCAGCCGGACAAGGCCGAGCAGGCGCTGCGTGCCGCGCACATCACCGGCAAGGTGAAGCTCACGCTGTGGTCCACGCCGAGCCGCTACGGCCCCTCCACCGACAACGCGTTCCGTGCGATCGCCAAGCAGCTCAACGCAAGCGGACTGTTCGACGCGAAGGTCACGTCGCTGCCCTTCGAGGAGTACGAGACGCGGATCGCGGCCGGCGAGCTCGGCGTCTACGTGAAGGGCTGGGTCCCGGACTACCCCGACCCGGACAACTTCACCCAGCCGTTCTTCGGCACGGACAACGTCCTGCAGAACGGCTATGTGAACGACGACATCACCGGCCGGATCATCCCCGCCACCGCCGCCCTGGCCGAACGGGGCGCCACCGAGCGTGCCTTCGACGAGCTCCAGGAGGACGTGGCCGAGGACCTGCCGATCCTGCCTCTGTGGCAGGGCAAGCAGTACGCGGTGGCGTACGAGAACATCTCCGGCCTGCAGTGGACCCTGGACGCCTCGACCGTCTTCCGCTTCTGGGAGATCAGCAAGTTCTAGGCAGCCAGTCCAGGGGGGCGGACCGGCACCCGCCCCGAACGCCGCCTTCGCGGAGTGTGCGTTGCGTTTGCCGCAACGCACACTCCGCGGAACACGCAGCCGACCACACCGAGCAGCGGCACGAGCGTGAGCGCGAACCTTCCTACGTATCGTGCTGTCGGCGCACCATCTCGGTGATCCAGATGGGCGCGAACGGAGACGTGCAGCCCGGGGAGGTCGGGTAGTCCTTGAGCACCTCCAGGCGCTCACCGATGCAGATTGCACGGGTACGGTGCTCGGCGTGCTCGATCCCGATCTGAGCCAGGCAGTGGTTCATCGCCCACTGCAGGCGATCCGGGGCGTCTTTCATCTCCGCCCCGATGACATCGAGCAGTCCTGCGAGGTCGAGGCCCTCGGGCTTCTTCGCCACGCGTTCGGTGGTCAGCGCCCAGCCGGCACTCGCGACCACTGGATCCGGATCGGCGGACCAGGCCACGCGCAGCTCTTCGGAGTGCGGGTTCTTCTTCACCACGTAGTTCACGAGCCAGTCGTGCACCTTGGGCGTGCGCGCCTCGCGCACCATGCCGTCCAGCTCGTCACGCTCGAACGCCTTCGGGCGGCAGATCAGGATCGCCAGCAGTCTCGCCGCGGTGTCATCCGTCTCCCAGAGCCGGCACGCGAGTTCCTGCTGCGTCTTCAGCCGCTTCGCGAGCGCGCGCAGCTTGCTGAGATTCACACCGTGATCGTCACCGTGTTTCTCGTTCACCGCGCGTGCCTTCGGGTCCTCGAGCGCGGCCAGCTCGGCCATCACCTCGGCCACCATCGTCTCGGCCACCTCAGCCTCCTGTCCCTCACGTGCGCGATTCAGCCGACGACGGAAGTCGGCCCCCTATTCGTACACGCCCGGTCGGTGGCGGCCACGGACACGAAGTCCCGCGTCTGCGGTTAGGTGAGACGACTGTTCGCAACCGTGCTGGGGCTGATCGCAGGGTTCGCGGCGGTGTTGTGCGCGGTGACCGTGTGCCCTCCGAGCTCAGTCGGTGAGGTCGAATCCTCCGGCCGACCCGGTCACCGCGGCGAAGAGCACAAACGGCTCCTCCCGGTTCGCCTGGCCGATGCCGACCGCGATCCTGCGCGCGTCCGCTTCCCAGACCTGCAGGTCATCGAACCCGAGCTCCCAGAGCGTCTCGAAGAGCGGTGGCAGGACCCGGCCCTCCTGGTCCCGCTGCACATACACCGGCATGGCCGACACGGTGCGGTACGGCCCCCAGCGCTTCTCCAGCGCGAGCACCACACCCCAGAGCTCGGTCTCGAACGCGTCGCGCGTCGCGTCCCGGATCGAGCCGTCGTCCTCGGGTTCGTAGAAGTCCTGGCTGACCCGCAGGACGACCACGGCGAAATCCTCGCCGGAGGTTGAGTGCCCAGGGTCCGCGCATCCCGTCCAGGGAGGGGTGTACGGGCCCGTCCGCAGGGCCTCGACCGCCACGACGCACCGGTCCACTGCGGCCTTGAACTCCAGGGGGTCTCTCACCACGTGGCCCTCTCCTCCGATCCGCCTGTCAGAACGTCGCCCGGTCGAACGGGACGGGCAGCGCTTCCAGCGCACCGGCGGCCCGCAGCGTCTCGTTGGCCTCGATGATCGTCTCGTCCGACGGGGACTCGGTGCCGCCCCGCGTGAGGTCGATGATCAGTCCACCTGCCGAGGTACGGGTGTACGTCCCCGGCAGCCCCTCGGGCGCGATTTCCGCACGCCGGGTGGAGAGATAGACGGCCCTCCCGCAACGGGGATCGGAATTCTTCAGGGAGAAGTGACTCGACACAGCCCGGAACTGGGACCTGTTGTACACCTGCCCGCCATCGACGTCCCATGCCTCCGCGATGACGTGCAGAATCTCAGGGGCACGCCGGATCACATCCGCAGTTTCGTCCACTGTGCGTGAGACAAGCGAAATCGCGACCGAGTTGGTGACGTACGGGGAGGAACCACCTGCGTGAATTGCTGAGCTCACGTGCGGCATACCGCTATTGCGCGCCCACAGAGACGTCGTGTAACCGACCACGTCAAGATCCGGCCCGGTGTTCTTCCGCTCGATGTACTCGGTCAGCGCTGGAACCGAAGGAATCAGCAGGGGATCGGACGGTAGGTCCTTACCCGCCTCGTGCCAATCGTGGAAACTCGCGACATCAATACGCTTGAGCCCCGCGAGAGTGGCAAACCATCGTTCGGCGATCTCCTGCGGGCTCTCTTCCCGTTTACCCCAAAGACCGTTGACACCGACATCCAGCACAAGACTCTCCTCAGGCTTCGGCGCCGCATTTTCAGCGCCCTTGCTCAGCGATCAGTATTCTGCATTCAGGGCTCGAGGTTCAGCCGATGACATCCGCCGGAGTCTTGATCACCGTAACGTTGATACCCCTCTCCTCGAACATGATCTCCGCCGCCTCGGCGACTTCTGGATCGGACAGGTGCCATTCGACCGGCTTCCCACGAGCAGCATCGACTTGCCGGGCTGCCTGAGTGGCCCATCGGTCGGCGATATCGGAGGTGAGCCGACCGGTCTCCGCATTGTAGTAATCCGGTCCGCGATAGCCGTACTTGGCTTCCAAATAGGTGCCGCGACTCGAGTCCCAGCCGTCGAAGTCGACCGGTTTGCCGGTCAGTTTGTCGAGCTCGACCCGGTACTCCTTGCCGCGGCCCACCATGGAGATCTGCTCCTGGTACCGGGCGCCCATTTCGCTCTGGTAGCTCCAGTTACCGGGCTTGACCGACGTCCACTTGCCGTCACTGCCGTCCTTGGTGCCGGCCCGCGGGTTCTTGAGGTCCTTGTACCAGGCGGGCTTCGGCTGATTCTGGGCCCGCTCCAGGCCTGCCTTCCGCTTGGCCGCGGCGGCGGCCTTCTTCGCCTCGTCGGCCTGCTTCTGCGCCTCCTCGGCCGCGGCCTTCTTCTCGGGGTCGACCTCGTCGCACTTCTTGGCCAGCAGCCCGACCGGCACGCTCGCAGGCGCCGCCGCCAGCGTGCCCGTGCCTGAGCCGGCCACCCCCAGGCCCGCACCGCCACCCCCGCCGACGCCGTCGTACGGGACGCGCAGGTGGCCACCGAGGCCGACCGTGCAGCCGGTGAGCCCTGCCTCGTCCGCCGCGTCGTCCGCGTGCTTCTGGGCTTCGTCGGCGGCCGCTTGCGCACCGTCGACGTCTCCCTTCTTGGCAGCCTTCTTGGCCTTGCCTGCGGCCTCCGTGGCCTTCTGGGTGAATTCGCCCAGCTTGCCGAGCTTCCCGAGCTTGCCCAGCTTTCCGAACTTGCCGATCAGCTTGGCTTCGCCGTAACCAGGGATGAAGAGCGATCCGATGTTCCACAGGCCGGTACCGATGGCCTGGCCCTCGTTGCCGTCCTTCCACATGTCACGGACTTCGTCGCCGATGAACACGTCGTCCAGGACCGTCAGCCCGGTACTGCCGGACGCCTTGGTCCAGTCCCAGACCGCCCCCAGGTAGTCGCCCTTGGACCACTTGTCGGATGCGTCCTTCGAGTCCTCGACCCACTGGTCGCCGAGGCCCTCGCCGTACTCCTTGATGCCCTCCCACGCCTTGATGGGGTGCAGGATCGTGTCGAACGTGCCAGTGACATCGCCCCAGAAGCCGTCACCGACCAGCCCCTTGAAGAAGCCGCCCGTCTGATGCCCGGCACAGGACAGGAACGCTCCGAAGCCTGACGTGCAGCTCTCGCCGTCGTCGTCCCCGCCGCCGTCGTCGCCCTCGTCCTCGCCCGGATCGCCGCCGTCCGCCCCCTCGGAGGCGTCCACGTCGTCGCCGCCTTCGTCGACCTGGATGACACTGTCGTCACCGGATGACCCGCCGGAACCGGATGCCTCTCCCGACCCACCTGATGCGCCGGACCCACCGGAAGTGGTCGGCCCACCGCCCGTACCGCCGGAGCCAGGCCCACCCGCATCCGATCCGCCGGTCGTCGCCGAGCCCCCCGCGTCACTCCCGCCGGTCACGGTCGCCCCGCCGGAATCCGTACCGCCGCCGGTGTCCGCCCCGCCGGCCTCTCCCCCGTCACCGGCCACGACGTCACCGCCGTCGGGGGCGGGGCACGCACTTCCGGTCACCTCGCAGATCGCGCTCCGGAACCCACCGGCCACCTGCCCGCCGATCCCGAGCGCCACCAGACCGATGACGATCGCCACGACGACCAGCACCAGACCCACGTACTCGGCCGCGGCCTGGCCACCGTCCCGGCGCCACTTGATCATCCGCGAGACGCTGAACGGCCGTCGCTCCACGCGCTGTTCGAGCCGAAGCCCGAACCAGGCGCGCGAACCGGCCCGGAACAACAGGACCACCACGGCGACGGGTATCACCAGCTGCGTGACACCCCGCCCGCTGCCGGATCCCCCGAGAGTCGCCAGCGCGCCGAGGACGAACCACAGGTGTACGGCGAGGAGCCCGCGCCAGACCCAGAGGCCACCGGTGCGCACATACAGCGACAGTACGAACCCGACCACGCCCGGCAACGCCGCGTACAGCAGCAGCCCGAGCAGCTGGCCGTCGACAGCATCGACCGACGACGCCAGCGTCAGAACGCCGATGCCGCCGACTGCCGTGACCACGAACAGCGCCCGCACAAGGAACAGAACCGCGTACAGCGGCCACGGCAGCGACTGCCTGCCACCGGCAGGCACGACGCCTGCACCTGCACCACCCGGAACTGTGAATCCCCCTGCGCCAGCCACGTCGGGTCCCCCAACCGGTCCATATTCAGCGGCAGTTCAGCCACTCCACTGATCCGACCACGAAGACACCATCCGGGGCATGGGCCCCAGGGCCCCATCCGGGGCCCAATCAGCCGTTACGCGCAGATCGTTCCGGCCGCGATTCCCCAAAGGGCCAACCCAGCTCCCCTTGTCGTAGAGACGACATGTCGCAACCGCGGCACCCGCAACAGGTGACACACGGGCCTCGGAAGCCGGAGTCTTGATCCGAACCGCGCGCTCCACGCCCGCACCTTCTCGAAGAGGCCCCCGATGCACCCACGGCTCCGCCCCGCCGCGCTCATAGCGGCAGGTGCCCTCATCGCCACCCTGGCCCCTGTCCTGGCCCCCGCCTCCCACGCGGCCGCCGCCACCGCCCGCCCGGCGGCCCCCGCCTCCCGGACCTCCACCGTCACCCTCGTGACCGGAGACCAGGTGCACCTGGAGCGCTTCCCCGACGGCCGCCAGGCCGTTTCCGTCGAGCCGGGCGGGCAAGGCGCGGGGGGCAGCTACGAGCAGGTGGAGATCGACGGCGACCTCTACCTACTCCCCGGCGAGGCACTGCCGTATCTGGCCACCGGCGCACTCGACCGCCAGCTGTTCAACATCACCGGCCTGGTGGAGCAGGGCTACGACGACGCCCACACCAAGAGCATTCCGCTGATCGCCCGCTACCGCTCGGGCGTCCGGCTCAACTCCGCCGAGGAGCCCGTCGGTTCCGAGGCGGTACGCACGCTCGACAGCCTGCGGGGCCGCGCGCTGAAGGCCGAGAAGCGACAGGCCCACCGCTTCTGGGAAGCCGTCGGCACCGAAGACCCTAGGACCTCGAAGGCTCCGCAGACCTCGAAGACTCCGCAGACCCCGCAGCTCGGCGCCGGTATCGACCGCCTCTGGCTCGACGCGAGGGTCCGCACCTCCCTCGACAAGAGCGTCCCGCAGATCGGTGCCCCGGAGGCCTGGAGCGCGGGATACGACGGGACGGGTGTCACCGTCGCCGTCCTGGACACCGGCGTCGACGACGCCCACCCCGACCTCGCCGACCGGATCGCCGGGACCCGCAACTTCACCGACAGCCCCACCACCCAGGACGCCTTCGGCCACGGCACCCACGTCGCCTCCACCATCGCCGGCACCGGCGCCGCCTCCCAGGGCTCCCTCAAGGGCGTCGCGCCCGGCGCGAAGCTGCTGGTCGGCAAGGTCCTCGACGACAACGGCATCGGCTCCCTCTCCTCCGTACTCGACGGCATGGAATGGGCCGCCTCCTCGGGCGCCGACGTCGTCAACATGAGCCTGGGCAGCGACACTGCCGGCGACGGTACGGACCCGCTCAGCCTCGCCCTCGACGAGCTGACCGAGACCACTGGCACGCTCTTCGTCGCCTCGGCCGGCAACAGCGGCCCCGGCGAGTACACCGTGGGCACCCCCGGCGCCGCGGACGAGGCACTGACCGTGGGAGCGGTGGACGGCGAGGAGCACCTCGCCGACTTCTCCAGCCGCGGCCCGCGCACCGACGAGGCGCAGAAGCCCGACATCACCGCCCCCGGCGTCGGTATCGTCGCTGCCCGCGCGGCGGGCACCTCGATGGGCGAGCCGGTCGACGACGCGTACACCGCCTCCTCCGGTACGTCGATGGCGGCCCCCCACGTCGCGGGCGCCGCGGCGATCCTGGCCGCGCAGCATCCCGACTGGCAGGCACGGCAGTTGAAGGACGCCCTGATCAGCACCTCCCGCTCCTCCCCGGACTACACCGTCTATGAGCAGGGCGGCGGCCGGGTGGACCTGGCACGGGCGGTGAAGCAGCCCGTACACGCCACCGGCACCGTCGGCTTCGGCGAACTCACCCCCGACTCCGGCCCGCAGAGCGCACAGCTCACCTACACCAACACCGGCCCCACCCCGCTCACCCTGAACCTCACTGCCGAGCTGCGCGACGCCACCGGCCACCCGGCACCCGCAGGCGCGGTGCGCCTGCCCGACGGCGCGACGGTCACCGTCCCCGCCAACGGCCAGGCCCACATCGCCGTCACCCTCGACGCGAAGTCCCTGCCCGCCGGCCGCTACGGCGGCAGCCTCACCGCGACGAGCGGCGACGGGAAGGCCGTCGCGCACACCGTGCTGGCGGCGGCGAAGGGAGCCCCCAAACACAAGCTCACCGTGACCGCCGTCGACCGCGCCGGCCGCCCCGCCTGGGTCACCCCGCTGGTGCTCGTCGGCCCCCACTACCGCGACGACGTCGTCACCGCCCTGCGGCCGGGGGAGACCCTCTCCGTGACGGTGCCCGAGGGCTCCTACTTCCTGCACGGCGTGATCTCCGACCGCGTCAAGAACGGCAGCGTGGAGAGCGTCGTCGTCGACCCCGAACTGACGGTCGACCGCGACACGCATGTGGTCCTCGACGCCCGCAAGGCCGTCCAGGTCCGGATCGAGACTCCCAAGCCGGCCGTCCAGGAAGCCGTCGTCAGCTTCTACACCCACCGCGCCGTCGGCGGACGCAGCATCTCCAACGGCCACATGGACTTCAGCGCCGACGCCCGCCGCCTGTACGTCACCCCGACGAAGAAAGTCACCGACGGCGTCTTCGAGTTCAACTCCCGCTGGCAGCTGACCGCCCCGCAGCTGACCGCCCGCGCGCTGCGGGCAGGCCGCGCGATCGACCTCGAAGGTGGCCTGCTGCACAACTCACCCACGGTGGACGGCCGCCGCAGCATGCGCCTTCTCGACGCGGGCACCGGCCGCCCGGAGGACTACGCGGCACTGCGCAGACGCGGCGTGGACCCGGCCGGCGCCGCGGTACTCGTGGACGCCACGGAGGCCCGCTACGAGGAGCAGGCCGCCGCGGCCTCGGCCGCCGGAGCGGCCACCGTCGTCCTGACCGAAGGGGAGGGCGGCGTCGCCTGGACGCACTGGAACCCCCGGGGCGAACGCCTGCCCCTCCCCGCCGTCCTGACCCGCCACGACATCGGGGAGCGGCTGCGCGAGCAACTGCGCTCCGGGACCACCGCACTGGAGCTGCACGGTATCCCCGACAGCCCCTACCTGTACGACGTGATGCAGGTTTCCCGCCAGCGGGTGCCCGAGCGGGTGGTGCACCGGGTGACGGCCGCCAACACCGCCACGATCACCTCGCGATACCACCACACGGGCGGCGTCCCGTATGCCACGGAGCAGCGCTTCGGCTGGCGCCCCTGGATGAACTCCGCGATCAACCAGTACCGGCGCCACGTGGCCACCCCGCTGACCCGCACCGAGTACGTGAGCTCCGGCGACACCCTCTGGCTCCACCGCGTGCACCACCGCCTCACCTGGGACGACAGCAGCCCCCTGACCACCGGCATGATCCAGCCGACGCGGACCTACCGGCCCGGCGAGCGGCTGACGGAGAGCTGGTTCGCCCCCGTCGTACGCCCCGCCATCCCCCGCGGCGTCAAGGGCATGGCCTCCTACCGCAAGGAGGACGAGCTGATCGTGCGCATACCGGAGTTCGCCGACGCCACCGCAGGCCACTACAGCAGGCCCGACGGCGGCGACTTGGACGACACCCCCGCCGACGAAGTGCGAGCCGCCCTCTACCGCGACGGGAAACTCCTCGCCGAAGCGCCCGCAGCCTGGAAGGACTTCCCGGCAGCCGGCACGGACGGCCGCTACCGCCTGGACCTGAACGTCAAGCGCACCACCCCCGAGTGGTCGCTGTCGACCGCCACCCGCACCAGCTGGTCGTTCACGGCCCCACGCCCACCCGCGGGCGAGACCCCGCTGCTGCCCCTCCTGCAACTCGACTACGACATCCCCACCGACCTCACCGGCACCGCACCGGGACGCGCCCGCACCCTCGAATTCGGGGTGAAGGCACGCCACCAGGACGGCCTCACCGGCCCGAAGGTGGCGGGTATGGAGGTCTCCGTCTCCTACGACGACGGCGCCCAATGGAGCCCGGCGAGGACCACCCCCGAGGGCGACGGGAGTTACGACGTACGGGCCCGCCGCCCGGCCGACTCCCGGACCAACGGCTACGTGTCCCTGCGCGTACGCGCCTGGGACGACCGGGGCAACGAGGTGACACAGGACGTGCGCCGCGCGTACGCCACGAACTGAGCGGCACCCCCATGCCGCCGGCCCGGTGAGTCCGTCAGGTCAGCCGACCTGACGGACTCACCGAGGTTCGCGGCGGAACGGGAAACAGCGGCTCGTATCTCATGACAGCCCCCCTCTGATGACAGCCACCCCTCTCAAGACAGCCACCCCCGTCGCGCCGCCTGCCACACCAACTGCGTCCGCGTCGCGGCGCCGGCGCGCTGCATCAGCACCTGGATCCGGCGCTGCACCGTGCGCTGGCTGACCCCTAGCTGCGAGGCGATCGCCTTGTCCGCGACCCCTGCGACGACCAGCGACAGCAGATACCGCTCGTCGTCGGCGACGTTCGCACCCGGCCGCGGACTGCCGCCGAAGTCGGCCAGCTCACCGGAGTCCGTGACGTGCAGCGGCGACGCCGCCGCCCACTGGCTCTCGAACAGCGCGATCAGCGCGTCGAGCAGACTGCTGCTGCGCACCACCGCGGCCGTCGGCTCACCCAGCGAATCACCCGGACCGCCGGGCATCAGTGGGCAGATGGCGATCGAACCGTCCGCGATCATCAACCGCACCGGCAGCGTCCCGGTAGCCCGCGCCTGCTCACCCGCACGGATGCTCCGGGCAACGTTGTCGACCATGCCGGGCTCCTCAAGCAGCGCGCGCTCGTAGATCGCCTCGTACCGCACCCCACGGGCGAGCAGTTCCCACTCCTCGTCGTTCTCCGCCGCCGGCATGGCCACATGGCCGGCCTTGCAGAACCACCGCATCTCACGGGCCCCGTATGCCACATGACGCAGCCGCTGCCGGATCACACTCGCCCCGGTGATCACCTCGACGAGCTGCCCCGCATCATGCCGCCGCCCCCCGGCCCGGTACTCCTCGGTGAGCTGCTCCACCCCCCGCCGCGCCGACTCCAGCGCCTCATGCCCACGCAGCAGCAGCGGACGCAGCGCCGCATCGGGCGCCACCGGCACATAGCGCACCGCGCCCCCCGCCGGCGAAGCGGCCACCCGCCCCACCAGACCCTTGTCGTGGAGCGAGGCCAACACCCGGTGGGCCTGCGCCGCTTCGAGCCCCAGCTGCTCCGCGATCACTGCGGCATCAGCCTCACGCACCCCTACGAGGAAGCGGTACACCCGCTCCTCCCCCGCCCCGATTCCCGCGGCCTCCAGCATGTGTCCGCCTCTCACGACACCCCCACCCACCCCAACCGATGTACCACCCACCGGACACAGCGTGATCCAACCACACCCGCACACCGGGACGAGGTACGCGATATCACGCACGACGCCCATCCGGCTTCGATACGCGCAAAGTGGCGGCGAGCGGACATGTCGCTTCTTCGTCAGGCGCGGCCGTAGCGTCGGTGCCCCTTCCTGCCGAGGCTTGACCCGCCGGTTGCGGAACCCTCCCTGCCGGCGGAAGGAGAGCGTTCAGCATGCGATTCAAGCGAAGAGCCGCACTGCTCAGCTTCACCTTGGCGACCACCATGGCCACCACCGTGGCCGGCGGCGGCCTCGTGTACGGTGCCGCCCCCGCACCGAAGACCGGGGAGGACGCGGTAACCACCCCTTCCCGAGCGGAAGTCCGCACCGCCAAGGTCACGCTCGTCACCGGAGACCAGGTGACGGTGGCCACGAGGGCGGGCAAGACCCTCGCCGTCAACGTCACCCCGTACCACCGCGCCGCGGCCGAGCTGCGGACGTACACCGTCGGCACCGATGTGTACGTGATCCCGCGCGACGTCGAAGCGCTGGTGCACAACGGCCAGGTGGACGGCCGGCTGTTCAACGTCACCCAGCTCATCGCCCAGGGATACGACGATGCCCACCACACGTCGACCCCGATGATCGTGCGCTACGCGTCCGGCGCCAAGGACACCGCACCCGGCGGAGCCCGCCTCACACGGAAACTCCCCGGCGTACGCGGAGCCGCCGTCAGCGCCGACAAGCGCAAGGGCGCCGCGTTCTGGGAGGCCGTCGACGACGACAGCGCCCGCGCCGGTACCCCCAGGGCCCGCCTGTCGGGCGGCGTCCAGCGCCTCTGGCTGGACGGGCAGGTCAAGGCTCTCCTCGACAGGAGCGTCCCGCAGATCGGCGCCCCGGAAGCGTGGAAGGACGGCTTCGACGGCAGCGGCGTCAAGGTCGCGGTACTGGACACCGGTGTCGACGCCACCCACCCCGACCTCGCCGACCGCATCGCGGAAAGCCGCAGCTTCGTCCCCGGCGAAACGGCGCGCGACGGCCACGGCCACGGCACCCACGTCGCCTCCACCATCCTGGGAAGCGGAGCCGCATCCGACGGGAAGTACCGGGGCGTGGCACCGGGCGCCGAACTGGTCGTGGGCAAGGTGCTCGACGACGGCGGCAGCGGCTCGGAATCCTCGATCATCGAAGGGATGGACTGGGCCGCGCACTCGGGGGCGAAGGTCATCTCCATGAGCCTGGGCGGCGCGGAAGGCGCCGACGGCACCGACCCCATGTCGATGGCGGTCAACGAACTGACGGCGCAGACCGGCGTGCTGTTCACCATCGCGGCGGGCAACAGCGGCCCCGCAGCGACTACCGTCGGCTCACCCGGAGCCGCCGACGCGGCCCTGACCGTCGGCGCCGTGGACTCCACCGACGCGGTCACCGACTTCTCCAGCCGGGGCCCACGAGGCGGTGACGGCGGGCTCAAGCCGGAGATCACCGCGCCGGGCTCGCGGATCGCCGCCGCCCGCGCCGCAGGCACGACGATGGGCACCCCGGTGGACGGCTCGTACACCACCGCGAGCGGCACCTCCATGGCGACGCCGCACGTGGCCGGCGCCGCCGCGATCCTCGCGCAGCGCCACCCCGACTGGACGCCGGCCCGGTTGAAGAGCCAGCTGATCAGTACGGCCAAGACCACCGCCGACACCTCCGTCTACGCCCAGGGCGGTGGCCGCGTGGACGTGGCACGCGCACTCCGGCAGCCCGTATCGGCCGGCGGCACGGCCGACTTCGGACTGCGGGATTGGGACGCCACCGCCCCGGTCGAGAAGAAGATCGAGTACGTCAACGACGGCGACCAGCCGGTCACCCTCGCCCTGAAGGTCGAGAACGCGGGCGAGGAACTGCCGGCCGGAGTGCTCAGCCTGGGAGCCGACTCGGTGACCGTACCGGCGCACGGCACCGCCGAGGTCGCCCTCACCCTCGACACCGTCGGCGTGACGACCGGATCCCACGGCGCGCACGTCACCGCGGTCTCCGCCGACGGGCGGACGGCGGCGGTGACGGCGGTCGGCTTCGGCCGGGACGTACAGCGCTTCGACGTCACGCTGAAGGTGCCCGACCGCGACGGCAAGCCGACGAACGGCATCGCCGCGGTCACCGCCTGGCAGCTGGGCCGCTACGGACTGCCCGAGACGTACCCGGTCGCAGCGGACGGGACCGTCGTGGTGCGCGTACCGCGCGGCGAGCACGCCTTCATCTCGGAGATCTTCCACTACAACTCCGACTGGAGCCGGCTGGAGGAGTACACCTACGCCGCCCAGCCGGGCACGGTGATCGACTCCGATCGGACGTTCACCCTGGACGGCGCCAAGGCCGGCCCGGTCACCATGACCACCTCCCGGCCGACGGAGACCAACCGCACCCGCGTCGGTCTGAACTTCCAGGCCGTGGACGGCGACCTCATCCACGACCGCGAGATGTGGCTGGACCCCGAGACGGCCGTGTACTCCGTCCCGTCGCAGACCGCGAACGAGCGCTTCGAATCGCGCGCCGGCTGGTCGCTCGGTGCACCCGCACTCGACGCCCGGCTCGTCGGGCACGGCAACCGCACCCTGGACGCGGCCTACCTCGAAGGCTGGACGGGCTCCACACGTATCGACGGCACCCGCGTACTGCGCGTGGCGAAGGCCGGCGAGGACGTCCGGGGCAAGCTCGCCCTGGTGAAGCGGAGCGCCGAGCGCACGGTGGGGGAGCAGATCGACGACGCCGCGAGCGCCGGAGCGCACGCCATCCTCATCTACAACGACATCCCCGAGAACTGGCTCGCGGGCAACTGGAGCCCGAGGGCCACCAAGATCCCGGCGATGACCCTCTCCGGCACCCAGGGTGAGGAGCTGGCCGCCCTGGAGAACGCCAGGATCAGGATCTCCGGTACGGCGGTGAGCCCGTACTCCTACGAGCTGCTGAAGTACCGCAAGGGCGGCATCCCCGCCGACCAGCGCTACCGGGTACGTGACAAGGAACTGGCCACCGTCGACTCCTCGTTCCACGCCGCGACGCCGGACACCGAAGGCGGATACGCCCGGCTGACGCGCTCGCCGATGCAGCCGACGGCGTACTTCGGCTTCGAGCGCATGGTCCTGCCGCGCTCCCGGACCGAGTACGTCTCCGCGGACGTGCCCACCTGGGAAGCGGTGAAGGCCGGCCCCGTGTGGACGGCGGACGGCTCCTGGAAGATGACGAGCGCCTCGGTACTCAAGGCCGGACAGCGCGTGCACCGCGACTGGAACAAGGCCGTGGTCCGCACCGCGCTGCCGGACGCACAGCCCAACTCGGCCGTCCGGCTGGGCGATGTCGGTGTCATCTCGTCGGCCGGTCTGCTCGACACCGCGGCGGACCAGTACTTCTCC
Organism: Streptomyces sp. NPDC057136; assembly: GCF_042670885.1. NCBI lineage: Bacteria > Bacillati > Actinomycetota > Actinomycetes > Kitasatosporales > Streptomycetaceae > Streptomyces > Streptomyces sp. NPDC057136. Next base: position 45,382 of record NZ_JBHUUV010000020.1, read on the forward strand.
GCCGAATCCGGCACCGACAAGGCGCTGTCCACCGTCTACCGGGACGGCTCGCTCCTCGGCACTGCCCGCTCGGCGCCCGTCGCCTTCCCGATGGCGGCACAGCGCGCCGAGTACCGGGTGGTCACCGACGTGCAGCGGGACGCCCCCGGCTGGACGACCTCCACCAAGGTGAGCACCGACTGGCGCTTCCACTCCGAGCGGAAGGAAGGAATGACCCTGCTCCCCGTCCTTTCGGTCGACTACCGACTCGACGTCGACCAGGCCAACAGCGCCCGGCCACGCTCCACCACCCACATCGGACTGGGCGTGCGCTACCCCAAGGGCCTGAACGGCCTGAAGCTCACCGGGGCGAAGCTGTGGGCCTCGTACGACGACGGTGCCAACTGGCGGCAGATCCGCCTCGACGGCGACCTCAACGGCACGATCGGTAACCCCGCGAACGCGGGCTTCGTGTCGCTGCGCGTCCAGGCCACCGATGCCGACGGCAACTCCGTCGACCAGACGGTGACCCGCGCCTACCAGATCCGCCGCTGACCGGTGCCGGGGCGCCTGCATTGCAGGCGCCCCGGCGCTCGCGTCCACCGGTTCCGCCCATGCCGCGTGCGCGGCGGCGAAACGCGCCGGCAAGATCCTCTCGCCCCACCGAGATCAGCCGCAGCGCATCGTCTCGGTTCAGGCGACCTGCTGGGCGGCCAGTTCACGGATTTCGGGAGGCAGCGTCTCGTCCGCGGCCAGCCGGGCCAGGGCCTCACGGCTCTGCGGGACCTCGGCCGTGTGGCGGAGTGCCCACACGGCCTGCTCGGCGGCCATGCCGCGCTGCGCGTACCGTTCGGCGAGCTCCATCGCCCACGGAGTGATCGCCGCGGTGTCATCGACCATGAGCCCGCACCAGTACAGGACCTGTTCGGCGATCCAGGCAGAGATACGGACGGTCCACCGGTCGGTGAAGTCCGTCGTGTCGAAGCCTCTGCGCGCGCACTCCGCCTCGGCCTCGGCCATGCGTTCCCGCGTCACACAGCGGGCGTACGGCATGTACTCCCGCAACACGCGCCTGGTCTCCGTCCATTCGGGCCAGGACGCGTCCGGGCCCAGGAACTTCAGAGTCACTTCGGGGGGCGGTTCGGGCGTGGTGAGGGGAGCCGGAGGCAGGCACGCTTCGAGCACGGCTCGCGCGTAGGCGATGTTCTCTCGGCTCTCCGATGTCTCCGGCGGCCAGACGAAGCCGAGGTCCCAGGAGTACGGCAGGTCGCGTACGGCCTCGGGAAGCAAAGGCTCCTTCCCGGCGTTTTCCGTGGTCATCACGAGACTCCCAGGTATTCCATCGCGCTCTTGGGATCCTTCATCTTGCCGGAGTCACGAGCGGCCTGCTTCTCGGCGTCGGTCTTGGAGTTCCACGCGGCGTCCAGGTCCTTCAGCTGCTTGGGGGTGACGTCCTGACCGGCGATCCGGACGCCGAGGCCGTTGTCCGCGATGGTCTGAGCCGGGGTGCCCGGCGGGGATGTACCGGTCTTCTTGTCCTTCTGGAAACCGTTGAAGATCTTGTCCCAGTCCTTCGAGGTCTCGATCTCGTAGCGGGCCGCTCGCGGCGGTGTCGCTCCGCCCTCCTGGGCCCAGTCCGCGAGCCGCTTGGCCTGAGCGGGGAGGGATGCCTGCGTGGTCGCGTTGGCGGTGTTCTTGACCTCCACGACGTGCACCTTGCCGTCCTTGCCCTTGTACGCGACGTCGACGTCGTCGATGGCGCTGACATCGACCGGCTTGCCGTCGCCGAAGTCCACCGACTTGCGGCCCTTCTGCGCACCGACACTCGCGAACACCTTCGTGCCCTCGGCCGCGTCGAGGTCGGCGGCGCGCTTGGCCGCCCGGGCCTCCGCCATGGCTTCGGCCAGCTGGTGGCGGTCGTTGGCCTTGAGGACGGTGCCGCCCAGGGAGCCGCGGCTCTGGGTGTCGATGCGCTTGTCGTTGAGCGTGTCGGTGAGATCGTCCAGCGCGGAGGCGAGTTCGTCCTTGCCGAATTCGCCTCGGCTCGGGTCGGGCTTGTCCTTGGCCTTCGCTACCAGCTTGTCGACTGCGCCCTCGTTGAGGCTGAAACGCTCGGACTTGGGCGTCTTCTGCTTGTCACTGGCGTCCCGGATGGTCTGCTTGGCCCGCTCGGCCGCCTCGGAGAGTTCGACTCCGTCAGCGGCCCGGTCGGCGTCGCCCGCTTCCTTCTGGGCGTCGCGGGCGTTGTCCGCCTCCTCGCCCTCGCACCTGCCGGTGCCTTCCGCGAGGACGATCAGGGGGGACCCGGCCTGTCCTGCGGCCAGGATTCCCGTGCCGGAGCCGGGCACGCCGCCGGGCGCGCGGGGCTTACGGGCGGCTCCTTCACCCTCGTACGGTACGAGGGTGGCGGCGCCCAGCGCGATGCTGCAACTGCCGTGCTCCTCCGCCTTCTCGACCGAGTCGTCGGCGTGCTCCTGCGCCTCGTCGGCCGCCTTACGGGCTCCCTGGGCGTCACCGAGCCCAGCCGCCTTGCGGGCCCGGCCCGCGGCGTCCTTGGCCTTGTCGGACACCTCGGCGATGGCTTGGGCGAGCTTGCCCAGCTTGCCGAGTTTGCTGGCCTTTCCGGCGACCTTGGCCGCGTTGTAGCCGGGGATGAAGAGCGAACCGACATTCCAGATGACGTTGGTGGCGGCCTGGGTCTCCTCGCCCCGGTTCCAGGTTTCGCGGACCTCCTCGCCGACGAACATGTCGTCCAGGACCTTGGTGCCCGTGTTGACCGAGGCGCCGCCCCAGTCGGTCAGTGCGTCGAAGTAGTCACCGTCGGCCCACTTGTCACCGGCGTCCTTGGAGTCCGCGCTCCACTGGTCGCCGAGCGACTTCCCGTAGTCGCCGATGCCGGTGACGGTGTCGATGGGGTGGACGACGGTGTCCCACAGGTCGGTGACATCGCCCACGATGCCGTCGACGAACAGGCCCTCGCCGACCTGCCCGAGCTGATCGAGGGTGCACCCGAGGAAGCCGGAGCACTCCTCCTTCTTCTCGCCGTCCGTGTTCTTGTCGCCGGCCGAATCGTCCCCATCGGCGACGATCGGCTCGTAGGGGTCGGTGGGATCGCCGGCCTCGTCGGACTCGTCGGCGCCGTCCGTCCCGCCGGTGGCACCGGCGCTGTCTCCACCGCCGGTTTCGCCGCCGCCGGTTTCGCCACCTGTGGCCTCGCCTGTGGAGCCACCCGTCTCACCGCCGGCGCTGCCACCGGTTCCCTCGCCGGTCGTGCCTCCCGTCTCTCCCCCGGTGCCGGTGCCACCACTGCCGGTGCCACCACTGCCGGTGCCACCGCTGCTGGAACCACCCCCCGCGTCGCCACCGGTGACGCCACCAGTCGAACCGCCGGTCGAGATGGAGCCATCCGTAGTCGGGCCGGTCTGGCCCTCTGTCCCGCCGCCCGCCTCGACCGTCTGGTCACCGGTGGCCCCGCCGGTGGGGCAGGCCGTGCCGGTGACCGAGCAGATGGCCGACCTGAAGCCGTCGGCGATCTGACCGCCGGCCCCCGTCAGGATGATCGCCAGCACAATCCCCGCGACGAGAGTGACCAGCCCCACGTACTCCACCGCCGACTGCCCGCGGTCCCGCCGCCACTTGATCATGTGGGGCAGCGAGAAGGGGGGACGCCCGGTCCGCCGCGCCCCCGCGAGCCGGAACCACTGCCGGCTCTCCCCCCGGCACAGGAACACGAGAATCACGACAGGCAGAAAGAGCTGAGTGAAGCCCTGGACCGAACCGTCACGGATGTTGGACAGGCCGCCGAGGATCAGCCACGCCTGCACGGCGATGAGGCCCCACCACACGCGGACCCCACCGGTCCAGGCGCGCCGCGCCAGTATCCAGCCGACCGTCCCTGGCGCTGCCGCGTACGCGAGGAGTCCCAGCAGCGTGCCGTTCACCGCGTCCAGCGAGGCGGCGGTGAGGAACAGACCGACGCCGCCGAGCACGGTCGCCCCGAACAGCACGTACACCAGCCAGCGGGCCACCATGAGCGGCTGCGGCATGGGGCGGCGGGAAGCGTCATCGACCTGCGATGACACTCCGGACCATGGGAGACCGCCAGAGACGGACATATTGACCTCAACCCCCGGAACGGAAACGGCCGTTCATGGTGGCGCGCGGCGCCCCACCCCGGCGGTCAACCGTACGGAGCGCGGACGCGCGTGCCATAGGCCCCAGGACCCAAACATGGACCCGAATCCCGCCCGTGCCACGCATCGACGAGGTCGCAACGCCCCCTCCCCGGCCCCTTTTTGGTCTTCGTGACGTCCGCCCAGACGTCAACGAGGCATGACTACCCAGGACTTGTGCCCCCGGTGCGGGGCCAGCGCCCTGCATACGCCCCACTCACCACCCCAGTCGTCGACGACAGCGGTCAGTAGCCACAGCGCCCGCCTACGCCGCTGCGCGCAGAGCTCGGCGAACCGGGACCGGCGTGGTCCGGGTGCTGATCCCAGACGAGCAGGCGTAGAGCGTCGTCGCGGTGGCGGAGGGAGAGGTAGAGGTCCTTTTGCGGAGTGAGCGTTGCGTTGACCGCTACGAGTTCGGACGCAATCTGGGCGGCGGGCCAGGTGTAGGAGGCGAGCCCATGCGCGTGGAGAGCGGCCGTGACCACGGCGCGCGGAGATGGAGACATGACTGACTCCCCTTGAACGGATGGCCTGCTGGAGGGCTAGCCGCGATCGCGCGCGGGTCACGTCTCTTGGGGGTCGCCCCCGGACCCGTATCCGAAGATGGGGGCGCGCTGCCCTACGTCTACCGACGTCACCAAGTACGGCCCCGTCGGCCGCGACGACCACGGCCGGATCGAGACTGCCTGCCTTCAAGCGATCGCGGTGTGCGCCGCCGACACCGGCATCCATCACCTGGCCGTACGCGAACCGCAGGTCCCCTCCCCCGCACCCGTCGCCATCCAGAACGGTCCGGCCGTCTTCCACGACGGAGCACAGGTACCCCTCGATACCGCACTGAAGCTGGTGCGACTCATGCTGCGCGACACCGGCGCCTGGTGCCGGTTGGAGGTGGACGCTGACCTTGCCGGTGGGCGCACCCCAACAAGCCTGTGCCCCGCATCCACGTTTTGGGTGCGGGGCACAGTGCTGTGCTGCGTTCGGGTGAGCCCGTGACCTACCTGTCGGCCTTGTCCAGGCGCCATGCAACCATTCCCGTGACCCCTGGGATCCCCTCGGTGACGATCCTGGCCTTGGCCGCTGAAGCTGTGATGCGCAGGCGAAGTGGGACGCCGTCGCACTGCACGGTCTGGCGGACCCTGTCGTTCAGGACTACAGACAGGGAGATCTTGCCCTTTCCGGCACAGGCGACCGCCAATTTGTACGAGCGCCCTCGTATCAATTCCGGCTCGGTGTGAAATCCGTCGCTGACACGTTCAAGACCCGCCTCGACAAACGTCGGATCACCGTCACTGACCTCCGCTGTGTCGAGAACTTCCTCGACCTGCTTACCAAGCTTCTTCTCAGCACGGGCGGACGCTTCGGAGGGGTCCGCGCCTTGTTGCCCTGGACTGCTCTCCGACGCGCTAGGCCCTGTTGGTCCGCCGGGTTCGTTTGTGCACCCGGCGGCAAGAGCAATGGAGAATACGGAAACACAACAGAGAACGATGCTACGCCGCAAGGGGCGCGGTTGCCGCCTCATGAATTCGTCGTCCAGTATCGCCAACCGATCTCCTTGGTGGGGAGCTTCGCAGCACCTGAGCCGATCTTCACTTTGCCGCAACGGTCTGAACTGGTCTTGTACTTTGCCCAATTCACCTTGTAGCCCCAAGAACCATACTGCAGGTGACCATACTTCCGCGGGGGTATTTCACGCGTGTATGTGTGGCCCACGGTAACCCCCACTTCCGCAACCACCTTGACTTCGAACTCCGCCTTGACCTCGGCAAGAATGATGGTCGCACTGGCCCCTGCGGTGCCACTGACCTCGACCCCGATCTTGCCCGCCTTCTCGACGGTGACCCTCATCGATCCGCCCGGACCGTCCTTGAAGCTGGTGCCGTTCCACCAGGACGGAATGTGATAGCTCTTCTTGCTGCTCACCTGATACCAGGTCTTGACCGGGTTGTCGCAGCGCATGGTCCCAATATCTCCGTCGGCACTCACCTCCGGCAGAGCGGAAAGGGAGCGATCGGTGGCAGTCTCGACGGCCGACTTGGAAGGACCTTCCACCACGCTGACAGCTGAACCCTGAGTGGCGACTTGTTCAGACGTGACGGCTTCGGGCGCTACGTCGAGCGGAGCCTCCACTGCGTGGGCCGCAGTAGCCAATCCCGCCGCGACGACGAAGGCCGTGGCCGGAATCAGTACGCGCCGCATCATTGCTTCTCTCACGTTGATTCCCCCTGTAGTGATGCACAGTTGACTGGTCAGGTCAGTAAGCAACCTAGGCAACTTCCGCAATCCCTACGGCGTTTATCAGATTTTTTGAGGAAGACTTGAGGGTGCGATGCGGGTTGACAAACGCAAGCGGTGAGGGACAGGCAATTGAGCCCTTTCCAGTTCGTCCGCCGCGCTGGACATAACGAGACCGGCGCTGACGCCGCATGACCCGGTCAACGGGGCATGACCACCCAGGACTTGTGCCCCCGGTGCGGAGCCAGGGCCCTGCATACGCCCCACTCACCACCCCAGTCGTCGACGACGGCGGTCAGCAGCCACAGCGCCCGCCTACGCCGCTGCGCACAGAGCTCGGCGGAACCGGGACCGGCGTGGTCCGGGTGCTGGTCCCAGACGAGCAGGCGTAGTGCGTCGTCGCGGTGGCGGAGGGAGAGGTAGAGGTCCTTTTGCGGAGTGAGCGTTGCGTTGACCGCTACGAGTTCGGACGCAATCTGGGCGGCGGGCCAGGTGTAGGAGGCGAGCCCATGCGCCCGGAGGGCGGCGGTGACCACGGCCCGCGCGATGGCTGGGCTGCGGGGGTCTCCGGGCAGGGTGAGGCTGAGGGCCAGCCTGTTGCCGGAGCGGCGCTTGGGGTACGGGGCGGGGTGCGGGTTCGGGTCGGGTGCGGGCTCCTCGGGTACGGGACAGAGTGCGGCGCGCGGAAATGGAGACATGACTGACTCCCCTTGAACGAATGGTCTGTTGGCGGGGTTCTCTTTCGCGTCGGAGCGCACGAGGTGCTCGCGTCTTACCGGATGAGTAGTGGCCTGTCTCCCTGACGCGGGCCGGCCCCTCCCAGGGCAGGAGGTGCGGGCAGGACCGCGTGATGCACTTCCAACCCATCCGAGCGTGAGCGGTGCGTTACTGACTGTAGGACGCCAGGGGTCATATTGGCCACCCTGTGCCGCTGATTTGAACCCTTACGTGGTCGAAGGCACCCTCTGCACGGCAGACTTCACCGGGTAGGTCACGGAAGGACTGACATGGCAGCGCGAACGTCCCCGACCGAGCGTCAGAAGCGCCTGGGCTCCGAACTCCGGAAGATGCGCACGACGGCCGATGTTTCCGCCGAGAACGCAGCCAAGCTTCTCGGCGTCGACCGCTCCAGGCTCTCGAACATCGAGCAAGGTTTCCGAGCCATCAGCGAAGAGCGTGTGCGCACGCTGGCGGAAGCGTGCGCCTGCACGGACGAGGCGTACGTCGTCGCGCTGACCGACATGGCCCGTCCCGCGCGACGCGGCTGGTGGGAGCGCTATCGAAGCGCGCTCCCCGCCGGGCTCCTGGATATCTCCGAGTTGGAGGCACACGCACCTCGGATGCGAACCGCGCACTCCGTGCACATCCCGGGGATTCTCCAGACCAGCGACCACGCCCTGGCCGTCTTCCGGGTCGTTGTCCCTGCGCTCCCGGAGCACGAAGTCGCCCTGCGTCTGGCTCATCGGGTGGAACGACAGCAGGTACTGAGCGGCGTGACACCCCAGGAGTACGTCGGCATCATCCACGAAGCCGCACTCCGGATGCAGTTCGGTGGCCGCAACGTCGCCCGTGCACAGCTTGAGCACCTGCTCGCCGTGTCAGAAGGCCGCCATGTATCCCTCCGCGTGATCCCGTTCGAAGCCGGCGCCTTCCCTGGTGCGGGGCAGACCGTGAACTACGCCGAGGGACCCGTGCCGCAGCTGGACACTGTGCAAGTGGACAGCACTCATGGGCCCGAATTCCTCTACGGGGAAGCTCAGCTGGCCAAGTACCGTTCACACCTCGACTGGATGGAGCGGCTTGCGCTGCCGTCCGAGAAGTCACGCGACTTCATCCATGACATCGCACGTCACCTCTGAGGGGAGTCTCATGCAGGGCATCACGTGGGAAGAGGCGTTCTGCGGTGAGGGAGCCAGCTGCTACCGCCTCGGCACCGACGAACAGGGCAACAGTTACATCGCCAAGCAGGGCGAAGAGGGCTTCTACCTCACCGACACCCGCGGGGCACTTCAGCAGATGATCCGCGACATCAAGGCCGGCAAGGCTGACCACCTGTTGTAACGGCAAGCGCCCGGCACCGCGACATGGTCACGGTGCCGGGCGCTGCACGTGGATCAGCTCTGCGAGCCCTCCGCGCGGGGGAAGGAGACTTCCACCCGGCGGTTCTTCTTGCGGTTCTCCTCCGTGGAGTTGCTGGCGATCGGGAACTGCTCGCCGTAACCACGGATCTCGAACGTGATGCTGGTACCGGTCAGCGCCTTCTGCAGAACACCGTGCACGGCTTCGGCACGCTGCTTGGAGAGGACGTCGCCGTGTGCGGACGATCCGAGATTGTCGGTGAAGCCGAACACCCGGACCTTCTTGGCGTCCTGCTTCTTGATCTCCTCGGCAATCGCGTTGATACGGCCGCTGGCCGCAGAGCTCAACTTCGCACTGTCCTTGCCGAAGAGGACTTCAGCCTGGAGCGCGAACTTGATGTCCGAGTTGGTGTCCTCGCGGCGCTCGTCGCCCCCCAGGTCCTCGACGACGGACTTGATGTCGAGGACCTTGGGGGCGGCGAGGGTTGCGCCGTCGGGGAGCTTGAGGTCGGTGTCATTGGCATCGACCCGGACGGGCGCTTCCGCCGAAGCCGAGGGGTACGGGCTGTCATCGGCGACGGCTTGCGGAGCGCCCGCGACGCCCAAGGCGACTACCCCAGCGAGCACGGTCATCGCCACGCGGGCCCGGGCCCGCTGGGTGGTGATCGCGGCACTCATCAGGAGATCTCAATCGTCGCGGTGGTGAAACCTGGGAACTGAATGTCCACCTTGGTGGTCGTCTGAGCAGGCGAGGGGAACTGGGCGAAGAAGGGAAGGCTCTTACCTGCATCGATCCCGGAGTCGTAACTGGTCGTCGTCAACGGCCGGTTATCCGTATCACGCAACACGTAGTAGCGCTTCTTGTCCTGAGAGTCCACAAGGGTCATCGCCGCCAGGGACGGCCCGGTCCGCGCAACGGCCTCCTCCTGGCCGCTCCACTGAACCGGCGTCACCACGCGGCTTCCCGTCGTGTTCTTGAACTCGCCAGTCAGAGTGAGGAATCCGCCCTCATCCCGCTTGGCGACATGCACGATCAGGTCAATGCCCTTGTCGCCCTTTACGGTTACAAGAACCTGGCTGGTATCCGGCAGTTCTTCTCCACCGGCGCTGCCCGTTTCCTTGTCCTTGGCCGGCGCCGAAGAACTCGAGGGCTCCTTGCCCTTCCCATTCCCGTCGTCGCTCCCGCAGGCAGCCATCGACAGGGTCAGGGTCGCAGCCAGTAGGACTGCAGCGCCGGCACGACGCGGGCCCCTCACGTACCGAATACTCATTGATCCAGATCCTTTGCGGTCATTCGAGGTCAGCCCTCGGCCAGTCGTACGGTGAAGAGATCGGTCATGTCTGGCAGGAGCGCCAGGTCCTTGGGGTCGATCACCCACACCTTGGTGTCACAGGCGAGCGTGCCGGGGGACGGCGACGTCAGGTCCGGGTTCGGGATGAACTTGCAGCGAGGCTCGACGACGGCCACTGACGTTGCCTTCGCACGTTTCCCCTCGCTGCCCGGAACCAGGTTCGCGCTCATCCCCTTGTTCGACCTGACACCAACCGTGAATCCCCAGCGGCCGTCGAAGAGCATGCGGCAGTCGACAGGAGTGGCCTCGTTCTGTGCGGCAAACCTGGACGCCTGCACGCACCCGTTGTGGGTACCGGGAAACGGCCCGTTGAACACGAGGGTGAGGTAGGCCCTGTCCAAGATGTGGGCCCGCAGGTCCACCTCTTCTAGACTGCGAGACTCCTGGGCCGCCGCCAGCGCCGCGGCATCCGCCGCGCTCTGGGCCCCATTGCGCCTGACATCGGCTTCACCGAACGCAAAGAAGATCAACGCGAGAAAGAGCAGGCCCACCACCGCTGTGATGTACAGCGGTGCGGCCTGCCCTGCCTCGGACTTCATGCGACGGATCATCCGTTGAGAACGGAGTCGATCTTCTCCTTGAACTTGCCGGAGATCGTCTCGCCCATCTTGGTCTGCAGCAGCGCCACGACGATCGCCACCACAAGGATGGTGATGCCCACGTACTCGATGGCGCCCTGACCCTTGTCGCTGCGACGCTTCATGGCCTTGACGGCCGTGTTCGCCCAGGTGTTGACGTAGACCTGCGTGGTGGTGGCGGCCTTCAGGGTGATGTTCGACATGGTGTTCCCCTCCGAGTTCGGCCGACCGGAGATCGGCCGACGCTACGTATGTATTCGTGTCGTCCGCGCTTCCGGCTTCCTCCTGGCCGGTCTCGCTTTCGACATGAGAAACGTACGTCGGGGACGCACCCAGTTGCATGGGCCTGCGGGCCCAACTCCGGGCCCAAGCCTCCAGTTGGGCCTTCAGGCCCATCGTCGTGTCAGCCATGTCGCGTCGACCCCCCGGACGACATGCGGTGCCAGACGGCGATGGCCTCGCCCCGGCTGCCGGCATTCAACTTGGCGAAGATGCGGTTGATGTGGTTCTTGACGGTCTTCTGGCTGATGAAGCAGGTGGCCGCGATCTGCTGATTGGTCATGCCCGACGCGATCAGGTCCATCACTTCCACCTCCCGTTCGCTCAGCTCGGCGATCATTCCCTGGGCCGCAGGCGCGGGAACCCCTGTAGACGAATGTGCCACAGATGGTTGCGTAAGCGAAGCCCCTTGCGGAAATCGTGGTGCGCTCAACTCGCCCTGAACTGCTCCCACCTGCGGGTTCAGTACCGGGTTGGGCATCGGTCGGTTCGGCGTGTCGTGTGCGGATGCAGATACTGGCGCGGGCGGCACGGTAGGTCGGTAGCCGGGGCCGCTGAACGCCGTGCCCAGTCCTTCCGGCAGCTGGCCGCCCTGGCCCGGGCCGCCCCCTCCCCGTACCGACTCACGCAGGGCGCTGGAGGCGGAGTACGTGAAGTGCGCCCGGCCCTCCTTCGTGTCCCGCACGGCTGCCACCAGCTGGTCGGCGGTGAACTCTCCGTGCACCAGATAGCCCCCGGCGCCCAGTCGCAGCGCCTCGTGGACGATCTCGCTCTCGCGGCTGTACGTCATCATCAGGACCGGAGCCAGACGCACCAGGTGCGGCAGGGCCGAGATTCCGTCGACCCCAGGCATGCGGACGTCCAGCAGGACGACATCGGGGCGGTGCTGGACCGCCATCTCGTACGCCTGTCGGCCGTCGTTCGCCTCCGCGACCACGTCGATGTCGTCGCGGCCGTGGAGCAGGACCGTCAGCCCGGCGCGTACGACCGGGTTGTCGTCGGCGACGACAACTCTCAGAGGCAGCGGCGCCGGCATGGCGTGCGGGCCGGGGAAGGCCGGGAACTCGGTGGATGCCGTCGGGGTGGGGGGACCGGAGGTGGGTGGGGAGCTGAGCGGGCTGGGACGCGAGGACGTGTGCTGCGAGACATGCGGGTGCTGTGCCCACTGCTCTCCGGAACTGCGGGAGATCTCGTCCGGCATGGTGCGGCCTCCTCTCTCAGGGTGGGGACTGTGGTGGAACGGCGGATGGGTCAGTTGTTGTCAGGACGCGTGCGTTGAGTGGGTATCTGCGGGAGCGATGGCGGATACCCGGGTGGTGGGGTGGGAACAGTCGGTGTCGGAGGTGCCAGGTCCATCGCTGCCAGCGACAGGTCGAGCCGGACCTCGGTGCCTCGTGCGGCATGGCCCCGGCCGATACGGATGCGGGCGCCGATGGACGCGGCGCGCTCGACCATGCCGACGAGGCCGAAGTGGCCTGCCTTGCGGAGGTCGGCCAGCGAAGTGCCCGGGGGCAGGCCGTCCCCGTCGTCGTACACGCTGATCCGCACGGTGTCGCGGACCAGGCCCGCGGAGACGTCCACATAGGTGGGGTGGGCGTGCCGCTGGGCGTTCTCCATGGCCTCGGTCGCGATGGTGAGTGCGTGCCGGGCCACAGCGTGCGGGATGGGCGGGACGGGACCGTCGCCGAGTTGGTGGAAGACCGCCTTCACGCCGTGGCGCCGCTCGAAGTCGGCTGTCCGCGCTCGGAGTTCGTCCATGACGTCCACGCCACCGTCCAGGCCGGATTCCCGGCGCAGGTCGGAGAGGAGTTCGCGGGACTCGGCAGCGGCACGACGGGCGGCGCGTGCCACCAGCTCCGCCTGGTGCTTGACGGTGAGCGGGTCCATCCGGTCGGCCGTCCCGGCCAGTCCGTCGGCCGCGAGCGCGAGACCGTGCAGGGTCTTGGCCACGGAGTCGTGCATCTCGCGGGCCAGGCGGGCCCGCTCCTCCTCCACCGCGCCGTTCACCGCAAGGCGGGCCCGGGTGTCCGTCAGCGCCTGGGATGCGGCACCGAAGCGGAGGAGTAGACCCCGCAACGTACTGCCAACCGCCCCGGCCATGATGCAGAGCCCGACGAGAAGGAGCGCTGACGAGTCTGCTTCCACCTTGTTGCTGATCCCGTATGCGGCTGCCAGCAGGAGCGTCTGCAGGACAGCGAAGATCGCGCTGCCGCGCCAGCCGTAGACCAGGCCCGCAAGCAGGGGAGTACAGACCGTGACATACGTGAGAGTGGAGCCGGGGGTGGCTGCGAAGAGCAGGAGCGCACCGAACAGCATGTCTGCAGCGAGCAGGGAGGGGTGGCGCAGGAGGATCGGGCCGAAGCGTTCCCAGTCCCGCATCAGCGCGTACGACACCATGACGGTGACGAGTACGGCCGCTCCCACCAGCCAGCTGCCCAGCCTGTCGTCGACGCCGTCGAGTGCGAAGGGCGCGGCGAGGGCGGTCATCGCGAGGCGGAAGCCGAACAGCTGGCGGCAGAGGGCCTGGAGCGCGTTCACCTGGATGGGCAGCGCCGGAACGTGGCCGGGCGTGCTCTCGGCCGTGGTCGCGTCGGGTCCGCCGGTGAGTGCCGGACCGGTCTGTCGGGGGCTCATGGGCCTTTCACCTCCTCGTCACTGTCAGGTGGGTGCGCTCCGTGCTCCGTCTCGCTCACGTCCCGAAAACGTCTCCGACGTTGACGTCGGCCGCGTAGTAGAAGCCGACGGCGATCAGGATCATCGTTCCGGGGAGCATGAAGCTGGTGATGATCAGCGTCGCCTTGGGGACAGCCTTCGACGCCTTGCGGCGGGCGTTCTGGGCGTCGGTGCGCCGCATGTCGTTGGCGATCTGGATCAGCGTGTCGACGATCGGGGCGCCGAGCTCCTCGCCCTGCTGGAGGGCCGAGACGAACATCGAGACCTGCTCGGACTCATTGCGCTTACGGAGCTGGTCGAAGGCATCGCGGCGGCTGACACCCATGTCCATCTGGCGAAGTGTGATGCGCAGTTCGTCGGCCCAGGGACCGGCGTACTTCTCCGCCACGCGTTCCAATGCCTGCCGGAAGCCGAGTCCGGCCGAGACGACGACGGCGAGGACATCGAGGAAGTCCGGGAGAGTCCGGTCGATGTCGTCCTTGCGCCGCCTGATGGCGGACACGATGATCACGTCGGTCCAGAAGTAGCCGTAGACGGCCATCAACGTCGCAAGTACGACCTGCCCGTTCATCAGCATGGCCAGGGCCGCAAGGCCCCCCAACCCGCCGTAGACCGCCCGCCGCGCCGCGTACCGGTCGACGGTCATACCACCCGGGTTACCCGCCATGTCCAGCTTGCGGCGGACCTTGTCGACCCGCTTGGGGCCCATCATGCGCAGCACCCGGGGCGCGTACCGCATACCCATGCGGTCGACCGCGGAACCGGCGACCGTGGTGCGGGTGGCGCCGACCTCCAGGGCGATGGCCAGGTCGCCGGGGAGTTTGGCGTCGGCGCGGTACATGCGGATGCCCTGGAAGGCTCCGTATACGGCGAGTCCGAAGACGGCCGCGATCAGAAGGTCCATGGTGTGTCCTCTCTCTCCTCATTCATGAAGGGCCGTCGGATTCAGATGCGTACGCGGGTGAGCCGGCTGATCAGGAAGAAGCCCAGGCCGTAGAGGCCCGCCGCGATCACGACGGCGATCCGGCCCGTGGTGGCGGCCGTCATGTCGTCGAGTGCTCCGGCGCGCATGCCGTTGATGATCAGCAGGAAGCCCATACCGAGGATCGGGACGGCGACGGCCGTCACCTTCACCTGGGACAGCAGTGTCGTCACTTCTCGCCGCGTCTCCTTGCGTTCCTCCAGCGTCTCCGTGAGGTTGCGCAGCGAGGAGACGATCGTGCCGCCCGCCCGGTTGGAGAGGATGAGGGTGGAGACCAGCACGGTCAGTTCGCGCGAGGGCAGCCGCTCGACGAGTTCGTTGAGCGCGTCGTCGAGGGAGTGGCCGACGGCCAGCCGGTCGGCGACGCGGCGCAGCTCCTCCTGGGCCGGGTCGTCCAGCTCCTCGACGGCCATAGCGATCGCCGTACGCAGGGCCAGGCCCGCCTGGGTGGCGTTGGCGAGGACGCGGGTGAGCTCCGGCAGCTGGTTGATGAACGCCTCGGTGCGCTTGGCCCGCTGGTAGTTGAGGAAGGCGTTGCCGCCCCAGAGCCCGATGAAAGCGGCGAGCAGACCGAAGAACGGGGCGAAGATCGAACCGATGACGAAGTAGAGGCCGAGCAGTGCGGCCACGACATAGACGGCGTACTCGCCGGGTGTGAGGTCCAGGCCCGTCGCCGAGATCTTGCGCTCGATCTTCTTGCCGAGGCCCGTCCTGCGCAGCCGTCGGTCGATCCCGCGGAATCGCCGGTTGCGCCCGCCGATGGTGATCTGTCCCGTCTGGGACATGCGGTCGAACAGGACCTGCCGCTGTGCCTTGCCCGATGAGTAGATGTGCACGCCGAGGACGGCGAACAGGCCGGCGAGCAGCGTGACGCCGATCGTCAGGAGCGGGAGATTATCCATGGCGGGCGGGGACCTTCTCGGTGGCGGCGGACAGGGGACAGCGAGCGGTGGTCGGTTCTCAGGCGGCGGATCTGCGCATGATCAGCTGGTCCTCCGACTGGGCCACGCCGAAGGCAGCGGGGATCGCCTCACTCGTCATGTAGAGGCGTTCGGCGACCCGGCGGGGCAGCGGGTAGTACTCGAAGTTGCCGTAGACGCGTCCGTCGGCGGCGACCGGATGGGACTTGAAGCGGCAGACGGAGACGATGCGGTAGTCCTCGCGGCCGTGCGAGTCGACGACGGCGATCTCGGTGATGCGGCGGGAACCGTCGGCGTGACGAGTGAGCTGCACGATCACGTCGACGGCGCTGTTGATCTGGTCGTGGATGGCCACGAATGGGATCTCGACCTCGGACATGGAGCTCAGCGTCTGCAGACGCATCAGGGCGTCCTCGGCGTTGTTCGCGTGGACGGTGGCGAGCGAGCCGTCGTGGCCGGTGGACATGGCCTGGAGCATGTCGAGGGTCTCGCCGCCACGGACCTCACCGACGATGATGCGGTCGGGGCGCATACGCAGGGAGTTGCGGACGAGGTCGCGGATGGTGACCTCGCCCTTGCCCTCGACGTTCGACGGACGGCACTCCAGCGTGATCACGTGGGACTGCTGGAGCTGGAGCTCGGCGGAGTCCTCGATGGTGACGATGCGCTCGCCGTTCGGGATGAGGCCGGACAGCGCGTTGAGCAGGGTGGTCTTCCCTGTGCCGGTGGCGCCGGAGACGATCACGTTGAACTTGGCGCGGACCAGGCCCGCGAGCAGCATCAGCATGTGTTCGTCGAGCGAACCGAGGCCGATCATCTCCTGGAGCGTGAAGGCCCGGGGGAACCGGCGGATGGTGAGGATCGGGCCCTTGAGCGAGAGCGGCGGGATGATCACGTTGACACGCTCACCGGAGGGCAGGCGGGCGTCGACCATCGGATTGGCCTCGTCCACACGGCGGTTGACCGTGGAGACGATGCGCTCGATGGTCTGCATCAGCTGTTCGTTGGACGAGAAGCGCATGGGGAGGAGTTCGAGGCGGCCGCCTCGCTCCACGTACACCTGGTCCGGTCCGTTGACCATGATTTCGCTGATGGACGCGTCTTCGAGGAGCGGTTCGAGGATGCCGAGTCCGAGGGCCTCGTCGACGACCCGGCGGATGAGCTGTGAGCGCTCCATGGAGGAGAGGACGGGGCCCTCGCGGCTGATGATGTGGCCCAGTACGCGCTCCAGGCGCGCCCTGCGCTCGGCCGCCGCGAGGGCGGACATCTCGGCGAGGTCGATCTCCTCCAGAAGCTTGGCGCGGTAGACCCCGACGAGCCGGCTCTCTTCGCTCAGCCCGTTGGTCGGCTCGGGGCTCGTGATGCGCGCCCGCAGGCTCATGTCCTCAACTCCCTGTGGTGGTGCGGTGGTACGGAGGTCAGCCGCGCGGCATGGTGGCGCGCTTGGTGACGTTCCCGAAGTCGAACATCGGGATCACGGCGGGGATGTCGATCTCCACGGTCACGGTCACCTCGTCGAAGCCGTGCTGCACCCGGACGTCGGCGTCGTCGGCCAGCCAGCCGCTCATGGAGGCGTACGCCGCCGATCGCCCGTCCATGGAGGCGCGGTCGTACGACTCGACGCGGGCGCCCGAGCGGGAGGCGGTGCCGGCCTGCTGGGCCGCGTACACCGCGATGCCGAGCTGGACGACGGCCATGGCTACGACGAGGAGGAGGGTGAGGACGCCTACGTACTCGATGGCGGCCTGGCCCTTCTGGCGGGCTTTGCGGGCGCGGCTTGCGCGCGGGCCGGGGTGCAGTGCGTGGGTCACCATCCCCAGCTCCTCTCCAGGTTGGCCGACGCCTCGCCGGTCAGGGTCATCGGCGTGTTGAAGGCTCCGGGGAAGAGCAGCGGCACCTGGACGTCCACCCGGGCCGTCATCAGGTCGCCCGAGGCGTGGCAGTTGAAGTTCGCGTCCCAGGCGCTCGGCAGGTCTTCCCGGCCGGCTTGTTCGCAAGCCAGCAGCGCGCTGCCGTTGACCGTCGTGGCGGCGGTGACCGCCTTGTCGGCCGCGTTGCCCGCGAGCATGAAGGTGTAGCCGACCATGGCTGCCTGCCAGAGGAGGGCCAGGGTTATCAGGATCAGCGGGAGTGTGCCGGTGAACTCGATTGCCGCCTGGCCTCGGTCGCCCCTGAACCGGCGAGCGGCTTTGTCCTCAAGCGCCGGACGGGCTTGATTTTGGCCCCGTCGGCCCTGAGTTAACCCGAGACGGGTGGACGTCTTGTCCTCAATCGCCGGACGGGCTTGGTGTGGCCCCGTACGGACATGAGTTGGCCCGGTACGAGTGGACGCTATGTCCTCAATCGCCGGACGGGCTGGATGTGGTCTCACCGGTCCCCCTCAGTGGTATCGATTCGGTCGTCACTTCGTGCGGCCCCGTCGGCCGCCGATCGAGCCACGGTCGCCCTTGAACTTGCCCTGCTTGTCGGCGCCTTCCGTCTGCTTCACAAGGCCCAGGTCACCGGCGAGGCTCCAAAGGGCCTGCTTCACCGAGGACTTGGCCTCCAGGTCCTGCATGCGGCCCGCGTCGACCACCGCCTGGAGTTCCTTGAAGTTGGCGGGGATCACGATCCGGGCGACCTTCGTCGCCGTGATCCGTTCGATCAGTGGCGGCTGGATCTCCGTGTTGCGGGTGTAGCGGTTGACGACCGTGATCGTCTCCTCCGCCTTGCGGATCTGCAGCCGGTCCCAGAGCCGGACCATGCGCTTGGCCGCGCGGACCGTCACCACGTCCGGGGTGGTCACCAGGAGCGTGCGGTCCGCCATCTCGATCGCCGCCGCGTTGGCCGTGTTCATATGCGTACCGCAGTCGATGATCACGATCTCGAAGCGGTGGCGCAGGGCGCTGATCGTCTGGCGTACGACCCGGTCGCTGACCTCCTCGGCCCGTTCCCCCTCGCTCGGCGCGAGCAGCAGCCCGATGCCGGTGTCGTGGTTGAACAGTGCGTCCTGGAGGACCCGGGGCGAGATGTCCTGGATGGTCGACAGGTCGACGATCGACCTGCGGAACTGCACATCGAGGTACGAGGCGACGTCCCCGGACTGGAGGTCCAGGTCGGCGAGGGCGACCGTGTGCCCCGACGCCCTCGCGGCCAGCGCCAGCTGCACGGCGGTGACGGTGGTGCCGACTCCGCCCTTCGCTCCGCTGACGGTGACGACGGTGCCGCTGGGGCCGGTGAAGACGTCCGCGCCCGCGCCCAGGTGGCGCCGTACTCCGACGGACCAGCCCGCCGCGGCCTGAACGCGCTGGGCCAGCTCCTCGTACGAGAGGGGGAGGCCGACCAGGCCACGGGCGCCGGAGTCCATGGCCGCCGAGTAGAGCCCGGGGCTCGCATCGGTGGTGACCAGCACGACCCCGACCGCCGGAAAGCGCAGGGCCACCTCCCGGATCAGCTCCAGGGCCGGAACCGGACCGATCCGCTCGTGCACGAGCACGACCTCGGGCAGCTCGTCCAGCGACTCGGCGGCGAGCCGGGCCAGGGTGTCGAGCAGCGAGGTCGAGTCACCCAGTGGCCCGGCCGGCTCCGCGTCGGGGAGCTGGCTGAGCAGTGTGGTGATGGATCGGGCGGCGTCGGCATCGCCGACAGCCGGGAGGATTCTTGTGCTCATCCGGCCCTCACTTGTTCTTGTCTTCGTCGAGGTTGTAGCTGCCCTCACCCGGACGGAGCGTGGTCGGACTGTTGTCGGGCAGCAGGGCCAGCCGTACGTGCTCGGCGAAGGACTCGGCGTAGGCGACGCGCTGGGCGTCGGTCGTGTTGAGGGCGAAGGTGATCGGCACTGCCTCGGTCGGGCCGGCGCCGCGGTCGTCGCGCTTCGGGTCGAGGGGGGTCAGCTCGCCCACGTCGAGCACCTTGGCGTTGGCCACGATGACGCGTGAGGTGGACTTGTCGCCCTCGTTCTCACCGGCGAAGGTCGCGAAGATGTTGACGAGGTTGCCGGGGTTGATCTTGCCCGCGACTCCGGTCGCGGCGTCGATCATGATGGCGATCTCCTGCTCACCGCTCTGCAGGACGGGGCGCTTGACGATCATGTCGTCCTGGAGCAGGGAGCCCGCGCGCAGTTCGGTGACGGCGATCTTGCCGTTGACGACCGCGAGGTCGGTGATCGCGTTGTCGGACAGCCACCGCTTGGGCATCTCTATCTTCTCGAACTGCCCGGGTTCCAGGGACGTGTAGGGCGCGATGTTCGACTTGACCTGGTACGCGGTCACTTCCGGTCCGACCTTCGAATTCACATCGCTGATCACCGAGAGCACACCGGCGAAGGCGCCGAAGGCGCAGAGGACCGAGAGGAGCAGAAGGATGACGCCGCGGCGTTGCCGTGAATTCATGAGGGGAGCAACCTCGTTGGGAGACGTGGGCCGATGGTCGGACAGAGAGAGTCGGACAGAGAGGAGCCGGGTCGTATCGATCGAAGGTGCCGCACAGGGCCCCGCGTCGGGCCGCTGAGGAGTACGGCACGCGGAATCACGCCCCGTGGTGCATGGATGTTCCTTGGGTGAGGACACCGGAACCGTTGGTTTGGTTCTGCTGGGCTCTCAGCGGAGCCGAGCACAACCCGCAGCGGTCGCCGATGAGTTCATTGCCGCACCAGGCGCAGATCTCCCTGCGGACGGAGGAGACCAGTTGGTAGACGACCGAGATATCGGGCAGGAAGGCGGCGAATTCGATCATCTTCGAGGTGCCCCACCAGCCCGGGGAATCCGTGGGCAGTGGAGCCTCGTGCACGGCCTGGACCTGCCAGGCCGGCGCGATCGTCTCCGTCACCCAGTCCGACTGGAGCTGTCCCTTCGCGACCAGCAGATGGGTCCCGAACTCGGGGCCGGCCAGCTCCTCCCCCGAACCGATCTTGATCAGCTGGGGATTCGGGTTGGCCAGTACGCCGAACTGCGAGCCGGGCACCCACGACTTGGCGTGCGCCTTGAGGCTCACGGGCACCCGGTCGAGCTTGGTGACCGTGCTGAGGAGCGCACCGGCGTGGATGTAGTGGGAGAGCAGCCGGGCCGCCGAGGCGACGACCCCGGCGCTGAAGTCGCAGATGGACAACTGCCGTAACTGGCGCACCAGCACGGCGACGCCCAGCGGTGGGAGGTCCACCTTGAGGAGCGCGATGCGGTCGCTCTCCAGCATCGACCGGATCATGTGCAGCCGCCGCTCGTGGGCGGGCGCGATGTTGGCCGGATAGACGGCGATGACGTAGCCGTGCTGCTCAAGGAGCATGTTCATATCGTTCAGCGCCAGTTCCAGGGGCTGCGCGTCCGGAGCATGCAGAAGCGCCGCGGTGGGCGTCTGCTGGTCCGTGGGCGGAAGCACCAGGTCAGCACTGGTTACTGCTATTGCGGTCGGCACGTATTTCCCCGTTCGGCTCCGGCCGCCGCGTACCGCCGGCCGCAATCGCTCTCCTGCTCCGTGCTCCTGCCTCAGCACTTTAACGACGTAGGCGCAGGCAGAGAACACCTTTCAGTGGCCAGTAACGCAAGACACTGCCCGTACGCACAGGGTGTTCACATCCCAAATCGGCCCAACTGGTTGGTAGTTAAATTCCGTACCAGATAGGCCTTCAACCATGTCGCTCCAGGAGAATGCCTGATCCTTTTCGGGTTTACGGGCCCAGAGCAGCAACATGGGCCCGGATTGGGGTCCCAGGACCCACGCCCACGGACCGTTCGCTTCCGTAATCTCCGGATCCTGCCGGCCGTCGCAGCCGGAGGCGAAGGGGGCTCCTGGAATGGATCAGATCGGGCGAATACCGTCGGTCAGCAGACGCGGGAGCGGCAGGAGTTGGTACGGCCTGCCGCTCGACGACCGGGGCGCCACCGCCACGGAGTACGTCGGCATGGTGGTGGTCGTGACCTCGATCGTCGGCGCGCTGACGGCCACGGGTCTCGGCGGGCGCATCGCGGAACGCTTCAAGTGCGCGGTGTCCTTCGGGGAATGCGGTGGCGGGAACGAGGCCGCACCCAAGACGGACGCGGACTTCGAGCCGCCGCTCTGTCAGCTGTCCTCGATCTCCGACAAGGCCGGCGCCAAGGCGAAGGTCCTGTTCATCGAGTGGGGCGAGGAGTACGGCTTCCAGCAGCAGACGTTCCAGTCGAAGACCGACATGAACGGCGACGGCAAGGTCGACGGGAACGACCAGCAGGTCACCATGACGTTCACGGACGCCGCTTCGATCGCTGCCAAGAAGGACTTCAAACCGGGTCTGAAGGTCGGTTCGTTCGGCGCGGACAAGGTGGAGCTGGGCGCGGGCATCAAGGTCACCAACGGTGACACCTGGGTGTTCAAGAGCGAGGAGGAGGCCAAGTCCTTCCGCGACGACATCGAGATGCTCAAGACGTACGAGCTCTCCAACCGGCACGCCAACGCGCAGGGCGCGGGGCTCGGCAACAGCATTCTGTACATGTTCGGCAAGGGCCCCATGGCCGAGGAGGAGAAGCTCCGCAAGAGCATCGACGAGAAGCTCGGCAACCGGCACATCAGCTACGGCAAGGTCGGCCTGGAGACCAGCGCGTCCGCCGGTATCAAGATCGGCGCCGGGGACGACAAGAAGCTGAGCGCGGCGCTCGGCGGCAACTTCAAGTTCTCCCCCGAAGCGACGTGGACGGACAACGACTTCAAGGGCACCAAGGCGTACACGTACTCCGCGGCGATCGAGTACGGCGCCAAGGCGAGTTACGAAGCCGGGCCGATCAGCGGTGACGCCTCGGCGTCCACCACCCAGACCGGGTCCATCACCGTCACGCACGACAAGAAGACCGGCGAGCTGCTGCGGATCGACATGACCCGCACGGTCGAGAAGGGCACGACCAAGGACGGCGCCAAGGTCGGCGGCGACAACGGGAAGTCCGGCGACGACAAGCGGGGCGGCAGCGGCGGCGTCAAGGGCGGCGGCGAGGACACCGGGATCGAGGTCGTCACCAATTCCGTCGTCCTGAAGCCGGGATCCGAAGGGGACGCCGACCGGAAGATCGCACAGGACTGGCTCAACGGGAACGGGCAGTACGGCCAGCCGTTCAGCTACATGTTCGACGACCACGCGCCGACGAAGCGGCCCGGGGACGACGACAGGTTCGGGCAGCTGCTCTTCGACTCCGGGCTGTCCAGCAGGACGACGTACACCGGCCAGACCGATGCGGCTGAGTACGGCTTCGAGCTGAACCTGGGGCTGAGCCTCGGCTTCTCGGTGTCCACCGAGAAGAAGGAGGAAACGCTGAACAACGCGGAGTTCCTCGGGGCGCCCAACGGAGGCAGCCGAAGCTATGTCCCGTACAGCTACTGTGCGAACTGATCACGGCGACAGGAGCAAGCCAGCCATGAACACCCTTACGAACCGTCTGATCTCCGGGACCGCCGTCCTCGCCCTGGGCCTGCTGACCACGGGATGCGGGGACGACTCCGCCACCGGCGCGGTGCCCGAGGGCTGGGACAAGCTGACCACCCCGGCCGTCTCGGTCGCCCGTCCCCCCGCCTTCAAGGAACAGAGCGGCGCCGAGCGCGGCAAGCACAACGCGGCCGCCGCACGGATCACCGAGGGCGGCAGGACGGTCGGCACGATCACCGTGCAGCTGGACTTCACCAATGCCGACACGGCGGAGGAGGCGGCGATCGGCGCGGAGGCCGGGGTCGCGCTCGGCGCCAGGCTGAAGGAGCAGTCGGACGTCGAGGTCCACGGCCCCGAGGAGGTGCGGAACGCCAAGCGTGTCGACTTCGCGTTCACCTCCGGCGGGGAGGCCGGGACCCCGGAGAAGGGCACCGAGGTCAAGGGTGTGATCATCACCGGCCTCGACTCGGAGAAGAAGAGCTACGCGGTCCGGATCGACGCGGCCAAGGGCAGTCTGTCCGCGTCCGACCTGGACCGGATCATCGAAAGCATCACGGTGAAGTAGGGCCTCTCGTTCGGATCACCCCGCGAGCCCGGCATGATCCGAACGAGAGGCCCCTGGCCCGTGATACGCCGACACGGAGGCGGAAGAGCATGACGCGGTACATCTACCCCGGGGCCCCCACCCGCCGGGACGACGGGCGCGGGGCGGTGATCTTCGCCCTGGCCCGCGCCTGGGCCGCCGGCATCATCGTGCTGATCGTCACCGAGTACGTGCAGGCCAGTGTCGTGTACGAGCATGTGGCGACGCCGGGACGCATGGAGACGTTCGGCGGGCGCATGCTACTGATCCACATACCCAACGTGGTCTGCCTGGCCCTCGCGACGTGGGCGGCCGCCCGGCTGCACCGTGAGCCGTTCCGCCACTCGCTGCCGCAGCATCTGGCCGCGGCGATCTGTGTGCCGATCGTGGCGCAGCTGCTCAACATGGCGGTGCAGTGGGAGGAGATGGCGGCCGAGGGGCTGTTCATGTCGAACGTGGTGGCGGCGGTGGCGTGTGTGGCGGGGTACGCGGCGGACCGGTTGCAGGACGACGCCTGACAGCCTCCCAGGGGCCTGCCGTTCGGAGGCGGAACCGTACGAGTCACCGTCAGAGGTCTTGACAACTCAATTGGTCTGGACCAGTTTATGGGCCAACGGTGGCCACCGCACACTCCGCCAGCACCCCCCAACTCCCCACGGAGGCACCAGTGGAACGCTCCGCAGGCAGCAGACGCCGCAGGCGTCACAGCCGGCCCGTCCTCGGCACCGTCACGGCTGTCCTCGCGGCCGGGGCCCTGACAGTCACCGGCCTCGTCAGCACCGCGGAAGCGGCCGACGTCAACGTCGCCAAGAACGCCGGCTTCGAATCCGGGCTCGCCAACTGGACCTGTTCGGCCGGCAGCGGCACCACGGTCTCCTCCCCCGTGCACGGCGGTACCTCCGCCCTCAAGGCCTCCCCGGCCGGCCAGGACAACGCCAAGTGCACGCAGACCGTCGCCGTGAAGCCTGACTCGACGTACACGCTCAGCGCCTGGGTGCAGGGCGGGTACGCGTACCTCGGCGCCACGGGAACCGGCACCACGGACGTCTCCACCTGGACGCCGGACTCCGGCAGCTGGAAGCAGCTGACGACCAGCTTCCGTACCGGCCCGAGCACCACCTCTGTCACCGTCTACACCCACGGCTGGTACGGCCAGGCCGCCTACTTCGCCGACGACGTCTCCGTGACCGGGCCCGACGGCGGAGGCGGCACCGACCCCGCCCCGCAGATCCCCGCCGCGCCCGCCGGACTCGCCGCCGGTACGACGACGACCTCCTCCGTACCCCTGACCTGGAACGCGGTCTCCGGCGCGACCGGCTACACCGTCTACCGGGACGGCACGAAGGCCACCACCTCCACCGGGACCTCGGCGACGATCACCGGTCTGGCCGCCGACACGGCGTACCAGTTCGCGGTGAGCGCCACCAACGCCGCCGGTGAGTCCGTCAAGTCCGCGACGATCAGCGCCCGTACGGCGAAGACGGGTGACCCCGGCCCGGTGACCTCCGTACCCAAGCACGCGGTGACCGGGTACTGGCAGAACTTCAACAACGGCGCGACCGTCCAGAAGCTCAGCGACGTCCCCGCGAACTACGACATCATCGCGGTCTCCTTCGCCGACGCCACGACGACACCGGGCGCCGTCACGTTCAACCTCGACACGGCGGGCCTGAACGGCTATACCGTCGACCAGTTCAAGGCCGACATCAAGGCCAAGCAGGCGGCCGGGAAGAACGTCATCATCTCGGTCGGCGGCGAGAAGGGCGCCGTCGCCGTCAACAGCGACGCCTCCGCGACGGCCTTCGCGAACTCCGTCTACGCGCTCATGCAGGAGTACGGCTTCAACGGGGTCGACATCGACCTGGAGAACGGCCTCAACTCCACGTACATGACGAAGGCCCTGCGCGCCCTGTCGTCGAAGGCGGGCTCCGGCCTCGTCATCACGATGGCACCGCAGACCATCGACATGCAGTCGACGTCCGGTGAGTACTTCAAGACGGCGCTCAACATCAAGGACATCCTGACCGTCGTCAACATGCAGTACTACAACAGCGGTTCGATGCTCGGCTGCGACGGCAAGGTCTACTCGCAGGGCTCGGTGGACTTCCTCACCGCGCTCGCCTGCATCCAGCTTGAGGGCGGCCTCGACCCCTCACAGGTCGGCCTCGGAGTCCCGGCCTCCACCCGGGGCGCGGGCAGCGGCTACGTATCACCGTCCATCGTGAACGCCGCGCTGGACTGCCTGGCAAAGGGCACCAACTGCGGCTCGTTCAAGCCGTCGAAGACCTACCCGACGCTGCGCGGCGCGATGACCTGGTCCACGAACTGGGACGCCACGGCGGGCAACGCCTGGTCGAACGCGGTGGGCCCGCACGTGCACGGCCTGCCGTAACCGGTTGAGACGGGTTGCGCGGCCTGCGGCCCCGCCTTTGTCCTCAATCGCCGGACGGGCTTGAGCTCGATATGCCCCCCAGCAGCGCCGCCGCTCCCCCGGCGGCGCTGCTGCGGTCGTTCGCTCAGCTCACCACGGCAGGTCGCGCACCTGCTGTACGCACAGCACGAGGAACAGCAGTCCGGCCGTCGCCAGCATTCCGTTGCTGAGCCACCCGTTGCGCCATTCCAGCGGCGTACGCGAGGAGTTGAGCAGCCAGATCAGCGTCAGGGCGAGGAACGGCATGAAGAAGGCACCGAGCACCCCGTAGAAAATGACCAGGCCGAACGGCTCGTCCAGCCACAGCAGCGTCATCGGCGGGAAGGTCAGCCAGAGGACATACGCGCGGAAGGGCACCGACCTCTCCTGTCGGGCGATCTGCGGGCCTCCCGGCTCGTCCGCCGCACCGGCACCGCCCGCGGCCCGGTCGGCGCGGATGCGCTCGACGAAGTCGGCGAACATCAGGCTCACGCCGTGCCACACCCCGATGAGCGACGAGAACGACGTGGCGAAGAAGCCGACCAGGAACAGCTTCGCGGTGACCGCGCCGAAACGGTCCTCCAGGATGACCCCGAGGTCGATCAGACCGCGGTCGCCCTTGGTCAGCGCCAGCTGGGAGGAGTGCAGCAGTTCGGCGCCGACGATCAGCATGGCGACGACGAAGATCCCGGTGGTGATGTAGGCGACCCGGTTGTCCAGGCGCATCACCTTCATCCAGGAGGAGTTGTTCCAGCCCTTGGCGTTCACCCAGTACCCGTACGCGGCCATGGTGATCGTGCCGCCGACCCCGCCGATCAGCCCGAGCGTGTAGATCAGCGAGCCGTCGGGGAGTACGGGGGCGAGCCCGGCGATGGACGCGCCGACGTCCGGTCCCACCCGCAGGGCGACGTAGACGACGACCACGAACATCACGCCGACCAGGACCGTCATGACCTTCTCGAAGACGGCGTACTGGTTGAACCAGACGAAGACCAGGCCGATCAGACCCGTGATGATCGCCCAGGTCTTCAGCCCCGGGCCGTCCGGGAAGAGCGCCACGATGGGCAGGGCGCTGGACGACATGGCCGTCGCGCCGTACACGAACCCCCAGATGACGACGTACACCGCGAAGTAGACGGTGGTCCACGATCCGAGGGTGCGCCAGCCCTCGAAGAGGGTCCGGCCGGTGGCCAGGTGCCACCGGCCGGCCGCTTCGGCAAGCGAGATCTTGACGAGGCAGCCGATCACGGCCGCCCACATGAGGGTGTATCCGAACTTGCTGCCCGCGATCAGCGTCGCGACCAGATCCCCGGCTCCGACGCCGGTTGCGGCGACGACGATGCCCGGTCCGATGTACTTCCAACTCGACTTGCGCGGTCGGGAGTCGATCTCCCCTGTCCCTGTGGTTCCGCTGATCTCCGCCATGTCGATCAAAGAAGCGCAAAGAGATCGATCGCACAAGGGGGTGTGCGCGGGCCGTGCCGGATCTCCAGAGAGTCCGTGCTAGATCACCAGACTGAGCAGTGCGGCGACCACGAAGCCCGCGACCGACAGGACCGTTTCCAGGACCGTCCACGACTTCAGGGTGTCGCGCTCCGAGATGCCGAAGTACTTGGCGACCATCCAGAAACCGCCGTCGTTGACGTGCGAGGCGAAGATCGAGCCCGCCGAGATCGCCATGATGATCAGCGCGAGGTGCGCCTGCGACATGTCCTGGCCCTCGACCAGGGGTACGACGATTCCGGCCGTGGTCACGATCGCGACCGTCGCCGAGCCCTGCGCGACGCGCAGTACCACGGAGATCAGCCAGGCCAGCAGGATGACCGGGAGGCCGACGTCGTTGAAGGTGTCGGCGAGCGCGTTGGCGATGCCGCTGCCCTTGAGCACGGCACCGAAGATGCCGCCCGCGCCGACGACGAGCAGGATGTTGCCGACCGGCTTGAGCGAGGACGTGGAGACCGATTCGAGGGACTTGCGGGACCAGCCGCGCCGGATGCCGAGTACGTAGTACGCGAGGAGCAGCGCGATCGTCAGGGCGACGAACGGGCTGCCGAAGAACTCGATGACCGAGCGCAGGGTGGAGGGGTCCAGCGCGATGGAGGAGAACGTCGCGGCGAGGATCAGCACGAGCGGGGTGCCGATGATCGCGAGTACGGTCCCGAGCCCGACCGGGTCCTCGCGCGGGGTGACCCCGGCGGCCCGCTGCTCGGCGGCGACGGCGGCCTTGGCCTCCTCGGCGGCCTCGACCATGTCCTGCGGTACGTCGACGAAGATCCGCTTGCCGATCCAGGCGGCGTAGACCCAGGCGGCGAGGACGGACGGGATACCGACGACGGCGCCCATCAGGATGACCCAGCCGAGCGAGACGTTGAACAGTCCGGCGGCGGCGACGGGGCCGGGGTGCGGCGGCAGGAACGCGTGCGTCATCGAGAGACCGGCCAGCAGCGGCATCGCGTACAGCAGGATCGACTTGCCGGAGCGCTTCGCGGCGGCGTACACGATCGGCGCGAGGACGAAGATGCCGACGTCGAAGAAGACCGGGATACCGAAGATCAGGCCGGTGAGGCCCATGGCGAGCGGGGCGCGCTTCTCGCCGAAGAGGTTCAGCAGGCGGGTGCTCAACACCTCGGCCCCGCCGGAGACTTCGAGGATCGCGCCGAGCATCGTGCCGAGGCCGATGATGATCGCGACATGGCCGAGGATGCCGCCCATGCCCGATTCGATGACGGAGACGGCGGCGGACTTCTGCACCGTACCGAAGAGTTCGGTGACGGAGAGGCCCGCGCCCAGGCCGACGGCTATGGAGACCGCGAGCAGCGCGACGAACGGCTGGAGCCTGGCCTTGATGATCAGGAAGAGGAGGAGGGCGATACCGAGGGCGGCGACGGTCAGCAGGCCTGCGGTGCCGTCGATCAGCAGGAGGAGTCCACCGGTGTGGGGTGGCGTCTCGACCGGCGGCGGGGTGGCGGCGAGCAGCATGGGTAACTCCGGTTTCGGAGAGGGCACTTGGGCAGGGTGGAGCGCGGCACGGCGCCCCCGTGCTGCGGGGCGCCGTGCCGTTGCGGCGTGGTGGTGGGGTGATGCGGTGAAGCAACGGGGTCGGCAGGATCAGCTGAGGACCGCGAGCGCGTCGATCTCGATGAGCAGGCCCTTGGGGAGGCCGACGTAGACCGTCGTACGGGCGGCAGGGGCCTCCTTGAGGTTCTGCTCGCCGAAGTAGGTGTTGTAGATCTCGTTCATCTCCGCGAAGTGGTCCACGTCGGTGAGGTAGACGCGCATCATCATCACGTCGTCCCAGCTCGCGCCGCCCTCCTCCAGGATGGCCTTGACGTTCGCGAAGGTCTGGAGGGTCTGCTCGCGCAGCGTCGGACCCGCGGGCGTGGGCGCCTGGCCCTCGACGGCGGGCAGGAAGCCGACCTGGCCGGCGACCTGGAGGATGTTCCCCTTCTTCACGCCGTGCGAGAACTTCGCGGGCGGGGCGGTGTGGGTGCTCGGGGTGAGAGCGGTCTTCTCGGTCATGGCAGTTCAGGCTTTCTTCGTGGGGGCGTTGCCGGAGTACTCCCGGCTGATGGTGTCGGCGGTGCGACGCACCAGCGGAAGCAGCGTGAGGAGTTCCTCGCGTGTGACGACGACGTTGGGCGCGGACACCGACATGGCGGCGACGACCCGGCCGTCCGCACCGCGGATGGGGGCGCCGACACAGTTGATGGACTCCTCGTGGCCACCGAGGTCGGTGGCCCAGCCCTGTTCGCGTACGACGGAGAGCTCCTTGAGGAACGCCCCGGCGTTCGGGGTCGAACGGGACGTGTACATGGGGTAGTCGAGCTTCTCGGCGACCACGCGCCGTTCCGGCTCGGAGAGGTCGGCGAGCAGCAGCTTGGCGACCGCGGCGACGGTGATCGCGACGGGTTTGCCGATCCGCGAGTACATCCGGACCGGGTAGCGGCTCTCGACCTTGTCGATGTAGAGGACCTCGTTCTCCTCGTACACCGCGAGGTGCACCGTGTGCCCGCACTGCTCGTTCAGTTCGACGAGGTGCGGGTGGGCGATCTCCCGTACGTCGAGGTTCTCGACGGCTTCCTGCGCGAGCGCGAAGAGGCGGGCGCCCAGGCGGTAGCGCTGGTCACTCTGGCGGTAGACGAGTCCGTGCTCGTGGAGCGTACGGAGCAGACGCAGCGCCGTGGACTTGTGGACGCCGAGCCGCTCGGCGACCTGTCCGAGGTCGGCGGGCCCCTGGGCGAGCAGCGGAAGAATGCTCAGCGCCCGGTCGACGGTCTGACTCATGTCGTACGTACCTCCTGGTCGTCCCCCGTCCACCCGGGGCCGAGACGAAGTCTCCCCCAGGCGTGGTCGTCGAGACCGGCAAGGCGGTCGGCGTGGGCCCGGGCCGGGGGGTCGGTGAGGTCACCGGGGACGGTGAGGACGGCGGCGGCCATCAGGTGACCGTGCCGGGCGCGCTCGCGTACGGGGAGTCCGCGCAGGGTGGCGGAGAGAAACCCGGCGGCGAACGCGTCGCCGGCACCGACGGGGGCGACGACGTCGACGCGGAGGGCGGGGACGGTGGTGGCATCTTCAGCCCCTCCGGCGATTGAGGAGCGGGGGCCGGGGCCATTCTCAGCCCCTCCGGCGACTGAGGAGCGGGGGCCGGGGCAGGGCCCCGAAAAGACGGTCACCCCGTCCGCCCCCCGCTTCACGACCAGCACGCCCGGCTCCGGCAACACCTCCCGGATCGCGTCAGCGCCCCGCACACCCCACGCCTCCTCCGCCTCGTCCTCCCCGACGAAGGCGAGGTCGGACCGGCGCGCGAGGTCGAGCAGGACATCCGGACCCGCGTCGCCGTCCCGCCCACGCCACAGCCCCGGCCGGTAGTTCACGTCGAACGAGACCAGCGGACGACCCTCCCGCGGCGCGGTCAGATCGTGGAGCAGCTCCAGGCACTCCGCGGACAGGGCGGCCGTGATCCCGGACAGGTGCAGGACACGGCCCGAGAACACGTCCTCGTACGGCACGTTCCGTACGGACATCGCGGAGGCAGCCGACCCGGCGCGGTAGTACGCCACCTCGTGGACGTCCGTCGCCCGGTCGGTCGCCGTGCGGAAGTAGATGCCGGTGGGCCGGTCCGGGTCGCGCCGGACGGCGCCGGTGTCGACCCCGTACCCCGCGACCGTCTCCACGAGGTGGTCGCCGAAGCCGTCCGTGCCGACCCGGCTGACCCACGTCGCCCGGTGCCCGGCCGCGGCCAGCGCACAGGCGACATTGGACTCGGCGCCACCGATACCGCGCTTGAATGCGGGTACGTCGGCGAGGCGGCCGGGCCGCGAGGGCAGGAACGTCACCATGGACTCACCGAGGCAGACGACATCGGTGGTCGTGTCGGCACGGGCGGCCGTCCCTGCTACCGGTCCGGGCACTCTGGGCTCCTCGCTGATCAGCGTTCAGCGCCGGTTCTCACCATTGACCCGGCGTCGGCTCGGATGTTAGACAGCGTTAAGCGATATGCGCAATGGGTGTTGCATATGCTGCAACGACAACTCTTTAGGAGGCTCCCTTGGCCGCCGACCACCCGGTCACCCTGGCCGGCATCGCCGACGAACGGGTCGACCACCGCTTCAAAGCACTCCCGCCCGACGCGGAGGGTCTGACCGTCGGCGACCTGGCCGCCGAGCGCCGCAACCTCTTCACGGGCGGATTCACCACCCCGGTGCTGGCCCTGTCCGCGGAGTCGGTGGAGCACAACCTCGCCCTCCTGGAAACGTACGCGGACCGCCACGGCCTCGCGTTCGCCCCGCACGGCAAGACCTCCATGGCCCCGCAGCTCTTCGCGGACCAGCTGGAGCGCGGCGCCTGGGGCATCACCGCCGCCGTCCCGCACCAGGCCAGGGTCTACCGGGCCTACGGCATCCAGCGGATCTTCCTCGCCAACGAGGTCGTCGACGCGGTCGCGCTGCGCTGGGTGGCCCGCGAACTGGAGGCGGACCCGGACTTCCGCTTCGTCTGTTACGTCGACTCCGTACGCGGCGTCGAGCTGATGGACGAGGCCCTGCGCGCGGCGGGCGCCACGCGTCCGGTCGACGTCGTGGTGGAGCTGGGCGCGGGCGAGGGCGCCCGCACCGGGGCCCGTACCGACGCCGACTGCGCGGCGGTCGCGGACGCGGTGACCGCCGTGCCCACGCTCCGGCTGACCGGCGTCGCCGGTTACGAGGGCGAGGTGCCGGACGCCTCCCCCGAGCGGGTACGCGACTGGCTGCGCCGGCTCGTCGCGGTCGCGGCGGACTTCGACCGGGCGGGCGCGTTCACTGGTGCGGACGAGATCCTGATCAGTGCGGGCGGCAGCGCGTGGTTCGACACCGTGGCCGAGGTCTTCGCGGAGATCCCCGAACTCTCGTTGCCCGTATGCAAGTTGCTGCGCTCGGGTGCGTACGTCTCGCACGACGACGGCCATTACCTGCGCATCACCCCGTTCAACCGGGTCCCTGAGGAGGGCGCGCTGCAGCCCGCGTTCCGGCTGTGGGCCCAGGTGGTCTCGCGTCCCTCCGGCGAGCAGGCGTTCCTCAACGCGGGCAAGCGGGACGCGGCGTACGACCTCGACCTCCCGCAGGCGCAGGTCGTGCGCTCGGCGCGCGACGGTTCGGTGCGCGCGGCGACGGGGGTGACGGTCACGGGTCTGTCGGACCAGCACACGTGGCTGCGGACCGAGGCGGGGGCGGAGCTGGAGGTGGGCGACTGGGTCGGGATGGGTCTGTCGCATCCGTGCACGAGCTTCGACAAGTGGCAGTTGATTCCGCTGGTCGAGGCGGACGGCACGGTGACGGACTACATCCGCACGTTCTTCTGACCCCTACGGGGTTCGTTTCCCCACCCCGCCCCTTCCCGTACCGGGGGCTCTGCCCCCGGACCCCCGCTCCTCAATCGCCGGAGAGGCTTGAGATGTCACCCGGCACGTCACGAGCAGCCGGCAGCCAATCAAGCCCGTCCGGCGATTGAGGACAACGCCCGCAGGGCGTGCGGGGTCTGGGGCCGAGCCCCAGTTACGGGAAGGGGCGGGGTGGGGAAAAAGAAGGGCCCCCTGAAAGGCACCCCCATGGACCTGGTCATCCGCGACGCGACCGTCATCGACGGCTCCGCCGTCCCCTCCTACCGCGCGGACGTCGCCCTCGACAACGGCCGGATCGCCGCGATCCACCGCGAAGGCGACGGCCGACGCCCCACCGCCCGCCGCACCCTGGACGCCGACGGCCTCGCCCTCTCGCCCGGGTTCATCGACATGCACGCGCACAGCGACCTCGCGCTGCTCCGCGACCCGGACCACAGCGCGAAGGCCGCCCAGGGCGTCACCCTCGAAGTCCTCGGCCAGGACGGCCTCTCGTACGCACCGGTCGACGACCGCACGCTCACCGAGGTGCGCAAGGCCATCACCGGCTGGAACGGCGACGGTTCGGACATCGACTTCGACTGGCGCACGGTCGGTGAGTACCTGGACCGCCTCGACCGCAACTTCGGCGGCCAGGGCATCGCGGTCAACGCCGCCTACCTCATCCCGCAGGGCACGGTCCGGATGTACGCGGTCGGCTGGGACGACCGCCCCGCCACCGCGACCGAACTGAACCGTATGAAGGAACTCGTCGCCCAGGGCATGACCGAGGGCGCGGTGGGCATGTCCTCCGGCCTGACGTACACCCCCGGCATGTACGCGAACGACGCCGAACTCACCGAACTCTGCCGGGTGGTGGCCGAGCACGGCGGCTACTACTGCCCGCACCACCGCTCCTACGGCGCGGGCGCCCTCGCCGCGTACGAGGAGATGGTCGAGCTCACCCGGACCGCGGGCTGCGCCCTCCATCTCGCGCACGCCACCATGAACTTCGGTGTGAACAAGGGCAAGGCGCCGGAGCTCCTCACCCTCCTCGACAGCGCCCTCGACGCCGGCGCCGACATCTCCCTCGACACCTACCCGTACACCCCCGGCTGCACCACTCTCGTCGCGATGCTGCCGAGCTGGGCGAGCGAGGGCGGGCCCGAGTCGGTCCTCACCCGGCTCGCGGACGACTCGACAGCCGAGCGCATCCGCCACCACCTGGAGGTGCTCGGCTCGGACGGCTGCCACGGGGTGCCGATCGAGTGGGACACCATCGAGATCTCGGGCGTCAGCGTGCCGTCCCTCGCCGGCCATGTCGGCCGTACGGTCGCCGAGTCCGCGCGGCTGCGCGGCGAGGCCCCGTGGGTCACCGCCCGCCGTCTGCTCATCGAGGACCGGCTCGGCTCCACGATCCTCCAGCACGTGGGCCACGAGGAGAACGTGCAGCAGATCATGCGCCACCGCGTCCACACGGGCGGCAGCGACGGCATCCTCCAGGGCGACAAGCCGCACCCCCGCGCGTACGGCACGTTCCCGCAGTATCTCGGCCAGTACATGCGGGAGTTGGGCATCCTCACCCTGGAGGAGTGCGTGGCGCACCTGACCTCGCGCCCGGCGGCCCGGCTGAGGCTGCCCGACCGCGGGCTGGTCCGTGAGGGCTACCGCGCCGACCTGGTCCTCTTCGACCCGCAGACGGTGGCGGCCGGCTCGACGTTCGACAAGCCGCGCACCCTGCCCGTGGGCATCCCGCACGTCCTGATCGACGGCCGCCCCGTCATCGAGGACGGCAAGCGGACCCA
Organism: Streptomyces sp. NPDC057136; assembly: GCF_042670885.1. Taxonomy (NCBI): domain Bacteria; kingdom Bacillati; phylum Actinomycetota; class Actinomycetes; order Kitasatosporales; family Streptomycetaceae; genus Streptomyces; species Streptomyces sp. NPDC057136. Next base: position 79,638 of record NZ_JBHUUV010000020.1, read on the forward strand.
GATCCTCGCGGGGAAGGCGGTCCGGGGCAGGGGACGCGCCTGACGGACCCGGCCGAACCCGTGCGATGCATGTGCTGCGGGCCCAGCCGGTTGCCGAGCAGGGTTCGGCTGCCGCCGGCGCTACGGCTTGGGCAGTGCGCACCCCTCCCGGCCCAGGTCGATCTTGTTGCCGATGCCGACGCACGGCACGATGCCGTAGGTCTGCTGGGCGTAGTTGATGCCCTGGCGAACGGTCACGTTGCCGGACTCGTCGACCTCACACGGATTGTTGTCCGTGCACTCCTGCCCGTCCTCGTTGCCCGTGTTGTTCACGGCGACGACCTTGCCGGTCGCGTTGTCGATCACCGGGGAGCCGGACGTACCACCGATCGTCTTGCAGGCGGAGGTGTAGCGGACCGAGTCCTTCCAGGTCCACAGCCCCTCCTTGAGGCGGTGGGCGAAGCCGTCGATGCTGCAGCTGTACGTCCGCTTCCAGTACCCGGAAACGACCGTGATCGCGGTGCCCTGCACCGGGTGGGCGGCGTTGAGTTCCAGCGCCTTGATGCCGTAGCTGCTCTCGATCTGGGCGTAGGTGCTGGTGAGCTCGTACAGCGAGACATCGGTGTCGGTCATCGTCCCGTACGCGATCTTGCTCGCGCGCAGCGTGCCGACGCCGGTGCCCGCGGCGTTCAGCAGGGTGAAGCTGCGCGTGGACGGCTGGTCGAGCACGACCTCGCCCGGGCCGGGGAAACCGGACTCCATGCAGTGCCCGTTGGAGAGCACGAGTGCGGGGTCGGTGGACTGGGAGCTCGGCGTACGGACGACGGAACCGGAACAGTTGCTGAGCGCGACCGTCCCGGCGAAGTTGACCGCCTTGGGCCGGGCTTTCGCCGCGGCCGTCGCCTGGCTCGAAGCCGCCGCGACAGTCGCTGTGCCGGGCGCTGCCGCTTCATGGCTGGTGGCCGCGGTCGCGGGTGCGATACCTGCCCCGAGGAGCAGGACAGCAAAGAATGCGCCGACGAGAGGCTTTTTCATGTGGGGGTCCCCTCAAGTGACCTCTGTGACCGGAGTTCCTCCGGTTTTTTGACATGCGCATGGTGGCGCATGTGCGAGGTCCCCACAAGGGACTGAATCAAGCCGCGGGCGGCGCACGCCGAATCCGTCCGGCTATCGGACGGCCGGGCACACCGGACCCGCTCGACGGCGTGCGGACTCGTCCGGGGTCAGCCGGACTGTGTGCGCGCAGCCGTCTCCTGAAGGATGTTCTCCCGCCCCCACACGCCGAGCGGCTCCAGCGCCTCGTTGAGCTTGATGCCCAGCGGGGTCAGTGAGTACTCGACGCGGGGCGGCACCTCGGCGTGCACCTCGCGGTGCACGATGCCGTCCACCTCCAGCTCCCGCAGATGCGACGTCAGTACCTTCTCGGTGATGCCAGGCACCTGCCTGCGCAACTCACCGAAGCGGTATGCCTGTTCGTTGAGCGCCCACAGGATCAGCCCCTTCCACTTGCCGCCGACCACATCCATCGCGGCGTCGATCCCACAGACGTACGCTCCCGGCCTTCGTACGGCCCCCATGGCTCAACCCTTCCCACCTGGTCACTCACCCTGGGGTAACCACCCACTTCCAAGTGGGTACTTGATCGTTCCAGGGCCCACGGGAAGCCTAGTCGGCATGACTGACAACACCCCGCAGAGGAACCCGCTCACCCTGCTCGGCCTCGGCGCCATGGGCACCGCACTCGCCCACACCTGGCTCACCGCCGGGCACCCCCTGACTGTCTGGAACCGCACCGCCGCCCGATCCGAACCTCTCGCAGCCCACGGCGCCCGGATCACCGCGACCGCCGCCGAAGCGGTCGCCGCGAGCGACCTCGTCGTGCTCTGTCTGCTCGACGACGCCTCGGTCGAGGAGGCGCTGCAAGGCGCCGACCTGAACGGCAAGGACCTGGTCAACCTCACCACCAGCACCCCCGGGCAGGCCCGCGCCCGCGCCGCGTGGGCTCAGGAGCGCGGTGCCCGGTTCCTGGACGGCGGCATCATGGCGATCCCGCCGATGATCGGCGTGCCGGAGTCGGGGGGCTATGTCTTCTACAGCGGCTCGCGTCCGCTGTTCGAGACGCACGAGCAGGTGCTGGCCGTGCCCACCGGCGCCAGGTACGTCGGCGAGGACGCCGGCTTCGCCGCGCTCCAGGACGTCGCCCTGCTGAGCGCGATGACGGGCATGTTCGCGGGGCTCTCGCACGCCTTCGCGCTGGTCCGCAAGGAGAACATCGATCTCAAGGAGTTCGCCCCGCTGCTCGTCGACTGGCTCACCGCCATGGCCCCGGCCACGCACACGACGGCCGAGCAGCTGACGAGCGACGACTACACCACGGGCGTCGCGTCGAACCTCGCCATGATGGTCGCGGGCAACACCACCCTGCTGCGCACGGCCGAGGAACAGGGAGTCAGCAGCGAACTGCTCCTGCCCTTCATGGACCTGATGGAGCGCCGTCTGAAGGACGGACACGGCGACGAGAGCACCACCGGACTGATCGAGCTGCTCAGCCGCTGATCACGAGGCCCTGGGTCCGAAGGACGAGCCGGATCGTTCTCCGGCCGGAGGCACTCCCCGCCCTCGGCTGCGTACCGTCGAGGTATGACACTCGACCTCGACGCCTATTTCGCCCGCATCGGCTGGACCGGGGAGCGCCGGCCCACCCTGGAAGTGCTGCGGTCCGTGCACCGGGCCCACATGCTCGGGATTCCGTTCGAGAACCTGGAGCCCGTCCTCGGTTCCGCACCCTCGCTCGCCCTGCAAGACCTGGAGGCGAAGCTCGTCCGCGGTGGCCGCGGCGGGTACTGCTACGAACACAACACCCTCTTCGCCGCCGCCCTGACCCAGCTGGGTTTCGGAGTGACGCTGCTCGCCGCGCGGGTGGTGCTGGGGGCCGCGCCCGGTGACATCCGGCCGCGTACGCACATGCTGATGGAGGTGGAGGTGGAAGACGAGCCCACCCCGTATCTCGCCGATGTCGGTTTCGGGTCCAGTGGTGCGCTGCTGGAGCCGCTCCCGCTGGTGACGGACGTCGAGCTGTACGACACCCCGCGCCACCACCGGCTCGTACACGCCCCGCACGTGGGACCGCTGGAGCTGTGGGAGCTGCAGACGGAGAAGAGCGGGGTCTGGGAGCCGCAGTACGAGTTCACCCGGGAGCCGTTCGAGGCGCCGGACTACGAGGTCATCAACTGGCACATCGCGACCAACCCGCGCTCCCCGTTCAGCCGGGCCGTGTACGCGCAGCGGACCACACCCCGGGCCCATCTGGCACTCTCGGGCCTCGACCTCGTCGAGACGGCCGCCGACGGCACGGTCAAGGAACGGCAACTGGCGGATTCCGCCGAGGTGCTGCGCGTACTGGCGGACGACTTCGCGATCCGGCTTCCGGAGGACACCCGCCTCCCCGAGTGAGAACCCCCGAGTGACGACCCCCGCGTGGCGCATCTCACCCGGGCCCGCCCGCGGGGCCCGTCATGCCCGCATTCCAAGCCGCGACGCCGCCCCGACCGGTCCTTCCGACGGTCCGGGGCGGCGGGCGGTCTGCCGATGGAAGACGGACCGCACCGGGAGGGCGCCCCAATGGGAGGAACGGGCGGGGAATCTCCGCGCACCCGGCGAAACACGGTCGTAAGCTCGCAGACATGCAGGTCATCCAGTCCACAAAGCTCTCCGGCGTCTGTTACGAAATCCGGGGTCCGGTGCTCGAGGAAGCGATGCGGCTGGAAGCAGCAGGTCACCGCATCCTCAAGCTCAACACCGGCAACCCCGCCGCGTTCGGATTCGAGTGCCCGCCCGAGATCCTCGAAGACATACTGCGCAACCTCTCCGGGGCGCACGGCTACGGCGATGCGAAGGGCCTGCTGTCCGCGCGGCGTGCGGTGATGCAGCACTACCAGACCAAGGCGATCGACCTCGATGTCGAGGACATCTACCTCGGCAACGGCGTCTCCGAGCTGATCCAGATGTCGATGCAGGCGCTGCTCGACGACGGCGACGAGGTGCTCGTACCGGCTCCGGACTATCCGCTGTGGACCGCTTCCGTCTCCCTGGCCGGCGGTACGGCCGTGCACTACAGGTGCGACGAGCAGGCCGACTGGATGCCCGACCTCGCCGACATCGAGCGGAAGATCACCGACCGCACCAAGGCCCTGGTGATCATCAACCCGAACAACCCGACCGGCGCGGTGTACGACGACGAGATGCTGCGCGGGCTGACGGAGATCGCGCGGCGCCACCAGCTGGTCATCTGCTCCGACGAGATCTACGACCGCATCCTGTACGACGGCGCGACGCACACGCCGACCGCCACGATCGCCCCCGATCTGATGGTCCTGACCTTCAACGGCCTGTCCAAGAACTACCGGGTCGCCGGTTTCCGCTCCGGCTGGCTGGCGGTCTGCGGCCCGAAGGCGCACGCCTCGTCGTACATCGAGGGGCTGACGATCCTCGCCAATATGCGGCTGTGCGCCAACATGCCCTCGCAGCACGCGGTGGCCACGGCGCTCGGCGGACGCCAGTCGATCAACGATCTGGTGCTGCCAGGCGGGCGCATCCTGGAGCAGCGTGACGTGGCGTACGACCTGCTGACGCAGATCCCCGGGGTGACATGCGTGAAGCCGAAGGGGGCGCTGTATCTCTTCCCCCGGCTGGACCCGAAGGTCTACAAGATCAAGGACGACCGGCAGATGGTGCTCGATCTGCTGCGGGCCGAGAAGATCATGGTGGTGCACGGTACGGGGTTCAACTGGCCCGAGCCCGATCACTTCCGGATCGTGACGCTGCCGCCGGCCAAGGATCTGGTGGCCGCCGTGACCCGGATCGGGAACTTCCTGGACGGCTACAGCCAGCCGTAGGGCCCGCCGGAGGAAGCCTCACGGAGCAAGCGTTACCGGATCCGGCACAACTTTAGACTGAATCCAAGCTAGGATGGGTGTACTGCAACGCCAGGAGGCCATCCCATGTACGAGCCGATCCGCACCAAATCGGTCCACACAACGGCCGACGCCGCCGATTTTCCGCACCGCACGCGGGAGGAAGAGCTGGACATCCAGCTCGCCGGGCACCTGGCCGCGCTGCTCGCCGTGACCGACGAGCTGGGCCTCGGCCCCGCCGGTGACCGTATCGCCGAGCAGGTGGCCCGGCTGCGTGGGGCGCCGCCCGCGCGGCATGCGGGCCTGACCGAAGCAGCTCCGGCCGCGCTCCACCGGCGCGCGCACGCGCTTGCGGGCCGTGCGCTGGTGGTGGCCGCGTCCCGCGCGGACACGGCGGCGGCGATTCTGGCGGCCGAGCGCATGGACGCGCATGCCGCGGCGGCCGATGCGGCCGCCACCCCCTCGCGCCTCGTCGGCGCCCACTGACGGCCCCGGTCCACGGGCCTTCGAGGCGCGCGGACCGGGTGCCACCAATTGATCGACCGGGGGTGGGGTACGGGGGTGACCGGGTTCGCCCGGTTGCCGCTTTGTCCTCAATCTCCCCCAAAGCCTCAAGGGCATGGGGGGACCCCCTCGACGGGCTTGATTTTGCTGCCTGTCCGTAGATCTCAGCAGGTCCCGGACGGGCTTGAATGTGCCGCCCGTCCGGGCATGCCTGGCATACCCCCGGAGCTGAATACCGGCGCACGCGCAAGTCGGCGGCAATGCTCGGGCATTCTCCGCGAAAGGGGTGGCCCCCGGAAGCGGTGAGGGCTTCCGGGGGCCGTGCCGCGGCGGGCCGTCGGCCCCACAGGTCAGGGCGGATGTCCGGATGGCCCGGCCGCGGGGTCGTGCACGGGGCGGCACCCGAAGGCGCCGCCCCGGTGGGGCATCAGCCGAGGCGCTGAACCAGCGCGCGGTACTCGTCCCACAGTTCCTTGGGAGCGTGGTCGCCGAAGGTGTTGAGGTGCTCGGGGACCAGTGCGGCCTCCTCGCGCCAGACCTCCTTGTCGACGTTGAGCAGGAAGTCCAGCTCCGACTCGGAGAGGTCCAGGCCCTTGGTGTCGAGGGCACCCTTGGCCGGCAGGATGCCGATCGGGGTCTCGACGCCCTCCGCCTGGCCGTTGAGGCGCTCGACGATCCACTTCAGGACGCGGCTGTTCTCACCGAAGCCGGGCCAAACGAACTTGCCCGCGTCGTTCTTGCGGAACCAGTTCACGTAGTAGATCTTCGGGAGCTTGGACTGGTCGGGCTTGTCCGCGCCGACCTTGATCCAGTGGGCCATGTAGTCGCCCATGTTGTAGCCGCAGAACGGCAGCATGGCGAACGGGTCGCGGCGCAGCTCGCCGACCTTGCCCTCGGCGGCGGCGGTCTTCTCGGAGGCGACATTGGCTCCGAGGAAGACACCGTGCTGCCAGTTGAAGGACTCGGTGACCAGCGGCACGGCCGAGGCGCGGCGGCCTCCGAAGAGGATCGCCGAGATCGGCACACCCTTCGGGTCCTCCCACTCGGGCGCGATGATCGGGCACTGCCCGGCCGGCACGGTGAAGCGGGAGTTGGGGTGGGCGGCGGGGACGCCGGACTCGGGGGTCCAGTCGTTGCCCTTCCAGTCCGTGAGGTGCGCGGGGGCCTCCTCGGTCATGCCCTCCCACCACACGTCGCCGTCGTCCGTCAGCGCGACGTTCGTGAAGACGGAGTTTCCGTACATCGTCTTCATGGCGTTGGAGTTGGTGTGCTCACCCGTGCCCGGCGCGACACCGAAGAAGCCGGCCTCCGGGTTGATCGCGTACAGCTGGCCGTCCTCGCCGAACCGCATCCAGGCGATGTCGTCACCGATGGTCTCGACGGTCCAGCCGTCGATCGTCGGCTCCAGCATGGCGAGGTTCGTCTTGCCACAGGCCGAGGGGAAGGCGGCCGTGACGTACTTCGGCTCGCCCTGCGGCGGCGTCAGCTTCAGGATCAGCATGTGCTCGGCGAGCCAGCCCTCGTCACGCGCCATGACGGAGGCGATGCGCAGCGCGTAGCACTTCTTGCCGAGCAGGGCGTTGCCGCCGTAGCCGGAGCCGTAGGACCAGATCTCGCGGTCCTCGGGGAAGTGCGAGATGTACTTGGTGGTGTTGCACGGCCACGGGACGTCGGCCTCGCCCTCGGCGAGCGGCGCACCGAGCGTGTGGACGGCCTTGACGAAGAAACCGTCGTCACCGAGCTCGTTCAGGACGGCCTGTCCCATGCGGGTCATGGTGCGCATGGAGACGGCGACGTACGCGGAGTCGGTGATCTCGACACCGATCGCGGAGAGCGGGGAGCCGACGGGGCCCATGCAGAACGGGACGACGTACATCGTGCGGCCGCGCATCGAGCCGCGGAAGACGCCGTTCTCACCGGTGAAGACGGCCCGCATCTCGGCGGGGGCCTTCCAGTGGTTGGTCGGGCCCGCGTCCTCCTCCTTCTCGGAGCAGATGTACGTGCGGTCCTCGACACGGGCGACATCGCTCGGGTCGGACGCGGCGTAGTACGAGTTCGGACGCTTGGCCTCGTTCAGCTTGGTGAAGGTTCCCCTGGCCACGAGCTCGTCGCACAGGCGCTCGTACTCCGCCTCGGAACCGTCGCACCAGACCACCTGGTCCGGCTCGGTGATCGCTGCGATCTCGTCGACCCAGGAAATGAGCTCCTGGTGGTTGGTGGGAACAGTGAGGGGAGCCGCGATGTCGCGCGCCACGATCGCTCCTTGTCGAGGGTGTCTGCTGGAAGGCCCCGTGGGGGCTGCGACCCGGATGCTTCGAACCCTTCAAATTCCCATGGCGCTCATCCGGTGCCGACCGCACTCATTTGATCATCCGACTCTTGCGCCCATATGTCCAGGGGGCCGCACACGTGAGCATCGCCACTCCTGCCTGTTACCTACGGGAGCGTAGGTAACATGCCGTTATGACTGCCGCCGACGCCGCCGACGTGCCCGTGATCGCCGAGCCCGACTCCTTGCAGGTCAAACCACGGCTCCGTGGCTGGCTGCACGCAGGTATGTTCCCGGCGGTCCTGATCGCCGGAATCGTCCTGATCGCACTGACCGACAGCACCCGGGCCCGGGTCGCCTGCGCCGTCTTCGTGCTGAGCGCCTGCCTGCTGTTCGGCATCAGCGCGATCTACCACCGCGGCACCTGGGGACCGCGCGGCGAAGCCGTACTCCGCCGGCTCGACCACGCCAATATCTTTCTGATCATCGCGGGCACCTATACCCCGCTGACCCTGCTCCTCCTCCCCGATTCCACCGGGAGGCCCCTTCTGTGGGCGGTATGGGTGGCAGCGGTCGCGGGAATCGCCTTCCGGGTGTTCTGGGTGGGCGCCCCCCGCTGGCTCTACACCCCGTGCTACATCGCGATGGGCTGGGCCGCGGTCTTCTTCCTCCCGGACTTCATGCGCACCGGCGGCATCGCCGTCCTCGTGCTCGTCATCGTCGGAGGGGTGCTCTACAGCGCGGGCGGCGTCATCTACGGGATCAAGCGCCCCAACCCGTCACCGCGCTGGTTCGGCTTCCACGAGGTCTTCCACTCCCTGACCCTCGCGGCCTTCGTCGCGCACTACGTCGGCATCTCCCTGGTGGCCTACCAGCACGGGTGATCACACCCGTCCCGTACGGACCCGGCCGCCGGGCCCGTACGGAGACCGGAGTCAGCCGCCGAGCGTGCGCGCCAGCTCCTGCGCGTCCGTGGTCGGCGCGTCACAGACGAAGTGCCGGCAGACGTACGCGGTCGGCGCGCCGCCCACCATCGGCCGGTCCACGAGCAGCGGGAACTCCGTACCGGCCGCCTCTCCCTCGCCCGCCGCGACCACCGCGCCCGGCGCCCGGCCCAGCAGCGCGGTCAGGTGCAGTTCTCCGCCGACCGGCCCGGCGACCGCGATCTCGCGCGGCCCGTCCAGCAGTGCTTCGGCGACCGCGAGACCCCAGCCGATGAAGCGGGGTGCACGCGGCCCGAGCGCCTTCACGACACCGAGCGCGCCTTCGGCGGCGGTGCGGTGCGCCTCCGATCCGGTGTGGGCCGCGTACGAGAGCAGGGCGCCCGCCGCCGCCGTCCAGCCGGCCGGGGTGGCGCTGTCCGTGGGGTCCTGCGGCCTGCGGATCAGCTGCTCCGCGTCGTCGGCCGTGTCGTACAGCTGACCGCCCTCACCGGTGAAGCGCTCCAGCACGATGTCGAGCAGGAAGCCCGCGAACTCCAGCCAGACGCCCTCGCCGGTGACCGAGGCCAGCGCGAGGAAGCCCTCCGCCACATCGCCGTAGTCCTCCAGCACCCCGGCGTGCCCGCCCACGCGCCCGTCCCTGGACGTGCGTGACAGCCGGGCCACCTCGCCCATGTGGACACGGACGAGCAGATCCGCCGCCTCCGTGGCCCGCTCGATCAGATCGGGCCGCTCGAAGTACGCCCCCGTCTCGGCGAGCGCGGCGATCACCAGGCCGTTCCACGCGGCGACGATCTTGTCGTCGCGCCCCGGCCGCACCCTCTGCCCGCGTGCCGCCAGCAGACGCGCCCGCACACCGGCGACCCGCGCCGGGTCCGCCTCCTGGGCCGTCCGCGGAAGCTGGAGGACGGAGGACCCTTCCTCGAAGGTTCCCTCCTCGGTGACCCCGAAGTACTCCGCGGCGAACGCGCCGTCCTCCTCCCCCAGGACCTCGCGCAGCTGCCCGGCCGTCCACACGTAGCAGGCGCCCTCGACGTGGCTGCCGTCCTCGGCCTCGCTGTCGGCGTCCAGCGCCGAGGCGTAGCCGCCCTCCGTCGTACGCAGTTCGCGCACCATGAAGTCGGCGGTCTCCAGCGCGATCCTGCGGGCCTGCTCGGAGCCGGTGGCCCGCCACACGTGGGCGTACACGCGGCAGAGCAGCGCGTTGTCGTACAGCATCTTCTCGAAGTGCGGTACGAGGGCTCCGCCGGGCCGCTGGCGGAGCACGTAGCGGTGGAAGCCGCCGCCCAGCTGGTCGAAGAGGCTGGAGCGCGCCATGGCGTCGCAGATGCCCTCGGCCATCTCCAGCGCCCCGTCGGACCCGGTCCGTGTGTGGTGCCGCAGCAGGAACTCGATCAGCATGCTCGGCGGGAACTTGGTGTCGCCGCCACCGAGCCACCCGCTCTCCGTGTCGTACTCCCGGCTGATCCCGAGCAGCGCCTGCGCGAGCTCCGCCTCGCCGGGGAGCCCGTCGCCCGCGCCGGAGACCAGCTCGCGTGCCGCCAGATCACGGGTGATCTTCTCCGCGACCTCCCCGACCTCCTCGCGCCGGCTCGTCCACGCGGTGTGGACGCCCTCCAGCACCTGGTGGAAGGAGGGCAGGCCGTGCCGGGGCGCGGGCGGGAAGTACGTACCGAAGTAGAAGGGCTCGCCGTCCGGCGTCATGAAGACGGACATGGGCCAGCCGCCCTGCCCGGTCGCCGCCTGCACCGCTTCCATGTAGACGGCGTCCACGTCGGGGCGTTCCTCGCGGTCCACCTTCACCGAGACGAAGTGCTCGTTCATATAGGCCGCGGTGGTCTCGTCCTCGAAGCTTTCGTGAGCGAGCACATGGCACCAGTGGCACGAGCTGTATCCGACGCTCAGGAACACCGGCACGTTGCGCCGGCGGGCTTCCTCGAAGGCGGCGGGCTCCCACTGCCACCAGTCGACGGGGTTGTCCGCGTGCTGAAGGAGGTACGGGGACGTGGCGTGCGCGAGTCGGTTCGGCATGCCCCAATCCTTGCGTACGCGACGGAGCCCCGCCCACACGCCACGTCAGAGCGCCGAACCGTGCCCCTCGGTCACCTTGGCGGCGAAGGCGTCCAGGTTTCCCGCCATGCGTGCGACGCGCTCCTCCACGGTGAGCGACTCCTCGTACCGCCCGGTCCGCAGCTTCGGCTGCCGCTTGCCCCGCACATACAGCGGGCAGGCGAGGTCCGCGCAGATGTAGATGCCGACCGTGTTGCCCTCGCGGCCCTTCGCGCCCGCCAAGGGGGCGGCGAGCAGGGACACTCCGGAGGAGGCGTGTCCCGTCAGGCAGATCTGGCAGAGGCTGGACTTCACCGCGCTGGTACGCCGCACGGAGGGGACGCGCAGGGAGAATCCCAGCGGTCCGTTCGCGCGCGGCATCACGATGTGAGCCCTCAGCGGGGCGCCGGGATCGACCCAGCCGAGGAAGTCCAGGTCCTCCCAGGGCAGTTCACCGAAGTCGAGGGGCAGCTTGAGCCGCGCCGCCTCACCCTTGGTGCAATTCACGAAGGATGACCTGATGTCTCTTTCACTGAGCGGTTCCACGGGCGTCGACGTTACGTGGCGAGTGAACGCATCGCATCCCGATTTCTGCCACCCCGGGAGCACCGGTTGGCATGCCGGCGGAGAATCGGGGAAGCAGTCTGCGCAAACCGCTCGCCCGCGCACACTGCTCCGGCCTCGCGCCCGCGCGGGGAACGCAGGACACTTGGCGCCGATGACAGCTGGTGCAGGTGTATTCGGGGTGACCAAGGGGGACGCATGCGGGACAGCCATCGGGCCGAAGCCGAAAGGCTGTTGGTACGCGCTGTGGAGGAAGAGGCGCGACGGACCGGCGGACGGAGCGATTCCGGCGCGCTGATGGCGCGGGCGCGGGGCGCGCTCGACAGCATGGCGGCCGGCGCGGGCGAGGAGTACGCCGCGTACGTGCAGGCGCTCGACGCGGCAGAGGCGGGACAGCAGCCGCTGGCTCAGCGGTTCAGCAAGGCGACCCTGGGAACGCCCCTGCTGGTCACGGGTGTTGCCTCGGCGGCCGCGTTCGGCGCGGACCTCGCGCTCGGCACGGCCACCGGTCTGGCCGTCGGCGCGGGCGCAGTCGTCGCCGTCGCGGGCGCCGCGGCCACCGTCGCCAAGGTGACCGCCTCCCACTGGCCCGCCGCCCACCGCAGGGCGGGCGCCCTGAACCAGCCGGGCGGGCCCGAACAGCTGCGGCTCCAGTGGCTGGCGGCGCTGGAGGTACGGGGCATCCGCCCGTTCCTCGACCAGCAGCGGATGCTCAGCGCCTCCGCCCGCCCCGCGAAGAAGGCCGCCGCCTCCGTCGTACCGCAGCTGCGCGGCACGGACCGCAGCGCGGCGGCCCGCACCCGGTCGCTCCTCCAGCAGTCCTTCGCTCAACTGCCCGCCGACGACGGCCCGTTCGCGGGCCGCCGTACCGAGCTGGCGCAGATAGCCCAGTGGGTGCGTACAGCGCGCGCGGCCACGGAGACCCGGCCGACGGTCGTCGTGCTGCACGGTGCACCCGGTACCGGACGGACCGCGCTGGCCGTACGGGCGGCGCACGCCCTCAAGGACCAGTTCCGGGGCGCGTGCGTGGTCGATCTGCGCGGCGACGTGGTCGGGGAGAAGCCCCTGCCGACCCGCGATGCCCTGCTGCACCTGCTGAACCGGCTGGGCGCTCCCCGCGAGCAGTTGCTCTTCCGGGAGAGGGCCTCCGCCGAGCAGCAGGTACGGCGGCTGAGCGAGCTCTACCACCAGCACCTCACCGGTACGCCCGTCACGATCGTCCTCGACGACGCCACCGACGCCGCCCAGGTCCGCACGCTCCTGCCGGAGCGTTCCGACAGCCTGGTGCTCGTCACCGCCCGCGAACCGCTCGACCTGCCCGACTCCGTCCCGGCCTGGGTGCACCAGCTGCCCGTGGGCGGCCTGGACGCGGCGGGCGCCGAGGAGCTGCTGCGCGAGGTGGCCGACGAGGAGGAGGGCGGACCGTACGACTACCCGTCCACGGACACCGTCGTCGAGCTGTGCGGCGGCCTGCCGCTGGCCCTGCGCATAGCGGGCTCCGCGCTCGGCGCCCGTACCCGCAGCGCCCTCGCCGCCGACCTCGGCGCCTACGGCCCGGTCGCACCGGCCGAGCGCGCCCTGTGGCTGCGCTACACCGACCAGTCCGAACAGGCCAGGCGGCTGCTGCGGCGGCTCGCCCTGGCCGGCCGGGCGAGCCTGGGCGCGGCGGCCGCCGCCGCCCTGCTGGCCGCCGACGAACAAGAGGCCGAGCGTCTGCTGACGGCACTGGCCGGGGCCGGTCTCCTCTCCCACGTACGCGGCTCGCGCTACCGGCTGCACGATCTCGTACGGGGCTTCGCCCTGGCCCGCCTCCTCGACGAGGAGGAGCCGGCCGAGCGCACCGCCGCCCAGGAGCGGCTGATCCAGAGCTACGCGGAGCTCGCGGACGCGGTGATCCGCATGGTCGACGGCAAGATGTCCACCCGTGCCGGACAGTTCGGCGCCCATGGATTCAGCTCGCTGGACGCCGCACTGCGCTGGCTGGACGACGAATCGAGCTTCATCACCTCGGCGCTGCGGCACGCGGAGGACGTCGACCAGGGCGCCGTCCTCCATCTCCTCGGCGCGCTGTGCGACTACTGCCTGCTGCGCGGTGACCTCTACCGGCTCGGCGAGATCAGCGAACTGACGCAGGCCGTCGACAAGGGGCTCCTGGAACGGTCCGTCCAGTGGCGTACGGGCATCGCTGCCCGGCAGCTCGGCGAGCTCGACAAGGCCCGCACCACGCTGTCCTCCGTCGTCGGCCTGTACCGCGAGGCGCAGAACGACGCGGGCGCGGCGCTGGCCCTCTGCTCGCTCGGTATCACCCTGCACCACCAGGGCAATCTCGCGGAGGCGTCGGCACGGCTGCGCGAGGCGCTCGCCCTCCAGGCCTCCGACGAGCAGGCCGAGGACCGCGCCTGGTCGCTGCACGCCCTGGCCGCCGTCGAGCGCGACCGGGCCAATCTGGCGGAGGCCCTCACCCTGCTCGACACGGCGCTGAGGCTGCACCGGGAGGGCGAGTCCCTGCACGGCGAGGCGTGGTCGCACTTCCAGCTCGGCCAGGTCTGCCTGCGCATGGGCGAGGTGGCGCGGGCGGAGGACGAGCTGCGGACCGCGCTCGACCTGTACGGGCGCACCCGGGACGAGCGCGGTGAGGCCTGGGCCCTGACCCAGCTGGCCCGGGCCCGGCTACTCGACGGCGACCCGGCGCCCGCGGTGGAGCAGCTGCGCCTGGCCCTGTCCCGGCACCGGGACAACGAGGACGCACGGGGCGAGGCGTGGACGCGGTACTACCTTGGCCAGGCCCTGGAGGAGACCGACGACACCGACGAGGCGGTACGTGAGCTGGAGCGGGCGCGCACGATGTTCTCCCGGATGCGCGATGTGTACGGGCTGGCGTGCGCCCGGCACCACTCGGGGCGGGTGACCCGCGACCAGCAGGCGGCGCGGACGGGGAACCTGCGCAACTCGGGCTTCGCCCGTCAGCTCCTGGTCGACGCGCGGGCCGACTTCCGGCGCATCGGCGTCGCCCACGGGGAGGGCTGGACGTGTCTGGAGCTGGCGTTGATCGACGCGGGCAACAACCGGGCCGGGCAGGCGCTGGCCCTGTGCGACGAGGCGGTCGCGCTGTTCGCCTCGTACGGGGACGACCGCGGCGGCGACTGGGCGCGCTTCCTGCGGTGCACGCTGCTGCCGTACGCGTCGCCGGGGGGCAGCGAGGTGGGGACGGCGGTGGCCCAGCAGGAACTGGTGGAGCTGCTGACCGCGGGGCATGCGAGCCGGGACCCGAAGCTGGAGGACTGCGCGGAGTCGTTCGCCGTGATCCTGAACCGGGGGGTGGACCTGGAGGACGGCTGGCAGGCGTGGCGCCTGGGCCTGACGCCGGCCCGGCATGCGCGGGAGGTCATGGGGGTTTCGCTGGGCCCGGATCGCGTGTGAGGGTTCCGTCCTCAAGCTCCCCCAAAGCCTTAAGGGCATGGGGGGGACCCGTGTTGTGGTGCCCCGGTCCCGTGTTGCCCGTCCGGGGTTGGTCCGCGGCCCCTCCGGAGTGTCTCCTCGGGCAACGAACGCTCGGCGGGACCGGATACGAACCCGGGTATCCGTTCGTCACCCTGCGGGGACCCTCCTGCACGGCCCCGGACCGGCCGGAGCGTCAGCGCGGGCCGTGCCGCCTGGGGAATCCCGGGGCCGCCGGGTACGTGTCAGCCGGCCGTGCCGCCTGTCTGCGTCCCGTGCCACCGGGTCGCAGGTGACCGCGAGACGTGGGTGGGGCCGTGCAGGAGGGTCCCCGCAGGGGCGGGCGTAGGACCCGGGTCGCTCTACGGACCCGGGTGCCACGCCCGTCCCGAGGAGACACTCCGGAGGGGCCCCACCCAACCACCCACCGGTCAGGTGGTGCGCCTACTTGCCGCCGGCTCCGGCGCCGGCGGAGCCCGAAACCGTCGCCGGTTCCACGTCCGGGTCCGGCGCCTCCTCGAAGTCGACCTTGCCCATGTGGCGGTTCATCGACTTCATCAGCAGCCACACGCCCACGGCGAGTGCCGCGAACACGATGAAGCCGAGGACGCCGGGAGTCACCTTGTTGTCGTCGACCTCCTTGGCGAGAGGGACGAGGTGGGTCAGTGCCTGGGTCGCGTACATATCAGGCATTGTCGCGGATGCCCGCGAAGAGGTCGCTCTCGGGGAGGGAGGTATCGACCAGAGACTTCGCCAGCTCGTACTCCTCGGTCGGCCAGACCTCGCGCTGGACGTCCATCGGAACCCGGAACCAGCCGCCGTCCGGGTCGATCTGCGTCGCGTGCGCGACCAGCGCCTTGTCGCGGATCTCGAAGAACTCGTCGCACGGAACGAACGTGGTCAGCGTCCGCTCCTCGCGCACGAACTCCTTCCAGCGCTCCAGCCACTCCCCGTACGGGGACTCCAGCCCGCGGGCGAGCAGCGCCTCGTGGAGGGCGACCGTGCGCGGCCGGTTGAAGCCCTGGTTGTAGTAGAGCTTCTGCGGCGTCCACGCCGCGCCGAACTCCGCCTCCGGGAACCTCTCGGTGTCCGCGGCCCCGTCGAACGCGATCATCGAGATCGTGTGGGTCTTGATGTGGTCGGGGTGCGGGTACCCGCCGTTCTCGTCGTACGTGGTGACGACCTGCGGCCGGAACGCACGGATCTTCGCGACAAGACGCCCCGCCGCCGTCTCGTCGTCCTCCAGTGCGAAGCAGCCCTCGGGCAGCGGCGGCAGCGGGTCGCCCTCGGGCAGACCCGAGTCGACGAAGCCGAGCCACTCCTGCTCGACACCCAGGATCTCCCGGGCCTCGTCCATCTCCTTCTTGCGCACCTCGTGGATGTTCTCCTCGATGTACGCGTCCCCCTGGAGCTTCGGATTGAGGATGGAGCCGCGTTCGCCCCCGGTGCAGGTCACAACCAGCACGTCCACCCCCTCGGACACATACTTGGCCATGGTGGCGGCGCCCTTGCTCGACTCGTCGTCGGGGTGGGCGTGAACGGCCATCAGGCGCAGCTGCTCAGTCAAGACTCGATCCTCAGTGATTGGTCGCGATGTGCGGCTTCTATAGTGACCGAACCGGGGGGCGGAAAATTCCTCGATCCCCGGCACAGGAGGAACGATCATGACTGCGGTACGCGAGGCGGTGTCCGACGGGCGCTACGGCCGGTCAGAGGATCAGCGCGCCGACCGCAAGCTCAAGATCACCGGTGCCGTCCTGGGCGCCGCCCTGCTGGGCGTGATCGTCTGGATCGGCATCGACTACGTCGGTGGCCAGGGGATCAGCGCCGAGGTCATCAAGTCCAAGGTCGTCTCGGACGACCGGGTCGAGGCCCACCTCGAAATCCGTAAGGACCGGGACGCCGGCGGTTACTGCACCCTGCGCTCGCTGAGCGAGGACGGCAATGAGGTCGCCCGCAAGGACTTCCGCTTCGACCAGCCCTCCGACCGGATCGACGAGGTCGTCTCCCTGCGGACGACGGCCAGGGCGACCGCGGTCGAGCTGATGGGCTGCACCGCGGACGGCGGGGCGTCGCGCTGACCTGCCGGTCCGACGCGTATGCCGTTTACCTTCTCCCCCTTTTCCTGGGGAATTGTTAGGCTCGTGGTTTCGCCCACCCGTGGAGGCACATGCTTCTGGGTAGGGCGATGCTTTGTATTCCCAGTACCGACGAGGAGCACCCTGTGACCCAGACCAGCGATAACGTCACCTGGCTCACGCCGGCGGCGTACAACCAGCTCAAGGCCGAGCTGGACTACCTGTCTGGTCCCGCGCGCACGGAGATCGCCGTAAAGATCGCGGCGGCCCGTGAGGAGGGTGACCTCCGGGAGAACGGCGGGTACCACGCAGCCAAGGAGGAGCAGGGCAAGATGGAACTCCGGGTGCGCCAGCTGACGCAGCTCCTGGAGCACGCCAAGGTCGGCGAGGCCCCTGCCGACGACGGCGTCGTCGAGCCCGGCATGATCGTGACGATCGCCTTCGACGGTGACCCGGACGACACCCTGGAGTTCCTGCTCGCCTCGCGCGAGTACGCGAGCTCGGACCTTGAGACGTACTCCCCGCAGTCCCCGCTCGGCACGGGCGTCAACGGCAAGCGGATGGGCGAGGACGCCGAGTACGAGCTGCCGAACGGCAAGATTGCCAAGGTGAAGATTCTCGCGGCGAAGCCGTACGAGGGCTGAGCCGCAGCCCCGTTCCGAACAGCAGTGGGCCCCGGTCGTGCACGCGCACGGCCGGGGCCCACTGGTGTGTCCGGGCGCGGAACTCAGGCGGTCGCCGAGCGGTACTTGCGGACGGCGAGGGTCCGGAAGACCAGGATGATCACGGCGGACCAGAGCAGGGACGCCCAGACCGGGTGCTGCATCGGCCAGGCGTCGGACGTCGACACGCCGGGGTTGCCGAAGAGTTCCCGGCACGCCTGGACTGTCGCGCTGAACGGGTTCCACTCGGCGATCGGCTGCAGCCAGCCCGCCATGTTCTCGGTGGGCACGAAGGCATTCGAGATGAACGTCACCGGGAAGAGCCAGATCAGTCCGCCGGAGGTGGCCGCCTCGGGGGTGCGTACGGACAGTCCGATCAGCGCGCCGATCCATGAGAACGCGTACCCGAGGAAGAGCAGCAGCCCGAACGCGGCCAGTGCCTTGGCGAGGCCCTCGTGGATGCGCCAGCCGACGAGCAGCGCGACGATCGCGAGGACGACGACGGTCAGCGCGGTCTGTACGAGGTCGGCGAGCGTACGTCCGGTGAGCACCGCCCCACGGGCCATCGGCAGGGAACGGAACCGGTCGATGAGTCCCTTGTGCATGTCGTCGGCGATGCCCGCTCCGGCGCCCGCTGTGGCGAAGGTGACGGTCTGGGCGAAGATGCCCGCCATCAGGAAGTTGCGGTAATCGGCGGGACTGGTGGAGCCGCCGATCATCATCGATCCGCCGAAGACATAGCTGAACAGCACGACGAACATGATTGGCTGAATGAGACCAAAGATGATCATCTCTGGAATCCGTGCCATTCGAATCAGATTGCGTTTGGCGACGACGAGCGAGTCGGTGACCGACTGCGCAAGGCCGCCGCGCGGCCTGGGGGCCCGTACCTCGGCCGCGTCCGTTACGGCAGTCATACGACGGCCTCCTTGCCGTTCTCGCCGTTGGTCTCCAGCTCCGCGGCATGGCCGGTGAGCGACATGAAGACGTCGTCGAGGGTGGGGCGGCGCAGGCCGATGTCGTCGATCTCGACGCCTCGGGCGTCGAGATCGCGGATGACCTCGGCGAGCAGTTTGGCCCCGCCGCTGACCGGGACGGTCAGCTTGCGGGTGTGCGCGGCGACGGTGACCTCGCCCTCGCCGAGGGCGGTGAGCACGTCGCGGGCGTGGTCGATCTCGTCCCGCTGGTGGACGACGACTTCGACGCGCTCGCCGCCGGTTCGGGCCTTCAGTTCGTCGGAGGTGCCGCGTGCGATGACCTTGCCGTGGTCGATGACGCAGATGTCGTCGGCGAGGTGGTCGGCCTCCTCCAGATACTGCGTGGTCAGCAGGAGCGTCGTACCGCCGGCGACGAGTTCCTGGATGACCTCCCAGAGCTGCTGCCGGTTGCGCGGGTCCAGTCCGGTCGTCGGCTCGTCCATGAACATGACGGGCGGGGAGACGACGAGCGCCGCCGCCAGGTCGAGGCGGCGGCGCATACCGCCGGAGTACGTCTTGGCTGTGCGGTCGGCCGCGTCGGCGAGGTTGAACCGCTCCAGGAGCTGCCCCGCCCGGGTCTTCGCGTCGCGGGCGCTCATCTGGTAGAGCTGCCCGACCATCTGGAGGTTCTCGCGGCCGGTCAGATACTCGTCGACGGCGGCGAACTGGCCGGAGAGGCCGATCGAGCGGCGGACCTCGTTGGGATGCTTCAGTACGTCGATGCCCGCGACGACCGCCGTGCCGCTGTCCGGCCGGAGAAGCGTGGTCAGGACGCGTACCGCAGTGGTCTTTCCGGCACCGTTGGGCCCGAGGAGGCCGAGGACCGTGCCTTCCGGCACGTCCAGGTCCACCCCGTCCAGTGCTCGAACATCGCCGAAGGTCTTCACCAGACCTTCGGCATATATGGCGCCTGGCATACGGGATACCCCCCAGTTGCTTTTGGGTGACTTCCTGTGCAGATCCTAGGGACGTCCCGCCCGGCGCGCGCGGTGAATCCGAGGATTCAGACCGCCCCCCATGTGCCGGTCGGTCTCAGCTCATCACCAGGTAGCCCGCGTCGCGCAGCGTCGCCGCGACCTCCTCGCAGTGCGCGGGGCCCTTCGTCTCCAGGTGCAGTTCGACCTCCGCCTCGGTGAGGCCCAGGCGCGGATCGGTCCGTACATGGCTCACGTCGAGGACGTTGGCGTCGGCCACGGAGAGCGCGGCGAGGAGGGTGGCCAGCGCCCCGGGGCGGTCGGTCAGTCGCAGCCGCAGGCTCAGATAGCGGCCTGCCGCCGCCATGCCGTGGGTCAGGATGCGCTGCATCAGGAGGGGGTCGACGTTGCCGCCGGACAGCACCGCGACAACGGGTCCGGCGAACGCCTCCGGGTCGCTCAGCAGCGCGGCCACGGGGCTGGCCCCGGCGGGTTCGACGACCATCTTCGCCCGCTCCAGACAGAGCAGGAGTGCGCTGGAGAGCTCGTCCTCGGAGACCGTACGGACCTCGTCGACCAGCTCCTGGACGAGGCGGAACGGGATGTCGCCGGGGCGTCCCACCTTGATCCCGTCGGCCATCGTCTGGGGCGAGGCGACCGCCACGGGGTGCCCGGCGGCCAGCGAGGGCGGATAGCCGGCCGCACCGGCGGCCTGCACACCGACGATCCTGACGTCGGGGCGCAGCGCCTTCACGGCGACCGCGACGCCCGCGGCGAGGCCGCCGCCGCCGATACCGACGACGATGGTGCGGACCTCCGGGCACTGTTCGAGGATCTCCAGGCCCACGGTGCCCTGCCCGGCGATGATGTCCGGGTGGTCGAAGGGGTGGATGAAGACGGCACCGGTCCGCTCCGCGTACTCCTGGGCGGCGGCGAGCGTCTCGTCGACGACATGGCCGTGCATCCGGACCTCGGCGCCGTACTGACGGGTCGCGGAGACCTTCGGCAGGGGTGCGCCGACGGGCATGAAGACCGTGGACCGTACGCCGAGCAGCGAGGAGGCGAGTGCGACACCCTGCGCATGGTTTCCGGCACTCGCCGCGACCACTCCGGCGGCCCGCTCCTCCGGGGTGAGCCCGGCGATCCGTACGTACGCGCCGCGCAGCTTGAACGATCCGGTGCGCTGGAGGTTCTCGCACTTGAGGTGGACCGGCGCGCCGATCAGCTCGGTCAGATACCGGCTGCCCTCCATCGCGGTCACCCTGGCCACCCCGGCGAGCATCTTCCGCGCCCCGCGGACATCGTCGAGGATCACGGGAGGAAAGGGGTGGGACGTCCGGTAGGTCATGACAACAAGTCTTGCAGCTCGGGCCGGTCGCGGCCGACTCGTCTCATGGCGGACTGCGGCGTTGTCCACAGGTTTGTGCAGCGCTGGTACGCGTTGCCCTGAGGCCGCGTACTCTGTCCCCCACTCATCCGACACCGCACGAAGAGAGCCCGGCCATGCCCCCTCAGGACATGACGACTGCTGCGACTCCTTCCGGGGGCACCGCCCCCGGCAACCCGGGTACCGACCACCTTCTCGATGCTCTCCAGCACCAGGTGGCCGTCTTCGCCCGCCGTGCCGAGCAGACCCGTCTCGGGGGTGTCGGCCAGGTCCGCAATTCCATGGACAGGGCCGCCTATCTGCTCCTGAACCGGCTGGACAAGGAAGGCCCGATGGGCGTCAAGGCGCTGGCCGCCGGCATGGGTATCGACTCCTCCACCGTGACCCGCCAGGTCGCCCCCCTCGTCGACACGGGTCTGGTCAAGCGCACCTCCCATCCGGAGGACGGCCGCGCGGTCGTGCTCCAGCTGTCCCCGCGCGGACAGGCCCGTCTCGACGAGGTCCGCTCCTCGCGGCGCGAGCTGATGTCCCAGGTGACCGACGACTGGAGCATCGAGGAGCGCGACACGTTCTGCACGCTGCTCACCCGGTTCAACGCTGCGCTGGCCGCGCGCCAGGCCGCCCATCAGGCCCAGCCGGAGGACTGACCGGCGGCCGGTCGCGCACGCCTCTTGACCCGGAGCTCCCTCCGGGTCTCCGATGGGGTATGCGAGAGCGGCAGGCCTACCAACAACGCCGCCGCGCCCAGGAGTTCGAGGACTTCGTCGCGGGCGCGGCAGGCCGTCTGCTGCACACCGCCACCCTCTTCACGGCCGAGCCCGCCGAGCCGCCGGGGGCGAACCTCCGGGCCCTGCGGCTGCTGACCGCGGCGCTGGCGCACACGTACGCGGAGTGGGACCGGCTGCGCGGCGAGGACCCGTACGACCGGACCCGCCAGGAGCTCGTCACCAGGTTCGCGCGCGACGCCTGGCGTCATCACCGGCCGCGCGGCGGTCTGCTGGAACGGCTGACCCCGCAGGAGCGCCTGGTCATCGTCCTGCGTCTGTACGAAGGAGTCGCGGAGGAACAGGCCGCCGCGCTGCTCGGACTTCCGGCGGAACGGGTGCGGGCGATCTGTACCCGGGCGATCGTCACGATGTACGCGCCCCCGGAACCGCCGGAGCGCCCTGGACGCCCTGGACGCCCAGCCGCACGGCTGCTGCGGGGCGCGCGATGAGCGGCCGTGACCGTCCTGACCGGAAGGTGGACGAGGTCCGCCGGATGCTGGAGGTTCCGCGGCCGCAGGTACCCGCCGATCTGGCCCTGCGGTCGGCGGAACGCGGCGCCCGGCTCCTGCGCCGCCACCGCGCCGCGCGCCGGGTGGCGATGTGCCTGATGTGCGCGGCGGTGGTGGCGTTCGTGGTGTGGGCGGGAGTGACCCGGCCGTGGGAGGTCCCGCCGGCCGGGACGACACCGCCACTGGAGGGATGGTGACGCACCCGCGTGCGCCGATACCATCCGGATCTATCCTGGGAGAGTCGGCATTCAGTACGAGCCGAGGAGGCCGTCATGACCAGGAAGACCGTCGACTGCCGCAAGTACCCGAGCGTCTCGAACTGCTCACTCACCATCTCCGGTGAGGAGGAAGAAGTCGTACGGGCCGCCACCGAGCACTCCATCTCGGTCCATGAGCACACGGACAGCCCGGAGTTGCGCGCGGAGATCCGGGCCTCGCTGGAGGACGAGAAAGTCGGTGCCTGACACGGACGAGCCCGTCCGGCGATCGACGTACCGCTGACCACCGCCGGACGGACACCGAACAGGAACCTATCCGAGCGCCTGCGTCAGGTCGGCCAGCAGATCGTCGGCGTTCTCGATGCCGACGGAGAGACGGACCAGGTCGGCCGGAACCTCCAGCGGAGAGCCCGCGGCCGACGCGTGCGTCATCCGGCCCGGGTGCTCGATGAGCGACTCGACGCCGCCCAGCGACTCACCGAGCGTGAACAGCTTGGCGCGGTTGCAGACCTCGACCGCCGCCGCCTCGCCGCCCGCGACGCGGAAGGACACCATCCCGCCGAACGCCTTCATCTGCTTGGCCGCGATCTCGTGCCCAGGGTGTTCGGGCAGCCCCGGGTACAGGACGCTGTCCACCTTGGGGTGGCGGGTCAGCAGGTCGGCGACCTTGGTGGCGTTCTCGTCGTGCCGGTCCATGCGGACCGCGAGGGTCTTGATGCCGCGCAGCACCAGCCACGCGTCGAATGGTCCGGCGACCGCTCCCATCGCGTTCTGGTGGTACGCCAACTCCTCGGCCAGCGTGGGGTCGTTGGCGATCAGCGCACCGCCGACGACGTCGGAGTGGCCGCCCATGTACTTGGTGGTGGAGTGCACCACGACGTCCGCGCCGAGGGCCAGGGGCTGCTGGAGGTAGGGGCTCGCGAAGGTGTTGTCGACGACCAGCCGCGCCCCCGCCTGGCGGGCCACGTCGGCGACGGCCGCGATGTCCGTGATGCCGAGGAGCGGGTTGGACGGGGTCTCCACCCAGATCGCCTTGGTCCGCGGGGTGATCGCCGCCCTGACCGCACCTACGTCCGAGGTGTCGGCGACGGAGAACTCCACGCCCCAACGCGCGGCGACCTTCGCGAACAGCCGGAACGTACCGCCGTAGGCGTCGTTCGGGATGACCACGTGGTCGCCGGGCGTCAGCAGCGTACGGAGCAGGCAGTCCTCGGCGGCGAGGCCGGACGCGAAGGCGAGCCCGCGTCGGCCGCCTTCGAGGGCCGCGAGGTTCTCCTCCAGAGCGGTACGGGTCGGGTTGGCGCTGCGGCTGTACTCGTAGCCGCCCCGCAGCCCGCCCACGCCGTCCTGCTTGTACGTGGACACCTGGTAAATGGGCGGAACAACGGCGCCGGTGAGGGGATCGGCGGTGTTTCCCGCGTGGATAGCGAGAGTCTCGAAGCTGTGCTGGTCGCTCATGAGGACCGAGCGTAGTTCGTCACGAGGGCGCTCACGGGTCACTGCGCCGTGCGGGGACAATGGTCGTATGGAGATTCTCTGGTTCCTGATCGCGCTCTGCATGCTCGCCGCCGTCGTCGGCCCCTTCCTGCTGCGCCGCCGGGGCGGTATCCGTCAGGTCGCGCCCGGTTCCCCCGACGCCGCCGACCCGGAGTCGTACGGATTCCTGCGCGAGGAGGAGCTGGACGTCCGGATGCCCGGGCCCGACCAGGATCTCCTCGATGTCCTGAACGTCGTGCAGGCCACTCAGGACTGGCGGGCCGCCGCCCAGCTGCTGGCCGGCACACCCAAGGAGAGCGAGGTGCGGTGGCAGCGGGTGCAGGCGTTCGCCGGCGCGGCCTCGCTGGAGCTGATGGGGCAGCCGGGGGTCGGCGGCGCGTGGCTGCGCACCTGGCGGGCGGAGTCCCCGAAGGACGCGGGCGGCGCGGCGGTGCACGCGGAGTTCCTGGTGCAACAGGCGTGGCGTTCCTCCGGTGCGGGCGAGGACGA
Organism: Streptomyces sp. NPDC057136; assembly: GCF_042670885.1. Taxonomy (NCBI): domain Bacteria; kingdom Bacillati; phylum Actinomycetota; class Actinomycetes; order Kitasatosporales; family Streptomycetaceae; genus Streptomyces; species Streptomyces sp. NPDC057136. Next base: position 103,793 of record NZ_JBHUUV010000020.1, read on the forward strand.
CTTCCGGATCATCCTGGAGGAGGCCCGTACGGTCTGCGGCGAGGCCGCTCTGCTGGCGCCGGGCGACCCCGTCCCGTACATCGTCGAGCTGGCCGTGGCCCGTGGACTCGGTTACTCCCACGAGCAGTTCGACCAGCTCTGGGCGAAGATCATCGACCGGGCCCCTGCCCATATGGGCGCGCACATCGCGGCGCTGCACTTCTGGTGCGAGAAGTGGCACGGTTCGCGCGAGGAGGCCGAACGGTTCGCCACCACGGCCGCCGCCCGCGCCCCGCAGGGTTCGCTGCTGGCGGCGCTGCCGCTGTTCGCGGTGTACGAGCACCTGCCCGAGGTCAATCTGGTGCAGGGCTTCTACCGGGGCGTCGTGGTGACGAAGGCGGTCGAGGGCGCCCTGTTCGCGGTGCACGCGGCCCGCGCCGACGATCCGATGCTCGCGCACGTCCGTCATCTGCTGGTGCTGTTCCTGGTACGGATGGAACGCTGGTCGGAGGCGATGAACCAGCTCGTCCACATCGACGGCCACGTGGGCGCGCTGCCGTGGACCCAGGCCCCGGAGCCGGCCGCCGCGTACACCGTCTACCGGGCACTCGCGGTCGCGGGATACGAGGCGAACGGCGGCACCCCGGCGACGCTGCCCGGGTAGGAGCAGGTGTGGTGGGGGGCGCCGGAATCCACGGCGCCCCTTTCGCGTTGTAAGCACTGCATACCCAGCCCCGGAGGACCCCGCATGTTCCTGAATCACCGCACCCCCGAGCTCCCCACCCCGGAGCAGGCCCTCCGCGGCCGCCCCACCCCCGAATTCACGGTCCCTTCCCGCCACACGGTCCTCGGCAACCCTCTGGTGGGCCCGTATCCGGAGGGCCTGGAGGTCGCCGATTTCGCGCTGGGCTGCTTCTGGGGGGCCGAGCGCAAGTTCTGGCAGACGGACGGTGTCTGGACGACCCTCGTGGGTTACCAGGGCGGCTACACGGAGAACCCGTCTTACGAGGAGGCCTGCTCGGGCCTGACCGGTCACACGGAGGCCGTCCGCGTCGTCTTCGACGCCCAGGTCGTGTCGTACGCCGAGCTCCTGAAGCTCTTCTGGGAGTCCCACAACCCGACCCAGGGCTTCCGCCAGGGCAATGACGTGGGCACCCAGTACCGCTCGGCGCTCTACCCCCACTCCCCCGAGCAGGCCGAGGCCGCGACCGCCTCCCGCGAGGCGTACCAGCAGGTCCTCACCGGCGCGGGCTTCGGCGAGATCACGACGGAGATCCTTCCGGCGGAGGGCCGTACGTTCTGGCCCGCGGAGGCGTATCACCAGCAGTACCTGGACAAGAACCCGGACGGCTACTGCGGCATCGGCGGTACGGGCGCGAAGCTGAGCTCCCCCTCGGAGACGAACTGGGGCCGCTCCTGCCCGACGGGCATCGCCCCTGCTCCGACCGAGGAGTAACGCCACCCGGAAAGTGTCTGTTTCATGCGGTATTGGAACGGACCGTCGAGGAGGAGAGAGGTGTTCACCGTGACGGAGCAGGGGAAGTACTACGCCTCGGGCAACTGGCGGGTGACCGATGGGATGGCCGACCAGTTCATCGACAACTGGACGGCGTTTCTGACCTGGACACAGGAGGCCAACGACGGCTTCCTCCAGGCCCGGCTCATCCGCGACCTGCAGGACCCGAACCACTTCGTATCCTTCGCGGCCTGGCGAGACCCCGCGGCCATGAGCGCATGGAAGGAGAAGCCCGAGTTCGCGGAGCATTTCGGGAACTGCCGGGCGCTGTGCACGGACATGCAGGCAGGCGGCTACGAGCAGGTACGCGCTGTCTGAGCGTGCCCGCATGGACGCAAGCCTCGTCGTCACCGCAGCCCGACCTGTGGACAAAATGCGAACATTGCGTGTGCAATCCCGTAGTTTGCAGACTGTTTTTCGCTGGATAAAATGATCTCCGGAGACGTACGTCGACGGGGAGAGAAACCTGCCTGGGCCCTGGGCTCCGCCACTGCGGAGCCCAGGGCCTCAGTCAGGAATCCAGCGAGGGGGAGCACGTGTCGTTCGACGAGGAATGGGCTCAGCACAAGCAGGCGGCCAGTGAGCAGCAGTCATCGCACATGCGGCTGAACCAACTCCCGGCCGATGGCTCCGGCCCAACAGGCCCCACAGGTTCCACGCCGGACCTGGCCACGGCCCCCGCCGCGAAGAAGAAGGCGGCGAACACCATCGAGACCAAGCTGGAGCCCGGGACCAAGCAGGCCGCCGACGCGGCCGACGAGTCCACCCGGAAGGCCATCACCGAGTTCAGCGACTGGGACACCGGAGCCGGCCTGAAGAAGGCCCACGCGCACTGGGACACCCAGGTGAAGCGGCTGATGGGACGGCTGAGCTCCGAGAAGTCCAGCCTTCGGAACACATCGACGCTGTTCAACAACCAAGACATATCCACCGGACAGGATTTCGGGCCGCTGCGGTCCAAGGTGTCCGGAATCTAGGGGGAGCAGTGCCCAGCTATTACGAGATCCTGCACGTCAAGCTCTCCGAGCTCACTTCGGCCGCGGACGGCTGGAAGGACATGGCCGGTAAGCTCAAAAAGCTTGAGGACCTGTACGAGGAAGACGTGCAGAGCGTCACCAAGGGCGACAAATGGCTCGGCGAAAGCGCATCGATCGCCGCCCCCAACTTCGCGGTGACGCGCGGTCAGTACGACGCGGCGCAGAAGGAAGCCCTCGCCATGGAGTCGCTGCTCCGGGACGCCCATGGGCAGTTCACGGACCTCAAGGCGAAGGTGGAATCCGCTGTCGCGGACGCGGTCAAGGCCGGCATGAAGGTCTCCGACAGCGGCGTGGCAAGTTACGACTACAGCAAGGTGGACGCGGCGACGGCGAACAGCATCCGCCACGACCCTGATCTCAGGAATGTCGAGATGTCCTACACCAGCAATATCGGTGCTGCGGTGAAGGCGGTCAACGAATTCGATCAGGACGTCAAGGTCGCGCTGCTGAACGCGTCCGGTGCCGATGGCACGGCACCCTTCGGATTCAACGCCAAGCCGGTCGGGGACGTCGAGGCCGTAGAGGCGATCGCCCTGTCGGAGAAGGTCAAGTCCGGCGAGGCTTCGGACAAGGAACTGAAGCACTATCGCGATGTCATGAGCGCGAACAGCAAGGACAAGCACTTCAGCGAGGCGTATCTGCATGCCCTCGGTGCCGAGGACGCGGTGCGGATCGCCGACCGGATGCACCTCGCGGCGAGCGATTCGGGTGTGTCGGCGGGCGACAAGAAGCTCTACAACTCGATCTCCGAAAGCCTCGCCAATACCGTCGCCTCCGGCACGAAGGACCCGAACAGTTACGCCTACAAGCCCTTCATCGACGGGCTGAAGGGCGTGGGCCCGGACCGGATCGACAAGGGCGTATCGGTCACCTCCGGGTACCAGGCGTTCGTGACGCTGCTGAAGCACGGCGACGGGTACGGCAAGGAGTTCCTCAATGACGTCGGCGACGACATCATCAAGAACGAGGACCCGGACCAGCGCGCGCACGCCTTCGACGCGACGCGCCCCGGTCTTTCCATCGACCCGCTGGACGACCTGCTCGGCATCATGAGCAAGAACCCGGAATCGGCGGAGTACTTCCTCGACCCCCAGGCGGAGGGGAACAAGAACGACCACCTGAAGTACCTGCTCACCGACCGCAAGTGGCCGTACGACGACATCATCGGGCCCAACGGGGCGACCCTGGAACTGGAAGATCCCGAAAAGGCCGCGGGACTCGGGGCCGCCATCGAGGCCGCCTCGACCGGCCACGAGCCGGGAGGCAAGCCGGGCGAGCCCGGTCCGCACTCCGAGGGCCAGGCACGCGTGATGCACAACGCCATCCGGTTCCTGGACGACGACGCGGGCGGGGACGAATTCCCGAAGGACCTCGAGAACATCCGCCAGCCGATGGCGAGGGCGCTCACCGACTATGTGGATGACACGCACATCATCCTGAACGGTCAGGAGTCGGCGTACGGCGGTATCGCGGGCCAGGACTCCATCAACGGCTCGGGCGACAAATCCCATCTCGCAGTGGGGCAGGCAAGCCTTGTCCGTGTCATGCGGGGTATCGCGGAAGACGCGCCATCCTTTGCTCTGCTGTACGAGACCGAGCGGGCCTACGTCGCCGACGAGCTGGCCACGGCTCCCCCGTACACCGGTGACACGAGGCATGGTTCGAGCGCGGACTGGGACCACCGCGGTAGTCAGATCGGTGGCGCGATGGGCGCGCTCAACGGTATCGGCGCCGACGTGTACGACGACAAGGAGAAGGACAAGGCGGAGTGGGCCGAAGACACCGCCGCGTACTCGGCCGCCGGGGCAAACGGCTTGATCGGTGAGATCCCGGTCCTGGGCACGGTGGGCGGTTCGATCATCGACGCGGTCGCCTACGACTGGACCAAGGATGTCGTCGACGCGGCAGAGGCCCAGGGCAAGAAGGATGCGAGCGACAACTTCGCCGTGGGCATGGACGGCACCAACAAGATCATCGACAAGTGGGGCGAGGACAATGACATCTCGGATTCGGGAGCCTTCGACTCGGCGAAGGACAGCGCGCGCGACGGCCACGACGCCGGGCGAAACGCTGCCCTCACGCACCTGTGATCCGAAAGTCCGCCTGTCGCTGAAGACATCTGCCGTGTTCGCCGCACTCGCCCTGACGGCGGTCGCCTGCACGTCGGAAGACCCGGAGCCGCCGGTCAGCCACGCCTGCGAGTACGGTCCCAGCACCCGCGAGGGCAAGCTCATCCGGCAGTTGCTCGACACGGATAAATACCGGACCAGGGTCGAGAAGAGCACCGCCGACCTCGCGGAAGGGCTGAAGGAGGAGTTGCAGGCGCGAGAGGAACCGGGACGCACGGAGTATCAAACGCCGATGTGCTCGTTCTCCCTGGAATACCCGAGAGGGTCCGGCAGCGACACTCTGAGCGTCGATTTCCACTGGACGTCCCGGGAAAACCCCAAAATCTCGGGGCGCCCCGCGGATTCTCACGCCTACTACGACATCAACGGGCTCTACGGAGAGTCCGACGAAACGCTGTCCAGGCTCCGCATGCAATGTGCCCTGCCCGGCAAACTCGACAAACTGTCGCAGCAGGACCTCCTGGTCGCGGAGGTGGCGAATACGGCGTACGTCGGCACGGCGGTGAGGCAGGAAGTACGGGATCGCCAGATCCGTTTCCTGTACCTCATGGCGCGGCACGCCACCGACGCCATCGGCTGCGAGAACGAGCCCCTCAAAAAGGACCCCGTCGTGAAGGGGTACGAGACACCCGAGGAGGCCGCGAAGGCCCCCCGGTAGTCCCCAATCAGGCCGCGAGGCGGACCTCTCCCTGGCGCGAGGTCTGCCGCGCCGGGCGGGGAGTCGCGCCGATGCGGCGTGACGGGGCCAGGTCCGGGCGGGACAGGCGGACCAGCTCGCGGTGGGACAGGGCCAGGAGGTCGGCGAGGGCGAGTCCGAGGGCGTGGGCGGCAGCCGCCAGCACCTCGGACGACGGCTCCTTCAGGCCGCGTTCCAGCTCGGAGAGGTACGGCATCGAGATCCGCGCCGCCTCCGCCACGTCCTTCAGCGTGCGCTCCTGGGCCTGCCGCTCACGGCGCAGGACGTCGCCGACGACGTGTCGCAGGAGCGGCTCCTTGGCGGTGGGGGCCGGTGCCCCGGTGACCGGGCGCAGGGGAATGACGCGGGCGTGGTTCGACTCGTGGCTGCTCACCTCCCCAGCCTAGGAGCCCCGGGCCCGGGTACGTCGGCGGGAGCGTTCCGCCCCCGGCGAAATCCCGCCTCGCGGAACACAGGCCTGGCGGAGTTCTCCCGGAGCCTGCGGCCGGTGCACCATCAGGGGACGGGTGACCCCGACTACCGGACAGATGTGCGAGATTGGCCGGATGAACAATCAAGGATCTCAGCGCACCGCGCTGCGCCGCGCCCGGACCGAGGACGGGGCGGCGGTGGCGGAGGTCTATCTGCGCTCCTTCGACGCCGCACTGCCGACCGTGCGCCGCGCCCACGACGACGACGGTGTACGGGCGTTCTTCCGCGATGTCGTCGTGGTGCACCACGAGACGTGGGTGGCCGACGAGGAAGGCACCGTGGTCGGAATGATGGTGCTGGAGGAGGACCGGATCGAGCAGCTCTATCTGGCCCCCGACCGCCGTGGACACGGCCTCGGTGACCGTTTCGTACAGCTCGCCAAGGAACGCAGCCCGCAGGGACTGGAGTTGTGGACCTTCCAGGTCAACACCCCCGCACATCGCTTCTACGAGCGGCACGGTTTCGCGGCGGCGGAGCGGACGGACGGTTCGGACAACGAGGAGCGGGAGCCGGACATCCGCTATGTGTGGAAGGGAGACGCGGCAGCGGACGATCGGCCATGATGCCGCAATGAGCGCGCCACGGGGGCACAGGAGTAGTCAACAGCCTTATGCACAACGGTCGTTGTACGGAACGCGACGGCCCGGAAGCCCTCCGGTGAGCCGGGCCGTGCCCCCTGGGCCGTACGGGCCGTTACGTCCTCCGCCGAGCATCCCCTCGGGCGCCGGTGACATGCGGCGGTATCTCGCGGTCGCCGTCGACTGCTACCTCTGTCTGCTGGCGGCCGGGCTGCTGACCCGGCCGCACGTGGGGATGTCCGACGCGGGCCGGGCCCTCCCCCTGCTGCTCGCCTTCGCGCTGGTGCTCTCGTTCGCCAACCAGGTGCTTCTCACCGTGGCGGTCCGGGCCAGCGCGGGCAAGCTGGTGATGGGGGTACGGGTCGTGGCGATGCCCGGCGTCGGCCGGCCCGGGCTCGGCCGGCTGGTACGGCGCTGGGTCCATGGACTGCGCTGGGTGCCGCTGCAGCCCTGGCACTGGCTGCGCTCGCTCTCCGGCCCCGCCCGGGGCAGCGGCGACTGCCCGCTCCTCGGCAGTGAGGACGGCGATCCGTACGAGGATGTGGCGGGGCTCCGTCAGGTGCGGCACGTGGACCTGCTGGCCTACCGGGCGGCCGTCGCCGGGCGGGCGGCCTGAGGCCGGACCGCCCGGCGAGCGAGCGCGGTATCAGGCGGCGGCGTTCTCCGTCACCGTGACGCGGCCCTTGCGGATGGTGGCCAGCCTGGGCGCCTTGCGGGCCAGGGCACTGTCGTGGGTGACCATGATGAAGGTCAGCCCGTGCTCCTTCCACAGCCCGTCGAGCACCTCCATGATCTCGTCGCGCATGGACTCGTCGAGATTGCCGGTGGGCTCGTCGGCGAGCAGCACCTTGGGCCGCTTCACCAGCGCCCGCGCAATCGCGACGCGCTGCTGCTGACCACCGGACATCTCGCCCGGCAGATGGGTCGGACGGTCACCGAGGCCCACCGATTCGAGCGCCTCCGCCGCCCGCTGCCTGCGGGTCTTCGCCCCGAGGCCCAGCGGGACGAGTGCGGTCTCGACGTTCTCCTGCGCGGTGAGCGTGGGGATCAGGTTGAAGCTCTGGAAGACGAAGCCGATGGACTCCGCCCGCACCTTGGTGAGCCGCGCCTCGGGCAGCTTGGCCAGGTCGACACCGTCGAGTTCGACGGAGCCCTCGGTCGGCCGGTCCAGGCCGCCGAGCATCTGGAGGAGGGTGGACTTGCCGCCGCCGGTCGGGCCCTGGATGACGAGCCTGCCGCCGTCCTCGATGGTCAGGTCGACCCCGTCGAGCGCGTTGACGATGGTCTTGCCGCGCCGGTAGCGCTTGGTGACGCCTCTGAGCTGGTACACGTATGGACTCCTGCTGTACGTACGGACGTTGGGTTCGGGTACGGGCGTTACTCGACGCGGCGCAGGGCGTCCGCAGGGCGGAGCCGGGAGGCGCGCCAGCCGCCGAAGGCGCCCGCGACGAGTCCGCCCGTCACCGCCAGTCCGACGGCGATCAGGATGATGGAGAGGGAGACCGGTGCGGTGAGCGCGATGTCGAGGGTCTTGGACGCCGTCTGACGGCCGGCACCGCCGCCGCCCATGGGGCCGCCGCCCATCGCGCCGCCGCCACCGCCCGAGGAGCCGAGCTGGGCGGTGAGGGTGGGGCTGACGGCGGTCACGGCGTACGCTCCGCCGAGCCCGACGGCGATACCGAGGACGCCGCCCATGAGGCCGTTGACGAGCGCCTCGCCGACCACCTGCCGGGTGACGCGGCCGCTCTTCCAGCCGAGCGCCTTGAGGGTGCCGAACTCCCGTACGCGACGGCTGACCGCCGAGGACGTGAGCAGGCCGGCGACCAGGAACGCGGCGATCAGTACGGCGATCGAGAGCCACTTGCCGACGCTGGAGGCCAGGTCGGACGCGGTGGAGAGGGAGCCGGAGACCGTGTCGGCCAGGTCCGCGGACGTGGTGACCGTGGTGCCGGAGATGTTCTTCTGGATGGCGGACTTCACGGCGTCGATCTGCTGCGAATCGGCGGCCTTCACATAGACGGTGGTGACCTTGTCCTTGGAGGAGGACAGGGTCTGCGCCTGCTTCAGCGGGACGTAGACGTTGGCGGCGGCGTCGCCGCTGTCCGCCGTCGAGACACCGATGATCGTGTACTTGGTGCCGGAGATCGTCACGGTCTTGTCGACCGCGAGCTTCTTCTCCTTGGCGTACGAGGCGTCGACGACCGCGACCTTCGCGTCCGTCTCGGCGGCCTTGAAGGTACGGCCCTTGGTGATCGCGGAGGAGGTCAGCGGACCCAGGTCCTGCTGGGTGACGTCCGTGCCGTACACGGTGAAGGAGTTGACGTCGAAGGAGGCGCCGCCCCCCTGTACCTCGCCCTGCGGCTGGCCCGAGCCGCCCCCGGGTCCGGACCTGCTGTCCTGCGCGGCACTCTCGTCCTGCTTGAACTCACCGCGCTTGAACTGGCCGTCGACCTTCATGACGGTGAGGCTCAGTCCGCCGACGGCGTCGGCGACGCCGCTCTGTTCGGCGACCTTGTCGACGGTGGTGGCGGCCAGGGTCTGGAAGCCCTGGACCATGACCCGGTCGGTGCTCTGGGTCGAGTCGTCGCCCTTGGCGTCGAACTCGAACCGCGGACGCTCGGTCGTGGAGCCCTGAGCGGCGGCGGCCTTGGTGACGGTCATGTCCGTACCGAGGCCGTACAGCGATTCCAGGACCTTGTCCTGGGCTTTCGTCATGCCGGATGACACCGAACTGACGATGATGACCAGCGCGATTCCCAGGGCGAGCCCCGAGGCGACGACCAGCGCCGCCTTTCTGCGGCGGCGCAGCTCGCGCCGGAGGTAGGTGAAGAACATGGCGCGAAGCTACGGAGCGGGTGTGATGGTGGGTTAAGGCCACGATGAGAGCGCCATGAGAACCTCCACGGGCGCCCGACACCCGCGGATACGCCGAAGGCGGCGGCACCGGAAATCCGGGGTGCCGCCGCCTTCGTACGGGGGGGGGGGAGAGATCAGCGGGGAGGGATCAGGCTTGGGAGCCCGCCGTCCACTCGGCCCAGCTCATGTTCCAGCCGTTGAGTCCGTTGTCGGGCGCGATGGTCTTGTCCGGGGAGTTCTTGACGATGACCACGTCGCCGATCATGGAGTTGTTGTAGAACCAGGCCGCGGGCGCGTTCGCGTCGCCCGCGCCCTTCACGTCGGCGAGGCCCACGCAGCCGTGGCTGGTGTTGGCGCTGCCGAACATCGACTTGGCGCCCCAGTAGTTGCCGTGGATGAAGGTGCCCGACGTGGAGAGCCGCATGGCGTGCGGCACGTCCTTGATGTCGTACTCGCCCTTGCCGTCGTCGTCGGTGAAGCCGACCGTCGCGCCGTCCATCCGGGTCTCCTTGAACTTCTCGGAGATCACCATCGCGCCGTTGTACGTCGGATTGTCCGAGGAACCCGCGGAGATCGGGACGGTCTTGATGGTCTTGCCGTCCTGGGTGACGGTCATCGTCTTCGTCTGGACGTCGACGGTCGAGACCTGGTTACGGCCGACCTTGAAGGTGACCGTCTTCTCCTGCACACCGAAGACGCCGTCCGCGCCCTCGACGCCGTCGAGCTCCAGCTTCAGCGTGACGGTGGAGCCGCCCTGCCAGTAGTCCTCGGGGCGCAGGTCGAGCCGCTGCGAGTTGAACCAGTGGCCGGCGACCTGCTGGCCGCTGCTGGACGTGACGGTGATGCCGTCCTGGACGGCCTTCTGGTCGGTGATCGCCTTGTTGAAGTTGATCGAGACCGGCATGCCGACGCCGACGGTGGAGCCGTCCTCGGGCGTGAAGTTGCCGATGAAGCTGTTGTCGGGCGAGACGGTGGTGAAGGAGCTGTTCTCGTGGGCCTCGCGGCCCTTGGCGTCCTTCGCGGTCGCATTGATCTTGTACGTGGTCGAGCGCTCGAGCTGGCCGCTGGGCACCCAGCTCATGCCGTCAGCGGCGAGGGTGCCCTCGACGCTCTGGCCGGCCGACGTGGTCATGGTGACCTCGGTCAGCTTGCCCTTGGTGACGGTGACCTTGGCGTCCTTGTTGATGCTCGCGTTGGTGGCACCGTTCTTCGGCGCGATCGTTATCTGCGCCTCCGAAGCTTCCTTGGCCGCCGCTTCGTCCACCTGAGCCTGCGACTTCTTCGAGCTCTCCGCACTCGGTGCGGCGCCGCCGCCTTCGTCGCTACAGGCCGAGAGCACCAGTACGCCGCCGAGCAGTGCGGACACGGCCGTGAGGCCCCTGCGCCGCTTGCTGTCCGTCATCACACGCTTCTCCATCGTTGCCGATTCCCCAAAATCCCCGAACGGGACCGCCTGCACGGCGATTCCCCGTCAATGTTCCAGAACACCCGAAACGGGTGGTCGGTTCCACATCCTCCGAAGATGTGGGGAACACCACTCACCGACGCGGTGACATCGGCGCCGGTTCCCGCCACCGGACACGTAACTGTCGGCACGTGACCGGCCCCGGTCCGCCGTCGGATGCGGACCGGGGCCGGGTTCTCACACCTCTGGCCTACCGTTCCACGCCGGCACGCTCGCCATCGCCCTGCCCATTGTCCTCGACCTCGCCGTCCTCACCGGCGCCCTCGAATCCGTAGCCGCTCTCGTCGTCGTCCTCGCCGCCGTCCCAGTCCTCGGACCAGTCCTCGGCGTCGGGGTCGTAGATGACTGTCTCACTGCTCCAGGACGCCTGGGCGAGTTCCACGCCCGGCACCTCGCTGACCAGGTCGAAGGGATCGACGAGTGAAGCAAGGGCCTCCGCACCGTCTTCCCGGACCGTGGCCTCGGCATGCGTACGCTCCTCGGCCGATTCGCCCGGGGCGAGCTCGATGCCCGCTGCCGCGTACTCGGCGGCGATGCCCGCCAGGGCGCTGCCGGTCAGGGCTTCGGCGTCGGTGATCTCCAACACCATCTCCACGCGAAGCCGAACAAACCTGGATGTCTCTGAAGTGGTCATACGCGGGAGCGTAAGGCTCCTGGAGTCCGCGGCTTTCCCCCGACCCGCTGCTTTGCTTAGCATCGGCCCACGGGGCTAACTGATGGTTGTCGCAAGGGGATCGATTCTGTGTCCATCGCTCGTCGCACGCTGCTGACCACCACCGCCGCGGGCACCCTGCTCTGCGCCCTGTGGTTCGTTCCCTCCGCCAACGCGTCCGGCGGAAATCATGCGCACGACGCCGCCGCCGGCTCCGCACGGGACCAGCCGGCCGCGCCCGCCGGGCAGGCCGACGCGGACACCGTGCTCGCCGACGCGGACACCGTGCTCGCCGACACCGGGGCGGGGGTCGACACCACTCCGTATCTGATCGGCGGCACGGCGTTCCTGCTGATCGGCGCGGGTTTCGTCACCTACTCGGCCCGGACGGGCCCGCTCGGGGCCCGTCCGGCGGGCTGAGCGCTGAGACTCTGCCCTAGGCCAGCGTTCCGGTGACCGGCTCCACGGCCGCGACCAGCTTTCCTTCGCGTACGAAGGCGTCGGCGCCGGCCAGGTCGGGGGAGAGGAACCGGTCGGGTCCCGGGCCCTCCACACCGGCCGCGCGCAGTGCCTCGATCGCGGCGAGCGAGGCGGGCGCGGGGGTCAGGCCCTGGGCGGCGCGCAGCTCGACGGCGCGGGTCGCGGCGTACATCTCGACGGCGACGATCCTGGCCAGGTTGGTGACGGCGGTACGGAGCTTGCGCGCCGCAGACCAGCCCATGGAGACGTGGTCCTCCTGCATCGCCGAGGACGGGATCGAGTCGGCGGACGCCGGGACGGCGAGCCGCTTCATCTCGCTGACGAGGGCGGCCTGCGTGTACTGGGCGATCATCAGGCCGGAGTCGACCCCGGCGTCGTCGGCCAGGAACGGCGGCAGCCCGTGCGAACGGTTCTTGTCCAGGAGCCGGTCGGTGCGGCGCTCGGAGATCGAGCCGAGGTCGGCGGCGACGATCGCCAGGAAGTCGAGTACGTACGCGACGGGGGCGCCGTGGAAGTTCCCGTTGGACTCGACCCGGCCGTCCCGGAGCACGACGGGGTTGTCGACGGCGGAGGCCAGCTCGCGTTCGGCGACCACGGCGGCGTACGCGAGGGTGTCGCGTCCCGCGCCGTTGACCTGCGGAGCGCAGCGCACGGAGTAGGCGTCCTGGACGCGGGGCGCGTCGTCCTGGTGGTGACCGGTGAGGCCGGACCCGGCGAGCACCCGCAGCATGTTGTCGGCGCTGGCGCCCTGGCCGGGGTGCGGGCGGATGGCGTGCAGCTCCGGGGCGAGGACCTTGTCCGTGCCGAGCAGCGCCTCCAGGGAGAGGGCGGCGGTGATGTCGGCCGAGGTGTAGAGGTTCTTGAGGTCGGCCAGGGCCATCACGAGCATGCCGAGCATGCCGTCGGTGCCGTTCAGGAGGGCCAGGCCCTCCTTCTCGCGCAGTTCGACGGGGGTGATGCCGTGGGCGGCGAGGAGCTCGCCCGCGGGGCGCACGACGCCGTCGGGGCCCTCCGCGTCGCCCTCGCCCATCAGGGTCAGGGCGCAGTGGGAGAGCGGGGCGAGGTCGCCGGAGCAGCCGAGCGAGCCGTACTCGTGGACGACGGGGGTGATGCCCGCGTTCAGCACGTCGGCCATGGTCTGCGCGACCTCGGGGCGTACGCCGGTGTGCCCGGAGGCCACCGTCTTCAGCCGCAGGAACATCAGGGCGCGGACGACCTCGCGCTCGACGCGGGGGCCCATGCCCGCGGCGTGCGAGCGCACGATGTTGCGCTGGAGCTGGGCGCGGAGCTCGGGGCTGATGTGGCGGCTGGCGAGGGCGCCGAAGCCGGTGGAGACGCCGTAGACCGGCTCCGGTTTGGCGGCGAGCGCCTCGACGATCTCGCGGGCGGCGGCAAGCGCGTCCACGGCTGCGGCCGAGAGCTCGACGCGGGCGTCCGCGCGGGCCACGGCGATGACGTCCTCGGCGGTGGTACCGGACGTCCCCACCACGACTGTATGCATATCCATATTCAGAAGCCTACGGACTGAATCCCTTCATGTCACTAGGGAAGGCCCCCAGTGAATGTCACGAGTGGTTATCCGGTTGACCCCTTACCGGCCCCACGCTCAGGGACGGTTGCCGCGCAGCCTGCGCCGGTCGTGGGCCGACTTCGGCGGGGAGTCGGCGAGCCGGATCACCTCGCCGTCACGCCCGGCCACCACCGGCTTCGCGGAGCGCGCCGCCTTCGCCCGGTACTGGGCCGCGTCGGCGAGCCGGAAGAGCCTGCGCGCCGAACGCAGCGGGCCGATGGGGTCGCCGGTCGACGCGACCCCGCAGGCGACCCCTTCACCGAGTTCGAGCACGGCCGCCCGCTCGCAGAGTTCCGTGGCCACCCGGACCACGTCGTCCGCATCGGGTCCGAGGGTCAGCAGACAGAACTCGTCACCGCCCAGCCGTGCGGCCAGAGCACCGGGCAGCATCGCGCCGCACAGGGACAGCACCGAGCCGAAACGTTCCAGCAGACGGTCACCGACCGCGTGCCCATGGGTGTCGTTGACCGCCTTCAGGCCGTTCAGATCGCAGACGACCAGGCTCACCACGGTGCCGTCGGTGCGGTGCCGCTCCACCGCCTCGTCGAGCCGGATGTCGACGGCCCGGCGGTTCGCGAGGCCGGTGAGCGGATCGGTGAAGGCCAGCTTGCGCACCTCCTCGAGCCGCTCCGTCTGAGCGATCCCGGCGGCGACGACGGCGGCCAGGACCGTTGCGAAGTCGGCGTCGTCCCGGTCGAACACCAGCCGCCCCGCCGAGCGCGCGACGTACAGCTCGCCCCAGGCCCGTCCGTGCAGCACGATCGGCGCCACCACACAGCAGCCCCGTCCGCGGCGGCGCAGGGCGGCGACCCGCTGATGGCAGAACGGGCGTGCGCCCCGTGCCGGAGCGCCCTCGGCCCGGGTGCCGTCGGCGGTCTCCACCCAGGCGTCCGGCTCACCGCCGCCCGCCCAGCGTTCATGGAGGAACTCGGTGATCTCCGGGAACTGGTGGACGGGGTACGCCTCTTCCTCGGGGAACTCCTCCTCCCCCTCGGCGCGTTCGCCCGCGTTCACCAGCACCCGCAGCCGTCCGCGATCGCGCTCCCACACGGAGAGCGCGGCGAAACTGCCGTCCAGCGCCTCGCACGCTCTCAGCGCCGCCGCACGCCACGACTCCCGCGGGGTGTATGCCGCGGCCATCGACTGCGCAAGCGAAACCACGGCCCGTAGCCGCGCATCATCACCACCCATCGCTCCAGCTTATGTAGCTTTGTGGTGATTTGATCAGTTCAGGACGTGAATGATCTACGGTTCGCCCAGAAAAATGGCGGCCCGTCATCACTCACGGTCACTGCTGCCCCGCCCGTCGCCGCTTACTCCCCGGGCCAGTTCGGCTTCCGCTTCTCGTTGAACGCGGCCACACCCTCCGCGCGGTCCCCGGAGAAGGCCACCGACCGCCAGGCCGCGTCCTCCACCTCCAGACCCGCCCGCAGATCGAGCCCGTGCCCCAGCCGCAGCGCCCGCTTGGCCGCGCGCAGCCCCACGGGGGAGTTGGCGGCGATCCGCCCGCCGAGCGCCAGCGCCTCGTCCCGGTCCCGGCCCGCCTCGACCAGCTCGTCGACGAGTCCCAGCTCCCGCGCCTCGGCCGCCTCCACCCGCCGTGCGGTGAAGACCAGCTCGGCCGCGCGGGCCGCCCCGACCCGGCGGGGCAGCAGCTGCGTACCGCCGCCGCCCGGAATGACGCCGACCGACACCTCGGGCAGTCCGACCACGGCCGTGCGGTCGGCCACGATCAGATCGCAGGCGAGCGCCAGCTCGAAGCCGCCGCCGAGCGCGAAGCCGTGCACCGCGGCGATCGTCGGCATCGGCAGTTCCAGTACGCCGGTGTAGGCGGCGCGGGCGGTGGGCCGCTGCCGCACCAGCTCGGCGTCGGTGAAGGAGTTGCGCTCCTTGAGGTCCGCGCCCACGCAGAAGGCCCGCTCGTGGCTGGAGGTGAGCACGGTGACCCGTACCCCGCTGTCCGCGCCGAGCGCCGCGCAGGCGGTCCCGATCGAACGGGCCATGTCCGTGGACACGGCGTTCATCGCCTTGGGCCGGTCGAGCACCAGCTCCGCCACGTGCTCCTGGCCGACGTGGCGCCGCACGACGACGAATTCCCCGTACCGCTGCTCGGACATGACGGTCATATGACTGCACCCCTCCGGTAAACGAGCTCGACAGTTAACGAGCGTTACCGGGCGATCCTAGAGCGCACCTGCCCCCGGGCATACGGGAGCGAGCCGAGCGTCCGTCAGGACGAGGAACCCGGTGTGCCGCGCCGGGCCAGCAGCCACGGCTCCACGACCCCGAGCCCGCGCACCGGCCGCTGCCACATCGGCTGGAGACCGAAGCGGTAGCGGGGCAGGGCGGTCTCCTCGGGCTCCCGGCCCTCCTTCTCGGCCAGCCGCGCCCGCTCGGCGGCCGCCGCCGCTTCCTCGGCCGCCTGCGCCTCGGAGGCGGGGGCGTCACCGGTACGCGTGAGTTCCTTGGCGAACGCCCCGTCGACCAGTACGGCGTCCTTCGGAGCTATCGAGGTGAGCCGGCTGGCGAGATTCACCGTGGTCCCGAAGACATCGCCCATCCGGGTGGTGACCGTGCCGAAGGCGATGCCGACGCGCAGCGCGGGCATCGTCTCGTTCTGGGCCATCGCCTCGACCAGCCGGAGCGCTATCTCGGCGGCCGTACCCGCGTCGTCGGCGGCGAAGAGCACTTCGTCGCCGAGGGTCTTGATGAGCCGTCCGCCGTGGGCGGCGACCAGGTCGGCGGCGGTCGTCTCGAACGCCTCGACCAGCTCGCCGAGCGCCTCCTCCTCCAGCCGCCGGGTCAGCCGAGTGAACCCGACCAGGTCCGCGAAGCCGACGGCCAGCCGGCGGTCGACCATCTCCTCGTCGTCGGCCGCCTGCACGACCCGGCCCGTCGCTGCGGCGAGCTGCCGCCGCCACACGTACACCAGGAACTCCTCCAGCTCGGGCAGGAGCAGCTCGACCAGCGGATACGTGACCTCGGTACGGGTCATCCCGGGCTCCGGGGGCTCGGTCAGCCCCTCCAGGAAGGAATCGATCTGCCATTCCGCCAGCCGGGCGGTGGTCTGCCCGGTGGAGCGCGCCACCTGGATCGCCATCGGCTCGCTGAGCAGCCCCGCCTCGACGAGTCCGGCGAGGCGGCGCAGTGCCAGCACGTCGGCCTCGGTGAGCGCCTTGGCCTGGCCGATGTCGGCGAACCCCATGGCACGCCAGAACCGGGACGCCAGGTCCATGGAGACGCCCGCGGTACGGGCCGCCTGGAACGGCGTATAGCGGCGATCGGCCCCCAGGATCAGCTGTTCCAGCCTGATCGCCAGGGGGTCGTCGGTCGGCTCCGCCGTGTGATCGACTTCGTGATGTGGTGTCGCGTGGACCGAGGAGTCCGACGGGGGCTCCTCGCCCGCGCCCGACGTCGTGTCGTCGACGGTCACCAGCCGCCTCCTGCCCGTTCCCTGCGCACTGCCCTGCCGATCTGTCGCTGGATCGCCTCAACGATACGGCAGATGTGCCCTACCTCACGTCGTTGAGGCGCCCGGCTCCGTGTCGAGGTGCGCCGGGGGCGTGAGTGGTTGCTGTCGTGGGTGGGCTTCCAAGGGGATACCGGCGATACCCCGGATTCGGTGCCGTGGCCGCGAACGTTCACCGGGGTCCGCCCGACAGGCGTTTTGTCCTCAGTCTCCGGACGGGCTCGAAAACAGGTGCACGATGTCGCCCGCCGACACCGGCTCCTGGAGCCCGTCGCCGGTGGACAGGACGAGGCGCCCGTCGCCGTCGACCGCGACAGCTTCGCCGACAAGGGAACGGTCGCCGGGCAGCTCCGCCCGTACGGTCCGGCCCAGCGTGGCGCAGCCCGCCGCGTACGCGGTCTGGAGCCCGCTCGTCGCGGCGTCGCCGTCCGCCGCGCGCCACCTCCCGTACCACTCCTCCAGCCCCCGAAGGACGGCTCGCAGCAGCGTCTCGCGGTCGGTGGACACCGCCCCCGCCAGGGCGAGCGAACCCGCCGCGGGGACGGGCAGTTCGTCGGCGCGCAGCGAGACGTTGAGCCCGATGCCGATGACGACGCCCTCCCCCGCGCGCTCGGCGAGGATGCCGCCGGCCTTGCGTTCCGCGCCGTCGATCGTGACCAGGAGGTCGTTGGGCCATTTCAGTACCGTGTCGACGCCCGCCGCCTGCGCGAGGGCGGTCGCCGTCGCGACCCCTGCGAGGAGGGGCAGCCACCCCCAGCGGTGCACGGGCACGTCGCCGGGGGTCAGGTAGACGGAGAAGAACAGTCCCGAACGCGGCGGCGCCGTCCAGGTCCGGTCGAGCCTGCCGCGCCCCGCGGTCTGCTCCTCGGCGACCAGCACGGTGCCCTCGGCCAGGCCGTCCGCGCGCGCGGCGAGATCGGAGTTGGTCGAGCCGGTCGTATCCACCACGTCGACCGAGTTCCACAACGAGTCCGGCCGAAGCAGCCCGCGGCGCAGCGCGGCGACGTTCAGAGGCGGCCGGTCCAGGTCCGACCAGCGGTTGTGTGGCGCATCGGAAGGTGTCATGCAAGCCACCCTAGGTGTGGGGAACGACGCACTGCCGAACGGTAGCGGCGCCGATACGCTACGAGTCAGTAGCAACCCGGCCGTCGAGCCCGTGGCCTGTCGACCCCGCGTCCCCCACGCGGTCGCGCACGTCCCGGCCGAGCACCGCTGCTGAACGTTCTAGCCGTCCCCGTGACCAGGCAGGGAGCCGCCACCCGATGTCCGAGCCGCAGAGCGACATCCACACCACCGCGGGCAAGATCGCGGACCTGCAGCGACGTATTGACGAAGCCACGCACGCAGGCTCCGCACGCGCCGTGGAAAAGCAGCACGCCAAGGGCAAGTTGACCGCCCGCGAGCGGATCGGACTCCTGCTCGACGAGGGCTCCTTCGTCGAGCTCGACGAGTTCGCCCGGCACCGCTCCACCAACTTCGGCATCGAGAAGAACCGCCCGTACGGTGACGGCGTCGTCACCGGCTACGGCACGGTCGACGGCCGCCCCGTATGCGTGTACTCGCAGGATTTCACAATCTTCGGCGGCTCGCTCGGCGAGGTCTACGGCGAGAAAATCGTGAAGGTGATGGACTTCGCGATGAAGACCGGCTGCCCGGTCATCGGCATCAACGACGGTGGCGGCGCCCGCATCCAGGAAGGTGTGGCCGCGCTCGGGCTGTTCGCGGAGATCTTCCGCCGCAATGTCCACGCCTCCGGTGTGATCCCGCAGATCTCGCTGATCGTCGGACCGTGCGCGGGCGGCGCGGTCTACTCCCCCGCGATCACCGACTTCACGGTCATGGTCGACCAGACCTCACACATGTTCATCACGGGCCCGGACGTCATCAAGACCGTCACCGGCGAGGACGTCGGCTTCGAGGAGCTGGGCGGCGCCCGCACGCACAACACCACCTCCGGTGTGGCGCACCACATGGCGGGTGACGAGAAGGACGCCATCGAGTACGTCAAGTCCCTGCTGTCCTACCTCCCGTCCAACAACCTCTCCGAGGCGCCCACGTTCCCGGAGGAGGCGGACCTGGAGACGACGGACGAGGACCGCGAGCTCGACACGCTCATCCCGGACTCCGCGAACCAGCCCTACGACATGCACACCGCGATCGAGCACGTGCTGGACGAGGGCGAGTTCCTGGAGACGCAGGCCCTGTTCGCGCCGAACATCCTCACCGGCTTCGGCCGTGTCGAGGGTCACCCGGTCGGGATCGTCGCCAACCAGCCGATGCAGTTCGCGGGTTGTCTGGACATCAACGCGAGCGAGAAGGCCGCGCGCTTCGTGCGGACCTGCGACGCGTTCAACGTCCCCGTCCTGACCTTCGTCGACGTCCCCGGCTTCCTGCCGGGCGTCGACCAGGAGTACGGCGGGATCATCCGCCGCGGCGCCAAGCTGATCTACGCCTACGCCGAGGCGACGGTCCCGCTGATCACGGTCATCACCCGCAAGGCGTTCGGCGGTGCGTACGACGTCATGGGCTCCAAGCACCTGGGCGCCGACCTCAACCTGGCCTGGCCGACCGCACAGATCGCGGTCATGGGCGCGCAGGGCGCGGTCAACATCCTGCACCGCCGCACCATCGCGGCCGCCGAGGATCAGGAGGCCACCCGCGCCGAGCTGATCGCCGACTACGAGGACGCCCTCCTCAACCCGTACGTCGCCGCCGAACGCGGCTACGTCGACGCGGTGATCATGCCGTCCGAGACCCGCGCCCACATCGTCAAGGGCCTGCGCCAGCTCCGCACCAAGCGGGAATCCCTGCCCCCGAAGAAGCACGGCAACATCCCCCTCTAGAGAGGACCCAGGCCATGATCAAGGTCGTACGGGGCAATCCGACCCCGGAGGAGCTGGCCGCCGCACTGGCGGTGGTCCAGGCGCGCGCCGCGGCGGCGGCTGCCGTGTCGTCCGGCGCGCCGGTACCGCCCGAGCAGTGGTCCGATCCGGGCCGCATCGCACGCCGGGGTGCAATCCGGCCCGGTCCGCGCTCCTGGGCGCGGACGTACTGGCCCGTCTGAGCACCCGCACGCCTTAGGGCCTGTCCGGCCCTGATCCGCCGGACAGGCCCTAAGCCCCGTCCGTACTGCTGTGATGCCTGAGTACCTGTACTCAGGCATCACAGCAGTCACGGCAGCAGGATCGTTTCCATGCTGTGGTCCGATCCCGAGAACGAGCCTCCCAAGGAGCTCCGCGACGCGCAGGCGATGCTGCGCCGCGCGGGTCTGTTGCTGGCGCTCGCCATGGTGATCGCCATGTTCGTCCTCGGCACCCGCTGACTCGCTATCCGCCGGCTTGGTGGTGCCTTCTACGATGGCCCGTATGACTGATCAGCGCCGCCTCGTCCTCGCCTCCGCCTCCCCCGCCCGTCTCGGCCTCCTGCGCCAGGCCGGTTTCGCGCCCGAGGTGATCGTCAGCGGTGTCGACGAGGACGCGCTGACCGCACCCACCCCCGGCGAGCTGGCGCTCGTCCTGGCCGAGGCCAAGGCGGCTGCCGTCGCGGCCCGCCCGGAGGCAGCCGGCGCCCTGGTGATCGGCTGCGACTCGGTCCTCGAGCTCGACGGCGACGCACTGGGCAAGCCCGCCGACAGCGAGGAGGCCACCGCCCGCTGGAAGTCCATGCGCGGCCGGGCCGGTGTGCTGCGGACCGGGCACAGCGTGATCGACACGGCGAGCGGTCGTACGGCCTCCGCGACGGCGTCCACCGTCGTACGGTTCGGCGAACCGTCCGACGCCGAGATCGCCGCCTACGTCGCCTCGGGCGAACCGCTGCATGTGGCGGGCGCGTTCACGCTGGACGGCCGCTCGGCACCGTTCGTCGACTCCATCGAGGGCGACCACGGCAACGTCATCGGGCTCTCGCTGCCGCTGCTGCGCCGGCTGCTCGGCGAACTGGGTCTCTCGGTCACCGACTTGTGGGTCTGAGGACCGGACCGGGTCAGACGGACGCCGGAGCTCCGGCGCCTTTTCCCTGCCCGTCGCCCTGCCCGTCGCCCTGCCCGTTGCCCTCGCCCGGTACGGAGCCGGTGTTGTCGTCCGCGGCGTCCTCCGGGCCGTATCCCAGCAGGGTCAGTACGAGCAGCGCGAGCACGGCCATCATGAACGCGAACGCGGACCAGCCGACCAGGCCCACCGTGAGGGCGCCCAGCACCCCGTGCACGACGGCGCAGCCGATCAGGGCGATCCGGCCGGCACGGCCCGGCGCCCGGTCGCGGACCCCGGCCACCAGCGTGACGAGACCGCAGAGCACCAGCAGGAGCCCGGAGCCCCAGCCCATCACCCAGGTGCCCGTGGACATGGCCTCGGGGTCCATGCCCGCAAGGGACATCTTCTGGTTGTCGACGACCGTCGCGAGTACGGCGTTGATCAGCACGATCCCCACGGCTTCCCCGAACAGCACGAGCCCGGTCACCACGGCCACTGGTCTGCGTATCACCGCGCCCACCCCCTGTTACCTGTAGTACCTGCGATATCGCGGACCCTACTAACGGGTATTGGTTCGGACAAGAGGTCTGGCCGTCCTCACGCAACAGCAAAGAATCGCCCGGCGGTTCGTAGAGACCCCACAAAGAAACACCGGACGTCGTTGACTCTACGAACAGAGACCTGGACCACACCTCGTGGCTACTGTGCGGTTAAGGAACCCGGCGTAACGTGGTGCGACAAGGGATTTCACGACTTCAGCAACCCTCGAATCACACTCCGTGTGGGCAAGCTCACCAGTGGGGACGGGTCGTACGGCCGTGTCGGTAGTCCCTAAACTCAGCTTGTTTCAAGGAGGGAGTCATCGTGCGCAAGGTGCTCATCGCCAACCGTGGCGAAATCGCTGTCCGCGTTGCTCGGGCTTGCCGGGACGCCGGAATCGCGAGCGTAGCCGTCTACGCCGATCCGGACCGGGACGCTCTGCATGTCCGCGCGGCCGACGAGGCGTTCGCTCTGGGCGGTGACACCCCGGCCGCCAGCTATCTGGACATGGCCAAGGTGCTCCAGGCTGCCAAGGACTCCGGGGCGGACGCGATCCACCCGGGTTACGGCTTTCTCTCGGAGAACGCCGAGTTCGCCCAGGCCGTGATCGACGCCGGTCTGACCTGGATCGGCCCGCCGCCGCAGGCCATCCGCGACCTCGGTGACAAGGTCGCGGCCCGCCACATCGCCCAGCGTGCCGGTGCGCCGCTGGTGGCCGGCACGCCCGAACCGGTCTCCGGCTCGGACGAGGTCGTCGACTTCGCCCGCGAGCACGGCCTGCCGATCGCGATCAAGGCCGCCTTCGGCGGTGGCGGGCGTGGCCTGAAGGTCGCCCGCACCCTCGAAGAGGTCCCGGAGCTGTACGACTCCGCGGTCCGCGAGGCCGTCGCCGCCTTCGGCCGCGGCGAGTGCTTCGTCGAGCGCTACCTCGACAAGCCGCGCCACGTCGAGACCCAGTGCCTGGCCGACACCCACGGCAACGTGGTCGTCGTCTCCACCCGTGACTGCTCGCTCCAGCGCCGCCACCAGAAGCTGGTGGAGGAGGCCCCCGCGCCGTTCCTGAGCGAGGCGCAGAACGCCGAGCTGTACGCCGCGTCCAAGGCCATCCTCAAGGAGGCCGGTTACGTCGGCGCGGGCACCGTCGAGTTCCTCGTCGGCACCGACGGCACGATCTCCTTCCTGGAGGTCAACACCCGTCTCCAGGTGGAGCACCCGGTCACCGAAGAGGTCACCGGAATCGACCTCGTACGCGAGATGTTCCGTATCGCCGACGGCGAGGAGCTCGGTTACGGCGACCCCGCCGTGCGCGGGCACTCCTTCGAGTTCCGGATCAACGGCGAGGACCCGGGTCGCGGCTTCCTGCCCGCCCCGGGCACCGTGACCACCTTCCACGCGCCGTCGGGTCCGGGCGTCCGCATGGACGCGGGCGTGGAGTCCGGCAGCGTCATCGGCCCGGCCTGGGACTCGCTCCTGGCCAAGCTGGTCGTGACGGGCGCGACACGTGAGCAGGCGCTCCAGCGGGCCGCGCGTGCGCTGGCGGAGTTCAAGGTCGAGGGCATGGCCACCGCCATCCCGTTCCACCAGGCCGTCGTGGTCGACCCCGCCTTCACCGCCGACCCGTTCCGGATCCACACCCGGTGGATCGAGACGGAGTTCGTCAACGAGATCAAGCCCTTCGCCCCCGTCGGCGCGGACGCCGAGGACGAGGACGGCAGCCGCGAGACGATCGTCGTCGAGGTCGGCGGCAAGCGCCTCGAGGTCTCGCTGCCCGTCTCGCTCGGGATGAGCCTGGCCCGCACCGGTCTCGCGGCCGGTGCGAAGCCCAAGCGCCGCGCCGCGAAGAAGGCCGGTTCCGCGGCCTCCGGCGACACCCTCGCCTCACCCATGCAGGGCACGATCGTCAAGGTCGCGGTCGAGGAGGGCCAGGAGGTCAAGGAGGGCGACCTCGTCGTCGTTCTTGAGGCCATGAAGATGGAGCAGCCGCTCAACGCGCACCGCTCCGGCACCGTCAAGGGCCTGGCCGCCGAAGTCGGCGGCTCGGTCTCCTCCGGCGCCATGATCTGCGAGATCAAGGACTGAGCCGACCTGCTCCAGGGCCCCGCAGGAGTCACGCGACTCATGCGGGGCCCTCAGTGCCTGTCCGGCAGATCATGGCCGGGGCCACGGCGCGTCCTATCCGACCCTGATCCGCCGGACAGGCCCTCGGGCGTTCAGGGGTGCGCGAGGACGATGCGGAGGGCACCTCCTGTTGC
Organism: Streptomyces sp. NPDC057136; assembly: GCF_042670885.1. Classification (NCBI taxonomy): domain Bacteria; kingdom Bacillati; phylum Actinomycetota; class Actinomycetes; order Kitasatosporales; family Streptomycetaceae; genus Streptomyces; species Streptomyces sp. NPDC057136. The sequence continues at coordinate 127,452 of NZ_JBHUUV010000020.1, forward strand.
CCGATGGCATCCTGGACCCGTGGGCGTACGCACGCAGGGGCGTACACCTGGGAGATGCGGAGGACTGCGCGATGGCGACGAGCACGGCACAGATGCCGGCACAGACCCCGGGACGGCCGATGCGCGCCGACGCGCGCCGCAACTACGACCGGCTGCTGCACGAGGCCCGTACATCCTTCGCGGAGCACGGCACCGATGCCTCGCTGGAGGACATCGCGCGCCACGCGGGCGTGGGCATCGGCACGCTGTACCGGCACTTCCCCAACCGCCAGGCGCTGATGTACGCGGTCTTCCAGGAGGCCCTGGCCGCCCTGCTCACCCGCTCCCGCGAACTGGCGGAGGCGGAGCACCCGTGCCGGGCACTGGTGGAGTGGCTGGGCACGATCGTCACGCACGCGGGTGAGTACCGGGGGGTTGCCCAGGCGCTCATGTCGGCGTCGCGGGACGAGACTTCGGCCCTTGCGCAGTGCAATGTGCCGCTGCGCGAGGCGGGGGCACGCCTGCTCGCCCGGGCGCAGGAGAGCGGCGCCGTGCGGGCGGACGTGTCGATCGACGACCTGATGCAGCTGACGAACGCCATCGCACTGGCCGCCGAGCAGTCACCGGACGATCCGGGTCTTGCGAACCGCCTGCTGGCGCTGACACTCCAGGGCCTGAAGGGCCCCCGTACGGAACGGGGCTGACGACCCTAGCGGCGTCGCAGGTCCGCCACCCTGGCCCGGTCGCCCGAGCCCTGGTCGGCCAGCGCCGCCGCGCTCCGCAACTGCGGTCCCAGGCCACCGGAACCACCCGTCTGTGTACGGCGCTGTCCCGGCAACGGCATGTCACGTCTGGCCTGGCGGCCGGGCGGAGCCCCCTCACCGGATGCGGACGCATCCGCGCCGGGACCGGCGATCGTGATCTCCACGCCCTGGTCCGCCAGGGCCTGGAGCTCGGTCGCGGCCCGCTCGTCGTGGACCGGTGGCTCGTCCGTGACCAGTCGGGTGATGAGGTCGGTGGGCACTGTCTGGAACATGGTGTCGGAGCCGAGCTTGGTGTGGTCCGCGAGGACCACCACCTCCGCTGCCGCCTGCACCAGCGCCCGGTCCACGCTCGCCGAGAGCATGTTGGACGTGGACAGCCCGCGTTCGGCGGTGAGGCCGCTCCCGGAGAGGAACGCACGCGAGACCCGCAGCCCCTGGAGGGACTGTTCGGCCCCGCTGCCCACGAGCGCGTAGTTGCTCCCGCGCAGCGTGCCGCCGGTCATCACCACTTCGACCCGGTTGGCATGGGCCAACGCCTGGGCGACCAGCAGTGAGTTGGTGACGACGGTCAGACCGGGAACCCGCGCGAGCCGGCGGGCCAGCTCCTGCGTGGTCGTTCCGGCGCCGACCACAATGGCCTCGCCCTCACCGACCAGACCGGCGGCCAGGTCGGCGATGGCCGTCTTCTCCGCGGTGGAGAGATGGGATTTTTGCGGAAAGCCGGACTCCCGCGTGAATCCGCCCGGCAAAACCGCACCGCCATGCCGGCGGTCGAGGAGTCCTTCTGCCTCCAGTGCCCGCACGTCCCGCCGTACGGTCACTTCGGAGGTCTGGACGACGCGGGCGAGCTCACGGAGCGATACCGCCCCGTTGGCGCGCACCATTTCGAGGATCAACTGACGACGTTCTGCAGCGAACACGGAACTGACAGTAACCTGGCCATCCGTTAGTTTTCAGCAGTTTGCGCCGAATTGCAGAAGTTGCACATGAATGGGGCAGCCAAGTGGTATAGGCGGCCCCACTGTTGTGACGGAGTCGTAAGAGACCGGACGGGAGCGGTCACAAACGCTCCGCCGGCCCGTCCGGGTTGCCGGGAGTTGCAGGGGATTGCCGGGTCCCGTGGGGGCCCTACGAGTCGCCCGTGAGCTTCCGGGTGTGCAGCTGCCGGGCCACTTCTGCGATCGATCCGGACAGGGACGGGTACACGGTGAAAGCGTTTGCGATCTGTTCCACCGTCAGGTTGTTGTCGACCGCGATCGAGATCGGGTGGATCAGCTCGCTGGCGCGCGGGGAGACGACACAGCCGCCGACCACGATGCCGGTGCCGGGCCGGCAGAAGATCTTGACGAAGCCGTCCCGGATGCCCTGCATCTTGGCTCGCGGGTTGCGCAGCAGCGGCAGCTTGACGACCCGGGCGTCGATCTTGCCCGCGTCGACATCGGCCTGGCTGTAGCCGACGGTCGCGATCTCGGGGTCGGTGAACACGTTGGACGAGACGGTCTTCAGGTTCAGCGGGGCGACCGCGTCACCGAGGAAGTGGTACATCGCGATCCGGCCCTGCATCGCGGCGACCGAGGCCAGCGCGAAGATCCCGGTGACGTCGCCGGCCGCGTACACACCGGGGACGCTGGTGCGGGAGACCCGGTCGGTCAGGATGTGGCCCGAGTCCTTGAGACGGACCCCGGCCTCCTCCAGGCCCATGCCCGCGGTGTTCGGGATCGCGCCGACCGCCATCAGGCAGTGCGAGCCGGAGATGACGCGTCCGTCGGCGAGGGTGACCTCGACCCGGTCGCCCACCCGCTTGGCGGACTGGGCGCGGGAGCGGGCCATGACGTTCATGCCGCGACGGCGGAAGACGTCCTCCAGGACCGCGGCGGCGTCCGGGTCCTCGCCGGGCAGCACGCGGTCGCGGGAGGAGACGAGCGTGACGCGCGAGCCGAGGGCCTGGTAGGCACCGGCGAACTCGGCGCCGGTAACGCCGGAGCCGACGACGATGAGCTCCTCGGGGAGCTCGTCGAGGTCGTAGACCTGGGTCCAGTTCAGGATGCGCTCGCCGTCGGGGAGCGCATCCGGGATCTCCCGGGGGTGTCCGCCGGTCGCGACGAGCACGGCGTCGGCGGTCAGCGACTCCTCCGTACCGTCGGCGGCGGTCACCACGACCTGCCGGGAGCCGTCGGCGGCCTGGAGACCCTCCAGCCGGCCGCGGCCGCGCATCACGCGCGCACCCGCGCGGGTGACGGACGCGGTGATGTCGTGGGACTGGGCGAGCGCGAGGCGCTTGACCCGTCGGTTGACCTTGCCGAGGTCGACACCGACCACACGCGCCGCCTGCTCCATGTGCGGCGTGTCGTCCGCGACGATGATGCCCAACTCCTCGTACGAAGAGTCGAAGGTGGTCATCACCTCTGCCGTCGCGATCAGGGTCTTGGAGGGCACGCAGTCGGTGAGTACCGACGCGCCGCCGAGGCCGTCGCAGTCGACGACGGTCACCTCCGCGCCGAGCTGGGCGCCCACCAGTGCTGCCTCGTAGCCGCCGGGGCCGCCGCCGATGATCACGATCCGGGTCACGAAAAGTCCGCCTCGCGTGGTGTCATCCCGCGGCCGTTTGCCGCCGCGGCCGGGGTCCGGGGGATCACCCCGGGGGAATGCAGTACGTACGCCATTGTCCCGCACCCGCCAAAGTGCTTCGCCCCGGGGCCCTCCATACGTGGGCGGGGCCCGCCGGAACCGGGTCCGGCGTGCACCAACGGGGCGTTCCGGCGGTCCCTTGCGCTCAGCAACCGGCACTCCCGCTGCCACCTCCCGTACCCTCGACCACATGTCGCTCTACGCCGCGTACGCCGGCAACCTCGACGCGCGGCTGATGACGCGCCGCGCTCCGCATTCCCCGCTGCGCGGCACCGGCTGGCTCAACGGCTGGCGGCTGACGTTCGGCGGGGAGCAGATGGGCTGGGAAGGCGCGCTGGCCACGGTGGTCGAGGCGCCCCGCTCCCAGGTCTTCGTGGCGCTGTACGACATCGCGCCGATGGACGAGGACTCCATGGACCGCTGGGAAGGCGTCGGCCTCGACATATACCGGCGCATGCGGGTACGGGTGCACACCCTGGACGGCGAGGAGCCGGCCTGGATGTATGTGCTGAACGGGTACGAGGGCGGGCTGCCCTCGGCCCGCTATCTGGGCGAAGTGGCCGACGCCGCGGAGTCGGCCGGGGCCCCGCACGACTATGTGATGGAGCTCCGCAAGCGCCCCTGCTGAGCGCCGGGCACGCCTCACTCCTGTAGGAAAGTACGAACAGGTCCGGTCAGTGTCTGCGCATAGTCATCTACGCGCGTAGGGATTCACCGGCTACCCTCATCCGCGTGAACGCATCTGTTATTCCGGACAACATCCAGGGCGACCCGCACGCCGCCGCTGCCGACGCCGCCGCCCGCCTCCGCGAGCTGACCGGCGCCGAGACCCACGACGTCGCCCTCGTGATGGGCTCCGGGTGGGCCCCCGCGGGCGACGCGCTCGGCGCACCGGAGGCCGAGTTCCCGGTGACCGAGCTGCCCGGGTTCCCCGCGCCGGCGGTCGAGGGCCACGGCGGCACGATCCGCTCGTACCTGATCGGCGACAAGCGAGTCCTGGTCTTCCTGGGCCGCACGCACTTCTACGAGGGCCGCGGGGTCGCCGCCGTCTCGCACGGGGTCCGTACCGCGGTCGCCGCGGGCTGCAAGACCATCGTGCTGACGAACGGCTGCGGCGGTCTGCGCGAGGGCATGCGCCCCGGGCAGCCGGTCCTGATCAGCGACCACATCAACCTCACGGCGGCGTCCCCGATCATCGGCGCCAACTTCGTCGACCTCACCGACCTGTACTCGCCGCGGCTGCGCGCGCTGTGCAAGGAGATCGACGACACGCTCGAAGAGGGCGTGTACGTGCAGTTCCCCGGCCCGCACTACGAGACTCCGGCCGAGATCAACATGGTCCGCGTCATGGGCGGCGACCTGGTCGGCATGTCCACCGTGCTGGAGGCCATCGCCGCGCGCGAGGCGGGTGCGGAGGTCCTCGGCATCTCGCTCGTGACCAACCTGGCCGCCGGACTGTCCGGCGAGCCGCTCAACCACGAAGAGGTCCTTCAGGCCGGCCGCGACTCGGCCACCCGGATGGGTGCGCTGCTGGCACGGGTCCTGGACCGCATCTGACGTGTCCCTGGGGCTCCGCCCCTGACCCCGCGCCTCAAACACCGGCGGGGCTGAGATTTGGCGGAGCCCCCGTGCAGCAGCCCGCGCCCCACCCCCCTTACCCCCAGAGAGGCGGACCCCGTGCAGCAGGACCTCATTGCCCGCGCCAGGACGTGGCAGGCCGAGGACCCGGACCCCGAGACCCGTGACGAGCTCGGCAAGCTCATCGACTCCGGGGATCTCGACGAACTCGCCGTGCGCTTCGCGGGCACCCTGCAGTTCGGCACGGCCGGGCTGCGCGGGGAGCTGGGGGCCGGGCCCATGCGGATGAATCGGTCCGTGGTCATCCGGGCCGCCGCCGGCCTCGCCGCGTATCTGACCGCTCAGGGCCAGGGCGGCGGGCTCGTCGTCATCGGGTACGACGCCCGGTACAAGTCCGCCGACTTCGCACGCGACACCGCCGCCGTGATGATCGGCGCCGGTCTGCGGGCGGCGGTGCTCCCCCGCCCGCTTCCCACCCCGGTCCTGGCGTACGCCATAAGGCATCTGGGCGCCGTCGCGGGCGTCGAGGTGACCGCCAGCCACAACCCTCCGCGCGACAACGGCTACAAGGTCTACCTCGGCGACGGCTCGCAGATCGTGCCCCCGGCCGACGGCGAGATCGCCGACGCGATCGCGGCGGTCGGCCCGCTCGACACCGTGGCGCGCCCCGACGACGGCTGGGAGATCCTCGGCGACGAGGTCCTGGACGCCTATCTGGCCCGTACGGACTCGGTGCTCGGCGCGGGCTCCCCGCGTACCGCCCGCGTCGTCTACACCGCGTTGCACGGCGTCGGTACGTCCGTGCTCACCGCCGCGTTCGCGCGGGCCGGGTTCCCTGAGCCCGTACTCGTCGCTGAGCAGGCCGAACCGGACCCGGCGTTCCCCACCGTCGCCTTCCCCAATCCGGAAGAGCCCGGCGCCATGGATCTCGCCTTCGCGACCGCGCGCCGGTCCGGTCCGGATCTCGTCATCGCCAACGACCCCGACGCCGACCGCTGCGCCGTGGCGGTGCCCGACGCAGCCGTCGCGGGCGGCTGGCGGATGCTGCGCGGCGACGAGGTCGGCGCGCTGCTCGCCACGCATCTGGTCGACCGCGGTGTCACCGGCACCTTCGCCGAGTCGATCGTGTCGTCCTCGCTGCTCGGCCGCATCGCCGAGAAGGCGGGCCTCGGGTACGAGGAGACGCTGACCGGCTTCAAGTGGATCGCCCGTGTCGACGGGCTGCGCTACGGCTACGAGGAGGCGCTGGGCTACTGCGTCGACCCCGAGGGCGTACGCGACAAGGACGGCATCACGGCCGCCCTGCTCGTCGCCGAGCTGGCCTCCGTGCTCAAGGAGCAGGGCCGTACGCTCCTCGACCTGCTGGACGACCTCGCCGTCACGCACGGACTGCACGCCACGGACCAGCTATCGGTCCGTGTGGAGGACCTGACGGTCATCGCGGACGCCATGCGGCGCCTGCGGGAGCAGCCGCCCACCGCCCTGGCGGGCCTCTCCGTCACCTCGGCCGAGGACCTGTCGGAGGGCACGGAACTGCTGCCGCCGACCGACGGTCTGCGCTATCACCTGAAGGGCGCGCGGGTGATCGTCCGCCCGAGCGGCACCGAGCCGAAGCTCAAGTGCTATCTGGAGGTCGTGGTGCCGGTCGCTTCGGCGGACGAGCTGCCCGCGGCGCGCGCCAGGGGCGCGGAACTGCTCGCCGGGATCAAGCACGACCTGTCGGCGGCCGCGGGAATCTGAGCCCAGGACGGTGGGGGCGCGGCCGCACGCACCAGCGGCCCGCGCCACCCGCCCGGACCGGCCGCGTCACCGCACCGCCGTCAGTCCAGCAGCACCCAGCGGACGACGGCGGTCGCGATCAGAGCCACCGGCGGCGCGAACCACCAGGGCCCCATCGCGCGGCGCACCGACGGTGCTGCCGTGATGAGCAGGGCCACCGCGCCGATCGCGATCGTGAGCATGCACGACAGCTCGATCCCGGCGAGCGCGCCGTCGTCCCACGGGCCCGAAGCCCTGATGGTCAGCGCCGTCCAGCAGAAGGCGGCGGCCATCAGGTGGAGGAGGACGAGCGGGACGCCCAGCACCCGGCGGAGGCAGCCCCGGTCATCGGTCTCCGGTGTCGTTCCGCCCCCGTCCCCGCCCACGCCCACGTACGGCTCAGCCGATCGCGAGCAGCACCACGAGCAGCACGGTGCCCGCGACGGCCGGGGCGATGACCTCGTACGCCCAGCGGACCGAGGCCGTCGCCGTGGCGGGGCGGTCCTTGCGGTGTGCGGCTCCCTCGGCCAGTTCGCGCAGGTCGACCACGGTCTGGTCGGCGGCGGCGATACGTGACGCGGTGTCGCGGACGTCGGCGTTCACGGACGACCTGCCGTGCGGGTCGTCCTGCGACTGCCGCGACGCCTTCCTGGCGGCCCGCTTGCGCTCGCGCAGCGAGACGGGGACGGCCCACAGCTGGTAGGTGACGCCCGCGTGGGTGGACAGCTCGGTCGAGTATCCGGCGCGTACGTCGGCGACCTCGGACCAGGGCAGCACGATGGTCCTGAACGGGTTACGGATGCGGATGCGCTCCTCGTTCGCGTACACCGCGGGCCGCACCGTGAACGCCGCGATCAGCGGAATCACGGCCAGCATCCCCGCAAGTGCCTTCCACGGGGTCCGGCCCTCGCCACGGAACAGGGCGTCGCCGCCGATCCAGGCGGTCAGCGCGATCAGCAGCACACCGCAGACCAGACCGGCGACCGAACGGAAGGTCCGGTCGGCGTAGGCCGGCTCGGGGGCAGGCGTGGGGCTCGTCATGGGCCCGATTCTGCCTGACGGCCGTCCGGCACGGCCGGGCGGCCGTGTCGCGCGCGTGCGGCGCGGGAAGGAACGCGTGCGGCGCGGGAAGGAGGAGGGGCCCTGTACAGGTCGCTACGCGCGTAGATATGCTCATGTGGTGACCATGCCCACCACTGCACCTGCATTCGCCGACGCGACGGCGTCCGACAGTGCGCTGCGCCGCTTCCTGCACGGGCTGCCCGGCGTCGACCCTGTCGGCCTCGAAGCGCGCGCCGCCTCCCTCGGTACCCGATCGATCAAGACGACTGCCAAGGCGTACGCCATCGATCTCGCCATCTCGATGATCGACCTGACGACGCTGGAAGGCGCGGACACCCCGGGCAAGGTCCGGGCTCTCGCCGCCAAGGCCGTCAACCCCGACCCCACCGACCGCACGACCCCGCGCACCGCCGCGGTCTGCGTCTACCCCGACATGGCGGCGACCGCCGTCGCCGCCGTGGCCGGCTCAGGAGTGAAGGTGGCGTCCGTGGCGACGGCCTTCCCCGCCGGCCGTGCCGCGCTGGCCGTCAAGCTCGCGGACGTCCGCGACGCCGTGGCGGCCGGGTCCGACGAGATCGACATGGTGATCGACCGCGGCGCCTTCCTCTCCGGCCACTACCTGAAGGTGTACGAGGAGATCGTCGCCGTGAAGGCGGAGTGCGGCTCCGCACGGCTGAAGGTGATCTTCGAGACCGGCGAGCTGTCCACGTACGACAACATCCGGCGGGCCTCCTGGCTCGGGATGCTGGCGGGCGCCGACTTCATCAAGACGTCGACCGGGAAGGTCGCGGTCAACGCGACGCCCTCGAACACCCTGCTGATGCTGGAGGCCGTGCGCGACTTCCGGGAGCAGACTGGAGTACAGGTCGGTGTGAAGCCGGCCGGCGGAATCCGCACCAGCAAGGACGCGATCAAGTTCCTCGTGCTGGTCAACGAGACCGCGGGCGAGGACTGGCTGGACAACCACTGGTTCCGCTTCGGCGCCTCCAGCCTGCTGAACGACCTGCTGATGCAGCGCCAGAAGCTCAGCACCGGCCGTTACTCCGGCCCCGATTACGTGACGGTGGACTGATCCCCATGGCATCTGCATTCGAGTACGCACCGGCTCCGGAGTCCCGCTCCGTCGTCGACATCGCCCCTTCGTACGGGCTGTTCATCGACGGCGAGTTCACCGAGGCCGCCGACGGCAAGGTCTTCAAGTCGGTCAGCCCCTCGTCCGAGGAGGTCCTCGCCGAGGTCGCGCAGGCCGGCGCCGAGGACGTCGACCGGGCCGTGAAGGCGGCCCGCAGGGCGTTCGAGAAGTGGTCGGCGCTGCCCGGCTCCGAGCGCGCGAAGTATCTGTTCCGGATCGCCCGGATCATCCAGGAGCGCAGCCGCGAGCTCGCCGTCCTGGAGACCCTGGACAACGGTAAGCCGATCAAGGAGACCCGCGACGCGGACCTCCCCCTCGTCGCCGCGCACTTCTTCTATTACGCGGGCTGGGCCGACAAGCTGGACCACGCCGGTTACGGCGCGAACCCGCGCCCCCTGGGTGTGGCCGGCCAGGTCATCCCGTGGAACTTCCCGCTCCTCATGCTGGCGTGGAAGATCGCCCCGGCGCTCGCCACCGGCAACACGGTGGTCCTGAAGCCCGCCGAGACGACCCCGCTCTCCGCGCTGTTCTTCGCGGACATCTGCCGCCAGGCGGGCCTGCCCAAGGGTGTCGTCAACATCCTCACGGGTTACGGCGACGCGGGCGCCGCCCTCGTCGGCCACCCCGACGTGAACAAGGTCGCCTTCACCGGCTCGACCGCGGTCGGCAAGGCCATCGCCCGCCAGATCGCCGGTACGGACAAGAAGGTCACCCTCGAACTCGGCGGCAAGGGCGCCAACATCGTCTTCGACGACGCCCCCATCGACCAGGCCGTCGAGGGCATCGTCAACGGCATCTTCTTCAACCAGGGCCAGGTCTGCTGCGCGGGCTCCCGGCTGCTCGTACAGGAGTCGGTCCAGGACGAGGTGCTGGACGCCCTGAAGCGCCGCCTGTCCACGCTGCGCCTCGGCGACCCGCTGGACAAGAACACCGACATCGGCGCGATCAACTCCGAGGAGCAGCTCTCCCGGATCACCGCGCTCGTCGAGACCGGGGAGGCGGAGGGCGCCGAGCGCTGGTCCGCCCCCTGCGAACTCCCCTCGTCCGGCTACTGGTTCGCCCCGACGCTCTTCACGAACGTCAGCCAGGCGCACACCGTCGCCCGAGACGAGATCTTCGGCCCCGTGCTGTCCGTCCTCACCTTCCGTACCCCGGACGAGGCGGTCGCCAAGGCCAACAACAGCCAGTACGGCCTCTCGGCCGGCATCTGGACGGAGAAGGGCTCCCGCATCCTCGCGGTGGCCGGCAAGCTCCGCGCGGGCGTCGTCTGGGCCAACACGTTCAACAAGTTCGACCCGACGTCGCCCTTCGGTGGCTACAAGGAGTCGGGCTTCGGCCGCGAGGGCGGCCGTCACGGCCTGGAGGCATACCTCGATGTCCGATAACCGTCTGAGCGTCTTCAAGACCTACAAGCTGTACGTCGGGGGCAAGTTCCCCCGCTCCGAGAGCGGCCGGGTGTACGAGGTGACCGACTCCAAGGGCAGGTGGCTGGCGAACGCGCCGCAGTCCTCCCGCAAGGACGCACGTGACGCGGTCGTGGCCGCCCGCAAGGCGTTCGGCGGCTGGTCGGGCGCGACCGCGTACAACCGCGGCCAGATCCTCTACCGCGTCGCGGAGATGCTGGAGGGCCGCAAGGACCAGTTCGTACGCGAGGTGGCGGATGCCGAGGGCCTTTCGAAGTCCAAGGCGGCGGCCGTCGTCGACGCGGCGATCGACCGCTGGGTCTGGTACGCGGGCTGGACCGACAAGATCGGTCAGATCGTGGGCGGGGCGAACCCGGTCGCGGGCCCGTTCTTCAACCTCTCCACACCCGAGCCGACCGGTGTCGTCACGGTCCTGGCACCCCAGAAGTCCTCGTTCCTGGGCCTGGTCTCGGTGATCGCCCCGGTGATCGCCACCGGCAACACGGCCGTGGTCATCGCCTCGGCCGACGCCCCGCTGCCCGCGCTCTCCCTGGGCGAGGTGCTGGCCACCTCCGACCTTCCGGGCGGCGTGGTGAACATCCTGTCCGGGAAGACGGCGGAGCTCGCGGCCCCGCTCGCCTCCCACCAGGACGTCAACGCCATCGACCTCACGGGCGCCGACGCCGCTCTGGCGAAGGAGCTGGAGATCGCTGCGGCGGACAACATGAAGCGCGTCCTTCGTCCACAGCCTGTGGACACGGACGGGCCCGACGACGGCACCGACTGGACGGCCGACCCCGGCACACGCCGTCTGACGGCCTTCCTGGAGACGAAGACGGTCTGGCACCCCACGGGCGCCCTGGGAGCCGCAGGCTCCTCGTACTGACCTCTTAACGGGCCTTACGGGCCTGCGGGCCGCCCCCTCCGGATGCCGGAACGGGGCGGCCCGCAGTTGTGGGACCGGGTCAGCCGGTGAGCAGACCGGTCGCCTGCCCGCCGGCCGGCAGGTCGTTCAGCGCGCCGCCGCTGGTCACCGGGTCGGTCAGGACGGCCGTGGTCAGCGGCTTGAAGTCGGCGATCTGGGTACCCACCGCGTTGTCCAGCGGGTCGACGCCCGTCCCGGCCAGCGGGTCGAGCTGAAGGTCGGTGACGGGTGCGATGCCTCCCGCGAGCGAGTAACCGAGCGCCCCGGTCAGCGCCGGCCCGGCCGTCTCGGTGACCGCTCCGAGGGTGCTGTCGGCGCCGGTGGCCGGGGCGGCGGGCATCGGCGCGGCCTGGGCGGCCGCACCTCCCGCACCGAGCGCCGCGCCCACCGCGGTGACGGTCAGGCCTGCGCGCAGCAGAATGCGGCGCCGGGTGCGTGAAGGTGCAGACAGTGCATGACGAGCCATGATTTTTCCACCTGAATCGATCCTGTTCGGGTAATCGTCTGTGCGCGCAGAGTAGTTGAGGTGTGATGCTCGATACCAACAGGACCTCCGAGGGGTCCCCTGCGTGGGTCAATGCCTCACACTTCTGTTCTGTGAATTCCCAATCGATCCCGACCCGCGTCGTGCTGCTTGCGGGCCCCTCCGGCTCAGGCAAGTCCTCCCTGGCCGCCCGTACCGGTCTGCCGGTGCTGCGCCTGGACGACTTCTACAAGGAGGGCGACGACCCGACCCTGCCCGTGGTCACGGGCAGCACGGACATCGACTGGGACTCCGTGCGGTCCTGGGACACGGACGCGGCGGTCGCGGCCGTCGCGGAGCTGTGCCGCACGGGGCGTACGGACGTGCCGGTGTACGACATCGCCACGAGCGCCCGCGTCGGGCACGAGGCGTTCCACATCGAACGCACGCCCCTGTTCGTGGCCGAGGGCATCTTCGCTGCGGACATCGTGGAGCGCTGCCAGGAGCTGGATCTCCTGGCGGACGCGCTGTGTCTGCGCGGGCGCCCCACGACGACGTTCCGGCGGCGGCTGCTGCGGGATGTGCGGGAGGGGCGCAAGTCGGTGCCGTTCCTGCTGCGGCGCGGCTGGCGTCTGATGCGGGCCGAGCGGCGGATCGTGGCCCGTCAGACGGCGCTGGGTGCGTATCCGTGTGGCAAGAAGGAGGCGCTGGGGCGGCTGGCCGCGGCGGCGGCGGGACGGTGCCGACGGGCGACGGCGGGACGCGGGGCCTGACCGGGGGCTCCGCCCCCGAACTCCCGGTTCTCAATCGCCGGACCGGCTCCAAGGATGTCCTCAAGCGCCGGGCAGGCTTGGATTTCCGCCTGGACCAGCACGATCCAGCAAGCCTCGGCACACTCAAGCCCGTCCGGCGTTTGAGGACATCCTTCAAGCCTCTTGGGGGTCCCCCCGGACGAAGTCTGGGGGCGATTGAGGAGCGGGGTCCGGGGCAGCGCCCCGGCGGGACGGCAAGCTCCGCGCCCGGCGGCAACGCATGCGCAACGGGGTCGGACAGGCCCCCCCGGCCCGTCCGACCCCGTTGCGCTACCCCCGTACCCCCGTACCCGTACCGCCGCCTCCCCCGAAGCAGCGGGCCGTTCCCCCGTCCCCGTTCCCCCCGTCGCCTCAGGCCACCAGCTCGCCGAAGGACTCCTCCTCGTCACGGCCGAAGCTGAGGACCTCGTCCTCGCGCAGCCGGCGGAGTGACCGCCAGATGCTCGACTTCACCGTGCCGACACTGATGTCGAGGATGGACGCGATCTCCGGGTCGGTGCGGCCCTCGTAGTACCGCAGGACCAGCATCGTGCGCTGGAGTTCGGGCAGCCGTGCGAGCGCCTGCCAGAGCACCGCCCGCAGTTCCGTGCCGCGCATCGCGTCCGTGTCGCCCACCGTCTCCGGCAGCTCCTCGGTCGGGTATTCGTTGAGCTTGCGCCTGCGCCAGGCGCTGATGTGCAGATTGGTCATGGTGCGGCGCAGATATCCGCCGACCGCCGCCTTGTCGCTGATCCTGTCCCACGCCCGGTACGTCGAGAAGAGGGCGCTCTGCAGCAGATCCTCGGCCTCGAACCGGTCGCCGGTCAGGTGATAGGCGGTGGCGTACAGGGAGGCGCGGCGCTCCTGGACGTAGGCCGTGAACACCGCTTCGGCGTCCTCGGTCTCCGCTGCGGGCTTCCGCTCCCCCGTGACCTCCCCGTACGCACTTTCCCCGTTACCTCCGAGGGGTGCGTCAACCACCGTCATGTACGACGGATGCTGACGCCCGGCGACGCGAACGCACCCCCGCCCTCCCCCGAGCTCTCGACTTCGCTCGAGCAGGGAGGTGCCCCCTCCTACGCCGGACTTCTCCGTGCCCCGGCCGACGTCGTGGAGACGCGTGACAACTGCGCTCGTCGAGCCGGTGCTGTGCGTTGCGTTCATCTCGCGCCCCCCGTCGGTGGAGTCGGTTCGTTCCATGTGCCAACGAGCTTGCCCGGGCAGTTTCATGGCGCTGTCCCCCGACTGTCACAGCCGTGTCACAGGCCGCCTCCTGGGCGTGCCGGAACCGTTGGAGCCGTCCAACTGTCGAACTGAGGCACCACCATGGGCCAGAATGACCCCCGTGCCTTTCCTGTTGCTGATCGAGGACGACGACGCCATCCGCACGGCTCTCGAACTCTCGTTGTCACGCCAGGGCCACCGAGTGGCCACTGCGGCGACGGGAGAGGACGGCCTGAACCTGCTGCGAGAGCAGCGGCCGGACCTGGTCGTGCTGGATGTGATGCTGCCCGGGATCGACGGTTTCGAGGTGTGCCGGCGCATCCGCCGCACCGACCAGCTGCCGATCATTCTGCTGACCGCGCGCAGCGACGACATCGACGTCGTGGTGGGACTGGAGTCCGGCGCGGACGACTATGTGGTGAAACCCGTGCAGGGCCGGGTGCTCGACGCCCGTATCCGCGCGGTGCTGCGCCGGGGCGAACGCGAGTCCACGGACTCCGCGACGTTCGGGAACGTGATCATCGACCGCTCCGCGATGACCGTCACCAAAGGCGGCGAGGACCTTCAGCTCACCCCGACCGAGCTGCGGCTGCTGCTGGAACTGAGCCGCAGGCCCGGTCAGGCGCTCTCCAGGCAGCAGCTGCTGCGTCTGGTGTGGGAGCACGACTACCTCGGTGACTCGCGGCTCGTGGACGCCTGTGTCCAGCGGCTGCGCGCGAAGGTGGAGGACGTGCCGTCCTCGCCGACGCTGATCCGTACCGTGCGCGGAGTGGGCTACCGGCTGGACTCGCCTCAGTGAGCGAGTCCGCGAAGCGGACCGTGCTCACCGGTCTGCGCTGGACCAGTCTGCGACTGCGGCTCGTCGTCGTGTTCGGACTGGTGGCGCTGACGGCGGCGGTGTCCGCGTCAGGGATCGCGTACTGGCTCAACCGCGAGGCCGTGCTGACGCGTACGCAGGATTCCGCCCTCGGCGACTTCCGCCGCCAGATGCAGAACCGGGCGGCCACCCTGCCGACGCCTCCCACCAGGGACGATCTGCAGAACGCCGCCGTGCAGATGGCGAGCAGCAGTCCCGGTTACCACGTGCTGCTGGTCGACAAGCACGAGGGCAAGCCGATCGTCGGCTACTCCGACCTGGATTCCTTCACCCGGCAGGACGTACCGGCGTCCCTGCAGAAGCAGGTGGGCAAGAAGCAGCCCATGACGTCGGGCAACACCTTTGAGTACCACCTGTTCTGGCAGCGCACGAGCATCGGCGGCAGGCCGTACCTGGTGGCCGGAACGAAGATCATCGGTGGTGGTCCGACCGGCTACATGCTGAAGTCGCTCGACCAGGAACGCCAGGATCTCAACTCGCTGGCCTGGTCGCTGGGGATCGCGACCGCCCTGGCGCTGGTCGGCTCGGCGCTGCTCGCCCAGGGTGCGGCGACGACCGTACTGCGCCCCGTGCAGCGGCTGGGCGACGCGGCCCGCAAGCTCGGCGAGGGCAAGCTCGACACCCGGCTCATGGTGTCCGGCACCGATGAACTGGCCGATCTCTCCCGTACGTTCAACAGGACCGCGAGCGCGCTGGAGAAGAAGGTCGCGGACATGAGCGCGCGGGAGGAGTCCAGCCGCCGGTTCGTCGCCGATATGTCGCACGAGCTGCGGACCCCGCTGACCGCGATCACCGCCGTCGCGGAGGTGCTGGAGGACGAGGCCGACAGTCTCGATCCGATGATCGCTCCCGCGGTGCACCTGGTGGTCAGCGAGACCCGCAGGCTGAACGACCTGGTGGAGAACCTGATGGAGGTGACCCGCTTCGACGCGGGTACGGCCCGTCTCGTCCTCGACACGGTCGATGTCGCCGACCAGGTCACCGCCTGCATCGACGTCCGGGCCTGGCTGGACGCGGTGGATCTGGATGCCGAGCGCGGCATGATGGTGCGGCTCGATCCGCGTCGGCTGGATGTGATCCTGGCGAATCTGATCGGCAACGCGCTCAAGCACGGCGGCTCGCCGGTACGCGTGTCGGTACGGATCGTCGGCGAGGAACTGGTCATCGAGGTACGGGACCACGGTCCGGGCATCGCCGAGGACGTCCTGCCGCATGTCTTCGACCGCTTCTACAAGGCGAGCGCCTCCCGGCCCCGGTCCGAAGGCAGTGGCCTCGGGCTGTCGATCGCCATGGAGAACGCGCACATCCACGGCGGCGACATCACGGCCGCGAACTCGCCGGACGGCGACGGTGCGGTGTTCGTACTGCGGCTGCCCCGCGATGCCGAGCGACTGACCTCCGAGGCCGGGGAGCACGGCGCGGAGGACCTGAACGAGGAGGGTGGCGCGACGTGAGCCGCAGCGACCGTGCGTACCGCGCACACCGCACCGGCCGGGCGCGGCGCACCGGCCGGGTGCTGGCCGCCGTCCTGGCGGGAGCGGCTCTGGCCGCCGGGTGCGGGATCAGGTCGACCTCGGTGCCGGTGGACGCGGGTGCCGCGCCGTCCCGGTTGCCGTGCCGCACCCCGGCCCATGACGTCACCGCGCAGGCCCTGGACGAGATCGAGGTCCAGGTGTATCTGGTCTGCGCCTCGCAGCTGATGATCGTGAATCGTTCGGTGCGCCTGGACGCCGCGAAGCCCGACCGTATCCGCGTCGCGCGGGTGCTCCTGGACGAGCTGCAGAAGGAGCCGGAGGCCGACGAGCGGCAGGCCGGGTTCTCCACCGACGTGCCGGCCGGTCTGCGGGTCGCCGAGGGCCGCGAGGGCGATCCGGCGGGCACACTGCGTCTGAACGAGCAGCCCGAGGACCTGTCGGCCGAGACGCTGGCGCAGCTCGTGTGCTCGTACGCGGACAGCGAGACGCTGGTGACCGGCGGCACGGTCGTACTCGGCGGCCCGGGGAACTACGCGCCCCGGGGCTATCTGTGTACGTCGGAGACGAAGACCCGGCCCGGCGATGTGCCCACGCTCGGCGCGCTCGAACTGCCCTGAGACCGGCCGTACTGTGCTGCTGAGCACTTCCTCGGACAGCGCGGAACCGATCCTGCCGGTCGTGGCGTCTTGGTGGACGTGCGTCAAGGTTCGGACGGCCAAGCCGTCATCCGCTTCCGCGCGGCGGGGGTAATCCTCCTCGCCGCACATCTGCTGATCGTCGGGTGGCTGACCCTGCGCCCCCTGGATGTGGCGTGGGTGACCGCCGCGAATTTCCAGCCCCTGGCCGGTATCAAGGCAGACCTGGCCCTCGGCCCGGTCGAGGCCGTGCACCGGTTCGGTTCGGGGCTTCTGCTGCTGGCGCCGCTCGGGGTGCTGCTGCCGATGGCCGGGGGCCGGCTGTTCGTATCCCCGTGGGCCTCGCTGGCCCGTACCGTCGCGGCCGGGGCGCTGATCTCGCTGGCCATCGAGCTGGCACAGACGGGGGTGCCCGGGCAGGTCGTCGACGTCGACTCGCTGCTGCTGAACACCGTGGGCGTGGCGCTCGCGCATCTGCTGGTCGTGCCGGTCTGCCGGGCGCGGCTGCGGCGTGGGCAGCGGGCGGGGGCGGGAGGAGCAGCGACCCGACGTCGGAACGAGGCTTCTCAGGGCTCGACCCCGACGATTTCCAGGGTCGGTATCGCCCCGTAGAGCGACGCTTTGCACCCCTTCGCGGGGCCACTATGGATACATCGGGAGCACAACAGGAGCTGCTCCCCATCGGTTCGCGAAGGAGCCCACCATGGCCGCACTTGCCCGCCCCCGTGACGGACGCATGATCGGTGGAGTGTGCGCAGCGCTGGCACGGCGCTTCGGTACCTCCGCGGGGACGATGCGCGTGATCTTCGTCGTCTCGTGTCTGCTCCCCGGTCCCCAGTTCCTGCTCTACCTGGCGCTGTGGCTGCTGCTGCCGTCGGAGAAGACCTCGGCCGCGACGGCCTGGTGACCGGCGGGACCACGGGGAGAACACATGTGGGGCGCGCACCCGGAC